>DOBT01000141.1 GCA_003503675.1 Cyanobacteria bacterium UBA8530 | reverse complement strand
TTGGTCAGGTAATCGTCGGCGCCGGAGTCGAGGGCGGAGATCTTGTCGGCGTCGTTGCTCTTCACGGAAAGGATCAGGATGGGGGAGTTCGACCAGGTCCTCAGCTCGCGGCAGACCTCCACTCCGCCGATTCCCGGCAGGGAGAGGTCGAGGATCACCAGATCGGGCGGGTGATCGATCGCCCTGTCCAGGGCTTCTTCTCCGCTGGAGGCGAGGATGACGCGGTATTTGCGGATCGTCAGGATGCTCTTCAGCGCCCTTCGGATCTGCTCTTCGTCATCGACCACCAGGATGGTGGCACTTTTTTCAGAGATGCTCATTTCTTTCTTTCGGCAAGGTGATCGAGAAGCGGGCCCCCGTTGGGGAAACGCTTTCGGCCCATATGCTTCCTCCATGGAAGTCGACGATCTCCTCGGCGATGGCCAAGCCGAGTCCACTGCCAGATTTTACCAAAGCGGCGGCCTCACCGCGGTAAAACTTCTTGAAGACCAACTCTCTTTCCTCCGGGGGGACCCCCGGCCCTTGGTCTTCGACCCAAATGCGGGTCGAAGCCTCTTCCTGGCTCCCCCCGATGATGACGGGGGTGCCCGGGGGACTGTAATCCAGGGCGTTTTCGATCAGATGACGGAAGACGCGGGTCCATTGCTGGAAGTCCACGAACAGCGTCAGGTCATCGGAAAAATCGAATACCAGGCGCTCCCTTTGATTTTTCGCAAGGTCGTGAATGGCGGTGGCCAGGATTTCTCCCATCTCGTAAGGCAAGCGTTGCGTTTCCCAGGCGTCCGCCTCCAGGCGAGAAAGATCGAGCAGAGAGCCGATGCTGCCGTTCAGCCGTCCCAGGTTGCGCTGGATCGCCTCGATTTCCGGACGCAGGCTCTCCGTTTCCCAAACGATGTCCTCCGCCAAGAGGTTGGTCACCGTGGCGGTCATCGCGGACAAAGGCGTCTTCAGTTCATGGGAAACCGAGGAAATAAGGGTTGACTTCAATCGCTCACCTTCCCTCAGGGCCTCAGCCTGACTGGCCGCCAACTGCAGGCGTTGGCGTTCCAGGAAGGTCGCCGCCAGGTTCGCGATCGAGACCAGGATGCTCTCTTCATGGGAAGAATAAGGACTTCCGTCCCCGTGTCCGGCGACATGCAGGATCCCTTCGCTACCCGTGGTGGTCTGGAGCGGAAGATAGAGATCCGGGCGATCGCCGATGCGCATGACCTGGGATTGGTGCTCCTGGAAGATCATTCGTGCGAAGGCGAGGGAAATCGGGTCATTCTCTTCGCCGGGACCGGCTTCCCTGAGGTAGGTCGATATTTCCCCCTTGGCTTCGGGCAAGAACAGGGTGGCTATTCGCGCTCCGGTGATGTCCAGGAGTTCGCGCAACAGCCTTTCGGCCATGATCCGGGTGGAGGGGATGGAAACGAGATGGATGCTGAGCTTGTTGAACAACGCCGTCTCGCGCTCTCGTGCCATTGCCGCCGCCTCTCGTTCCCGCATCCTACCGGTTTGCAGCCCGATGATCGCCCCGACCACCAGAAAGATGATGAGGGAGAGCCAGTCTCTCGGATCGAAGACCGTGAAGCTGTGGAAAGGCGGCAGTAAGAAGAAATTCCAGGAAAGAAAGGCCATGACGGCGGCGGCGAGGGCGGCAAGCACTCCGCTTCGGGTCGCGACCAGGACGATGATCAGGAGATAGAGAAGCGCCCACTGGCCCCTGGCGAAGATTTCGCGCCCCGGCATGAAGATCCCCGTGGCGAGGAGGATGTACAAGAGCGCAGGTAATACCCCGCGCGTCCTTTTGGAAGAGAAATGTCGCATAGGCCCCATCCTATCAAGGAAAAAGCCCAATAGCCAGATTTGCGGAAAAGGCGAATTTTTGAGCGAGGGCAGACCGGCATTCGGTCTGGGGGGGATCGAGCAGGCAAAAAGGGGAAATCGGAATTATTTCTCGATGATGCGAGAACTCCCCTTTGTTTCGGCGAATCCTTCCGAATCCGGATGGACGAGTTGTGTCCAACGGATCCAAAAAAATACGCCCATCAGCCCCAGGAAGAAAATTAGAAAAGCGATCACATCGATGCTGATAGTCATCGTATCCTCCACTCGGCTTTATCAGGACTTTGAGGATTCTAACGCTTGCGATGTGAAGACGCCGCCAAGATCGACGTGCTGGCTGTAAAGGTTTTGACAAGAGGGCCACCTAGTCGGAGCCTCTTCCAGAAATCGAGGGAGCGTTGCCAAGAAACCGTTAAGACATCGAAGAAAAAAGCTCGTAACTGCTAAGATTTTGTTAATAATCCAAGATCCTTCCAGCTTTTCCCTGAAAATGGCCTCTCGATCTCGGCGAGGATTTCGATTAGATTTCGACCCTCGAAAAGCCCTTTTGTCCTCGCCGATGATTCTCTGTTTGAAGCCATTCTGGAAGGGAAAAAAGTACCGATGGAGTTTCACAAGTTCGGCCGTCCCAAAGAAGAGCCGACAGAGCATCGCCCCTTTTTCAAAAAGGGAGCCCAAACGGGACACCTGATCGCGAGCGAGGCCGCGAGCGAACCTCAAGCGGGATTCGCCGGGATCATCACCCAGATGAAGCACGTCTTCATCGGACAACCGCTTCCCTCGGCCGGGTTGNNTGCGATTTCCTCGGTGGCCTACGCGACCGAGGAAATCCTGCTGGTCCTGGTGGCGGGCGGCGCCGCGGCCCTCTCCGCCAATCTCCCGATCACCATCGCCATCGTGGCCCTGATAGCCATCGTCGCTTATTCCTACCGCCAAACCATCCATTGCTATCCCCAGGGCGGGGGGACCTACCGGGTCACCATGGACAACTTCGGGGACACCGCGGCCCTGGTGGCGGGGGCTTCCCTCATGATCGACTACGTCCTGACCGCCGCGGTGAGTACCTCGGCGGGGGTCGCCGCAGTGACCTCCGCTTTCCCCTCGCTTCATTCCATCCGGGTCGAGTTGGCTCTGGTGGCCCTCTTGCTGCTCACCGTGGTCAACCTGCGAGGGGTCCGGGAGTCCGCGACCATCTTCGCGGTGCCGACCTACGTCTTCATCTTCTCCATGTTCGTCCTGCTAGGGATGGGGTTCTGGCGCATGTCCCAGGGATTGCCCCCGGTGGAAGCCGTTTCGGCGGTCGCCCCGACGGCGGTCGCGCCCCTTTCCCTCTTCCTCATCCTCAGGGCCTTCTCCTCGGGTTGTTCGGCCCTGACGGGGACGGAGGCCGTGGCCGACGGGGTCCCGGCCTTCAAGGATCCCCAAGCCAAGAACGCCGCCACCACCCTCTTGTGGATGGCTATCATCCTGACCACGATCTTCCTCGGCATGGGAGTGCTGTCCCAATACTTCCACATCCTGCCCAAGGAGGGGGAAACGGTGCTCTCCCAGTTGGTGCGAGGCATCGCGGGAAGGGGATTCTTCTATTACCTCCTCCAGGCCGCCACGGCCCTCATCCTGTTCCTGGCCGTCAACACCTCCTTCGCCGACTTCCCTCGTTTGGCGAGTTTCTTGGCGGTGGACCGTTTCTTGCCCAGGCAATTCATCTTCCGGGGCGATCGCCTGGCCTTCTCCACCGGCATCATCGCCCTGGGCTCTCTCGCCGGGATCCTCATCTTCCTGGTCCACGCCGACGTCCACAACCTGATCCCCCTCTACGCCGTCGGGGTCTTCATGGCCTTCACCTTTTCCCAGAGCGGAATGTTCAAGCGCTGGTGGACCAGAAGAGAACCCGGGTGGCGAGGCAAGATGGTCGTCAACGGCTTCGGGGCCCTGGTGACGGGGGCGGTCGCGCTGATCATCCTGGTCACCAAATTCACCCACGGGGCCTGGATGATCGCCGTTCTGTTGCCGTTGTTCGTCTTGCTCTTCAAGGGAATCCGCAAACACTACGACAAGGTCAAAAGCCAGCTCCTCCTCAAGGAACAGGCTTTGCCGAACTTTCCGCTGCCCCCCTCCAAGACCATCGTTTTGATCTCGGACGTCAACAAGGCCACCGCCCGGATCCTCCGCTACGCCATGACCCTCTCGACGGACGTCGTGGCCTTGCACGTCACCGACGACCTCGACGCCGCCCGGAAACTGCGCGAGAAGTGGGTGAAGTACCACATCCGCACCCACCTGACCATCCTGGAGTCCCCCTACCGCTCTCTGGTCTACCCCGTCCTGGCCTACCTGGACAGCATCGAGAGCGAAGCGCAGAGAACTCCGGTGACCATCATCCTTTCGGCCATCGTTCCTCGGCACTGGTGGGAATATCTCCTCCACAACCAGGACGGGTTGAGGATCAAGACCGCCCTCTTCTTCCGCCCCAACACCGTGCTCATCGACTACCCCTACCACCTCGAATGAAAAACGAATCATTGAGCGATTGTATATTCTGTACGTTCAGTATTGACTAAACGTTCGGAAGGCTCTAACCTCCTTTCAACCCCGACAAGCAATCGGGCCTAAAAAAGGAGGTTTCCATGCAGCTCTTGCGAATGGCCGTTCGCAACGTCTTCCGCAACAAGCGCCGAACTTGGCTGACCGCGTCCGTGATCGCCGTCGGCATCGCCGGGATGGGAGTCCTCTCGAACTTCTACCAGGGGGAGTTCGAACAGATGATCGACAGCACCATCCGTTCCCAGACGGGTCACATGAAGGTCCAGGCACCGGGCTACGCCAAGGAGGCGCGCACCCTGCCCCTGGACCTGGCCATAGACCAACCGATGGCCCTCCTGGAAAAGATCGAGAAGATGCCCGAGGTCGATTTCGTCGCCCCGCACATCCGCTTCGGCTCGATGCTCTCCAACGGTGAGCGAACCCTCGCCATGAGGATCCAGGCCGTGGATCCGAATCGGGAAGCCCTGCTCAACTACCTCAACCAGAAGATCGTGGAGGGCAAGTACCTCACGGGCGGCAACCAGATCCTCGTCGGGAAGAAACTGGCGAAAGATTTGAAGGTGAAAACCGGGGGGACGCTGACTTTGATTGCCAACACCTCCCAGGGGGGGATGAACGCGGCGGATCTCAAGATCGCCGGGATCTTCGCCTCGGGCTCCAACCAATTCGACGAGTCGACCGTCATCATCCCGCTCGACCAAGCGCAAAATCTCCTGTATATGCAGGACCAGGCCACCGAACTCACCGTCTTCCTCAAGAATCGCACGGATAGCGCTCTCGTACAGCAAAAGGTCGAGGCCCTCGGAAGACACGAAGTCCAGACCTGGCAGGAGATGAACAAGGACCTCATGGGCATGATGAAGATGGCCAAAGCGTCCCAAGGCATCATGAGCGCCATCCTGTTCCTGATCGCCATCTTCTCCATCGTCAACACCATGACGATGAGCGTGACGGAAAGGACCCGGGAAATCGGGACCATGATGGCCATGGGGACCTACCGGCGCGAGATCGTAGGGCTCTTCCTCTGCGAAGGCGGCGTCCTTGGCACCCTGGGTGCCGCCTTCGGGACCCTCTTGGGGGGATGCATCTCCGCCTACTTCGCCATCGTCGGGGTCCGGGTCAGCGGCGTTCAATCCATGAACATCGGCCTGGGCGACGTGATCTACTCCGCCTTCAATCCTTCGACTTTCCTGACTTACTTCCTGCTCGGTGTCTTCGTCACCACCCTGGCCGCGGCCTACCCCGCCTTGCTGGCTTCGCGCCTGAAGCCGGTCAAAGCCTTGCG
>DOBT01000110.1:232-14647 GCA_003503675.1 Cyanobacteria bacterium UBA8530 | reverse complement strand
GTTTTCGGTCCTTCCCCGCTTCCTGTTCTTTCGCCCACGGCGGTCTCTTCTGCTTCCCTGGCGATTTCCCTGAATTACCGCCTCGGCGCGACCCGTCTCTCGATCAATGCCAAGGGGAAAACGCTTTCCTATCAGTTGTCGCATGGCTATGCCCCTCCTCGGCTCTCGATCCGGGTTCCTCGGGGCTCCTTCGAAGGACCTCTCCCGGTCCCTTGCGGCGAGACCCTCAATCTGGCTTATCGTCAGGAAGGAGAGAGCGTTCTTTTCGAGGTCGGGTTGCCCGAGGGGCCCTTCGAGGTCGAGGAGCAGAAAAAGAACGATGCCGTCACCTTCCTTTGGAAGCCGCAGCCCAGGCCGAAAGTTCTGCCCCTCGTCGTGATCGATCCGGGACACGGGGGCATGGATCCCGGTGCCGTCGGTCCGACCGGGCTTCGGGAAAGCCAGGTCAATCTCGAATTGGCTTTGAAGCTGAAGGACGAACTGAAAAAACTGAACGTCGATTCCGTTTTGACCAGGGAAAGCGACGTGTTCGTCGATCTGGCGCCCCGGTCGACCTTTGCCGAGGGACTGAACGCTAGGATGCTCGTGAGCCTTCACTGCAATTCCTATCCGGGCAGCGAGGCGACGGGCGCCGAGAGTTACTATCGCCTGGATGGCAGCATTCCCCTGGCCAAGACTCTTCACAACGCCCTGATCGAGGACCTGGGGCGGCCTGATCGCGGGGTGCGGCAAGCTCGCCTGTACGTTCTGCGCTCGAGCCTCATTCCCTCCGCTCTCCTTGAAACCGCCTTCATCTCCAACCCCAACGAAGAAGCCATCCTGAAAGATCAGGAATTCCAGGGGCAAGCCGCCAAGGCGATCGCCGGCGGCATCTGGCAGTACCTCTTCGCCCCCGCCACTCCCGAGCTGACCCCCTAGGTCATCGCCCTACCGCATGTTTTCTCCTCCGGTACGTGAAAATAAAGTATACTTTACGTGTTGAACCTGTCTGACAAGGGAAGGGAAGCATGGCGAAAAGCGTATCTCCTCGGCGAAAGGGCGATGCCTCATGATTGAGCGCCTCAACCTCGCGTTCTGCGAGAACTTCCGCTTCGAAATGAGCGAAGTCTCGGGGGCGAGATTTTTCGAAGGCGTGGAAGTCGACTTCTTTCCGGCGCCTTGCAGCCAACCCCGTTTAAACGAAATCGAGGGGATCGCCGGGACCTGCCGGGGCAAGCATTCCTGTTCTTCCCAGGAACCTTGGTTCGCCGAATCGAGTGGCCTCGCTTCTCTGGATCTTTGCCTTTATTCGCTCGCCCCGAAAGCCCTTATCGATAGTTACCTCGAAAAGCGGGCTTTCCTGGTCACCCCCGGTTGGTTGATGGGCTGGCGGCAAAAAATCGAGCAATGGGGGGGACAGGAGAACCTCCGCTCCACCTTCGACAGCGTGGCTCTTCTGGACACGGGAGCCTTCTCGGGCAACCTCTTGCGGGAATTCGCCGACTTCGTCGGCCTGCCCCACGAAGTCGTTCCGGTGGGCTCGGACTTCTTCAGGCTCTTTATGGAAAGAATCTTGCTTCGATGGCGCTTGAAACAGCAACAGGTCGCGTTGAAAGAAGCAAACCGGAAGCTCCTACGCACCGAGGACGAGTTGGCGCAGGCCAGAGATTTGGCCGATGCCGCCGACAAGGCCAAGGGTGAATTTTTGGCCAACATGAGCCATGAGATCCGCACCCCTCTCAACGGGATCGTCGGCTTGACCGAACTGGCTCTGGGTACCGAGCTGTCCGAGGAGCAGTCCGATTACGTCGAATCGATCAAGAATGCCACGGATTCCCTGCTGACGGTCATCAGCGACGTGCTCGACTTCTCCAAGATGGAAGCCGGAAAGCTCGATCTCGACCCCGTTCCCTTTTCCCTGCAGGAATGCGTCGGAAGCCTGAGGACCCTGCTGCCCCAGTCCTTCGAAAAGGGGTTGCAATTCGCCTGGTACGTGAAACCCGAGGTTCCCGACGCCTTGATAGGGGATCCCTTGCGTCTGCGCCAGGTCCTCGTTTATTTGGCCGGCAACGCCATCAAGTTCACTTCCGAGGGCACGGTGGTCGTCCAGGTTTCTTTGGATTTCGCGGATAAAGAGGAAGCGGTCTTGCATTTCAGCGTGACCGACAGCGGGATCGGCGTTCCCGAGGAAAAGAAACAGTTGATCTTCGAGTCCTTCGAGCAGGCGGATACCTCGATGTCGCGCCGCTATGGCGGGATGGGCCTGGGTTTGGCGATTTCTTCCAGGCTCGTCGAGCTGATGGGCGGCCAAATCTGGATGAACAGCGTGTTGGGGGACGGCGCGGCTTTCCACTTCACGGCCCGCTTCGCCCTCGATCCCGCCGAGCGTTCGCCCGTGAGCGGTCCCGACGAGAGCTTTTCCCTTCCATCCTTGAATATCCTCCTGGCCGAGGACAATACGATCAACCAAAAAATGGCCATCCGCATGCTGGCGAAGAGGAACCACACCGTCACTCTGGCCAGGGACGGGCAAGAAGCCGTCGACCTGTGGCGGGAAAATTCTTTCGACCTGATCCTCATGGACATCCAGATGCCCAATCTCGACGGCTTCGAAGCGACTGCCGCCATTCGGGAGAGCGAGAAAAACGGCGGCGGCCACTGCGCCATCGTCGCCGTGACCGCCAACGCCCTGAAGGGGGACCGGGAGAAATGCCTGGCGGCCGGGATGGACGGCTACGTGGCGAAACCGCTCTCTTCGGAAGCCCTTTTCGAAGAAATCTCTCGGGTGCTGGAAAACCTCTGTCTCAAGTAATTTCCCTTGTAGAAATGGCTCTTATTGGCATCGATGGACATTGCATGAGCATCGATGGGCATGATAGAACATGGAAGACATCAAAAGGATCGCAGCACGGGACCTCACTCAAAGATTGTCCTCTGTTTGAGCTTGGCCCGGCCGGTTCTGGGTACCGTTCGTGGTATCGCCTTGGATGTGGACAAGGGTGAGTTTATGAGCTTGTTGCGCAGGATTTCCGGTCTGTTCGGCTTAAAAGACCGGCCAACTTCCAGCAATAACCCCGACGATTACGGAAAATCCGATCCTTTTCTGGACTTCACCCGTGCTCTGATCGATTTCATCGAAATTTCCACAGAGCAAGAGATATTCGAGTGCATCGCGCGGGAAATGCAGCGATTGGCAAACGATGCCCATGTCTTCGTTTTCGCCCGCGACGAGAAGACCGGCCGCTTTAGTGTCCAGGCAGTCCCCGGCCTCGATCTCCATTTGGAACCCTTTCAGGGGCTGATGGGGGAAGATCCGCTCGATTTCTCTTATCTCGTGACCGACGAGGCCCTCGGAGAAATGAAAAAAGGCGGCTTTTCGGAAATTTCCTCGTTTTTCCCCTTCGGCGCCGGTACGCTTTCCGAAAAGGAACGAAGATCGATCGGGAAAAAATTGGGAATCGAGGCCGCTTATTCCATGGGAATCATTCGGCGGGAGGACTTTTTCGGCTTCGTCGTCGTCCTGAAAAGAAAGGCCCCCTTTTCAAGGCCCCGCGCCGAGGCCCTCGTCACGGCGGCCTCGGTGGTCCTGCAGCGCAAGAGAATGGAGAAGGCGCTGCGTGAGGCGGAAAGAAAAGAGCAAAACGAATCGAGGATCGGGGCCATGGCGATCGCCACTTCCCTGAACGCCATCGCGATGACCGATCTGGAAGGACGTCTCACCTACGCCAACCATTCCTTCCTTGGAATGTGCGGCTATGCCTCGGTCTCCGAGGTTCTCGGCAGGCACATGGCCGAATTTTGCGATGAGGCGGCCGATATTTCCGCGGCGGTCTCCGAGTTGAGCGAAAAAGGAAGCTGGGTCGGTGAAGTCGAGCTGCGCAGGAAAAACGATACCTTCTTCGAGGCCGAGCTTTCCGCCAGCCTCGTTTTCGGCGCGCAAGGCTCGCCCCTTTGCCTGATGGCTTCCTTCGCCGACATTTCCGAGCGCAAGCAATCCGAACGCGAAATGAGGGTAGCCATAGAGGCCGCCGATATGGCCAACCTCGCCAAGAGCAGGTTTTTGGCCAACATGAGCCACGAGTTCCGCACCCCCCTGAACGGCATCACCGGCTTGACCGAGATGACGCTGGAAACCGAGCTTTCGGAGGAGCAGCGGGACAACCTGAATTTGATCAAGACCTCGACGGATTCCCTGCGTGCGGTCATCAACGACGTGCTCGACTTCTCCAAGATCGAGGCCGGGAAGCTGGATCTCGATCCCCTTCCCTTCTCCCTGCGGGGTTGCGTGGCGAGCTTGAGAACCCTCCTCCCGCTGGCGACCGAAAAGGGCTTGAAATTCGCCTGGTATGTCCGCTCCGAGGTTCCCGACTCCCTGATCGGCGACTCGATGCGCCTGCGCCAGGTCCTCGTCAACCTGGTCTCCAACGCCATCAAGTTCACCTCCGAGGGAGAGGTGGTCGTCATGGCTTCCTTGGATTCCTCGAAGGATGGGCAAGTGGTCGTTCAATTCAGCGTGACCGACAGCGGAATCGGCATCCCCGAAGAAAAAAAACAAAGGATCTTCGAGTCCTTCGAACAGGCCGATGCCTCGATGTCGAGGCGCTATGGGGGAACGGGGCTGGGGTTGACCATCTCCTCCAAGCTCGTCGAGATGATGGGCGGGCGGATCTGGATCCGAAGCGACATCGGAGTAGGGACGGTTTTCCACTTCACGGCCCGCTTCGAACTCAATCCGTTCGATTTTCATTCCCCGCGAGAAGGCGACAAAAAGCTTTTCCTGCCTTCTTTGAAGATTCTCCTGGCCGAGGACAACCCGGTCAACCAGAAAATGGCCATCCGCATGCTGGAGAAGAGGGAGCACGCCGTCATCCTCGCCCGGGACGGCCAAGAAGCCCTCGAGCTGTGGCAAAACAACTTTTTCGACCTGGTGCTGATGGACGTCATGATGCCCAACCTCAACGGCCTGGAGGCGACCGCGGCCATCCGGGAAAGGGAGAAAAACGACGGCGGCCACTGCGCCATCGTGGCCATGACCGCCAACGCCATGAAGGGGGACCGGGAAATCTGCCTGGATGCCGGAATGGACGGCTACGTGGCGAAACCGATCCAGTCGCAGACTCTTTTCGAGGAGATCGCCCAGGTTCTGGGCAGCCTGCACTCGAATCATTTGTTCCCTCCGGTGCGATAAGCCCCCAAGGGCTTTCCTTTTCCCCTTTCGAAGTTCCCGGGAGGCGGTCTACAATGGGAGCGGTCGCCCCATTATTGTGAGGAACACGCTTTTGCCGAAACCGATCGATGTCATCGTCTTTCCCCATACCCACTGGGACCGCGAGTGGTACCGAACCTTCCAGGAATTCCGCGTTCGTCTGGTCGCCGCCATCGATCGGATCGTTTTTTTGTTGGAGGAGGACGTTTATCCCTTTTTCATGCTCGACGGGCAAGCCATCGTCGTCGAGGATTACCTGGCCATCAAACCCGAGATGCGCCCCCGGCTCGAGAAACTGATCCGGGAGAAGAAGCTCGCGATCGGTCCCTGGTACATCCTGCCCGACGAATTCCTGGTTTCGGGCGAGGCGATCATCCGCAATCTCCTCCGGGGAATAAAGATCACGCTGTCCCTGGGCGGGGAGCGACCGAAAACCGGCTATCTGCCGGACATGTTCGGCCACATCGGGCAGATGCCCCAGATCCTGCGCGGTTTCGGCTGCCAGCAGGCGGTGGTCTGGCGCGGCGTGGACATCGAGGCTTCCTCCTTCGAATGGGTGGCGCCCGACGGCACCAGCATTCCGACCCACTATCTGGTCGACGGCTACCACAACGTCTCCCTCTTCGAAAAGAAGGGCCTTTCCGAGAGAATCGAAGAAACCAAGGTTTTTCTCGCTCGATTCCAGGGAAAGGCCGACATCCTTTTCCCGGTAGGCAGCGACCATTTGGCGCCCGTTTCCGAGATGCCCGGGACTCTCGCCGAGGTTGCGAAGCACTTTCCCGGGCATTCTTTCCGCATCGGGCCGATAGAGGGGGCCGACCTCCAGCCGAGTTTGAAAATCTTCGGCAACCTCCGCTATCCCTCGAAGGCCTACCTCTTGCAGGGAGTCCTTTCCAGCCGGATGAGCCTCAAGCAACAGAACGCGGCCTGTCAGGGGTTGCTCGAGCGTTACGCCGAGCCGACTTCCGCCCTGGTGAAGATGGCGGGCGGGGATTACCCCGAAGGGCTGCTCGAGGAGGCCTGGCGCCTGCTTTTGCAGAACCACCCCCATGACAGCATCTGCGGCTGTTCGGTCGATGAGGTCCACCGCGAGATGAATACCCGCTTCGCCTCGGTGCAGCAGCTCGGCAACACCCTGGTCGAAAGCAACCTGCTCAAACTTTCCCCGAACACCTCCGAACCCGGGATCATCCTTTTCAATCCGACCTCCCGACCGCGCCGCGAATGGCTGAAGACGACGATCGACTGGCCCGAGGAAACGGCGGCGGCGGAAGTCTCCCTTTTCGACCTGGAGGGAAAAACTTTGCCCTGCTTCGTGGAAGGGGCCATGTCCAAGGAGTCCTTTCAGGCCGGCGGCGATTTCGTCCCCTACTGGCAAAAAGTGAAGCAGTACGCGATCTCCTTTTTATCGCCCGAGATCCCCCCGATGGGAACCGTCGTCCTCTTCCTCCGCTCGGGAGAGACGGCCTTGCCGGAGGGGACGGTCAGGATCGCTGAAAACAGTCTGGAGAACGAGTATTTTTTCCTGAGCGTTTCCAGGGGGCAGCTCCGATTGAGGGACAAGCAATCGAACCGGCTTTTCGAAGACGTTCATTTCTTCGTCGACGGCGGCGACGCCGGGGACGAGTACACCTACTCGCCTCCCGAGAGCGATAAAGTGGAAAGAAGCCGCTTGGTCGGGTGTTCGATCATGCGGCAAACCGCTCACTGGGGAGTATTGAGGCTCGACTACGAGATCGAGATTCCCCTCGCGCTTACGGCGGACCGAAGGGAACGCTCGGAGGAAAGCCGGACGATCCGGATCTTCAGCTATGTATCCCTGCGTTCGGGGGAGCGAAGGGTCGAAATCAAGACCGAGCTTTCCAACGAGTGCATGGATCACCGCCTACGCGTCGTCTTCGGCTTCGGGAAAGGGGCGCCGCAGGCTTTCCGGGAGGGCGCCTTCGGGATCTTCTTCCAGAAGCCCCTGGAGGAGAAACCCCTTCTTCCGGTTTCTCCCTTGCAGGAGGCGCCCGTTCCCACCTTCGCTCAACAGGGCTTCTCCTTGCTGGATGACTCCGTGAAGGGACTGGCGATCGCCGCGAAGGGCCTGCCCGAAGTGGAAGCCATGTGCGCTTCCGAGGAGTACTTCCTCGCCTTGACCCTGCTGCGTTCGGTGGACTGGCTGTCGAGGGACGACCTGCGTACCCGTGGCGGCGGGGCCGGCCCCCATTTCCCCACTCCGGACGCCCAGTGCATCGGCTATCAATCCTTCGAATACGCCATCATTCCCTTCTCCGGAAAGTGGGAGGAGGCCGGGATCCAGCAGGAGGCCCACTTCTTCCTCCACCCCGTCTGGATTCAGCCTTTCGGAAACCACCGCGGCGCGGGCTTTTTCGATTCCTCCGACCGCCTCTTCGTCGAGGATTCCAGGCTGGTCGTGAGTGCCCTCAAGAAATCCGCCTGGTCGGATTCCCTCCTCCTGCGCCTCTACAACCCGACCGGCCGGAAACTCGAGAGTAGGGTGAAGGTGAGGGGGTTCCGTGCTTTCAGCTGCGACCTCCTGGAGGAGGAAGGGGAATTTTTGGGGGAGGATTTCTTCGAGATCGCCCTGCGGCCCTTCGCGATCGAATCCTTTCTTTTAAAATAGAATTAAAAGAGCACGTCAGGTTTTCGCCCCGACCCCCGATAATCAAGATATCGAGTAAGAGTGACGAGGAATTGGAGGAAGATCATGCCAGATAGAGTTGATGGTCGAAACCGGGTCGCCCCGACCTCGCCGCCGCGCCCATCCTATACCGTCGCTTCCGGCGACACCCTTTACGCCATCGCCAAGAAGGTCCTGGGAAACGGTGAGCGCTGGCGCGAGATCGCGGACCTGAACAAGGACCGCATCCCCAACCCCAACGTTTTGCGTGTCGGCCAGGTAATCCGTCTGCCCGGCAAAACCGAAGAGGCGAGTCAGGTCGAACCCGAAAAACCGGTGGCGCCCGTCCCGCAACCGGATCGCTTCGAAGGCGAAGTCGACTCGAAGGGGAATTGGAGCGTCAAGCTCGCCAACGAATTCAGCCTTTACGTCAATAAGCACGTCCTCGAAATGAAGAACGCGGGCGTCGAGGTCGATTGTTCCGATTTGGCCGCCAAGCTGCTGATCGACTTCTCCAAGGAGAAGGGCATCCGGAACCCCATCGGGGTGGTCGCCAAGGAGCACATCTATTCCCCAGGGAATAACGGCGGCTTGCCCAACGTGAACGGCCCCAACGTCTTCATAGCCGGCATCCACGCCGACAACCTGGCCAAGGAATGGACCAAGGACGTCAACGACGCCAACAGCAACGGCGTGGAGGGCCATGACAAGTCCGGAGAAGTCGACATAGCCGACCTGCGCCCCGGTGATATCCTCTTCTACGACTGGGACGGGGACGGGGAAGTCAATCACACCGTCAACGTCGTCAAGGTCGACAAGAACGACAAGACGGTCACCCTGGCCTACGGGACCTATGACAACCTCAACCCCGACGTTCAGCCGGTAACCTGGGAGAACCTCGATCTCAGCCCCATTCAATACCTCGAATTGAAGCCCGGCACCGAAGACTACCAGAAATGGCTCGGTCCCCAGAACCAGATCTGGGGCGTGCGCCGCTACAACTTCCTGCCCAACCAGATGGAGACGCCCGCGAAGCCGATCGAGCCGCCNNAGACGCCCGCGAAGCCGGTCGAGACCCCCGCGAAGCCTCCGAAAAAAAATAGGGGTGGGCTCTTGGAAGTCCTGAAAATTCTCTTCGGGGGTTGACCCCGGTTTTTGGAAGGGGGCACGGCTTTTGCCACGCCCCCTTCAATTATTTCCCCACTCGGCTTATGATGGGGGAGCTGACGGAGAAGCGTGTGAAATGAAGGTATGATGCGAATTAGAGTCTTTCTCTTCCTGGGCTTTCTTTTTTCCCTGGTCCTCGGCTATTTTCTTTATCCCCACAACCAACAAATGACCGTTCGTCTTTTGGACAACCTTTCGAAGGGCAAGCCCGCGATGCAGGGCGTCGAATATCACGTTCCCTTCCTGCGCTACGAGGTCAAGGTGGTGGTTCGTCCGAAATACCCCGAGAGCATCGTTTTCACGGAAGACGCCAAGTTGAAGTTCCGCAGTCTGGACGGCGATTACTGGGGTACCCTGCCCTTCTCACTGCAAGGGGAGACCCGTGACGAGGCCACCGCATACCAGGCGCATCTCCGTTTCAAGTTCAATCCGCCCGAGGATCCCCTCCATCCGGGTTATGCCATCCTCGCCACCCAGTCCGACCTCCACACGATCGCCTTCCTGAAGGTCAAGGGCACCGATTTCTACGCGCAAGAGGTCGCTCCCACCCAGGGTTGGACCGAGTCGAACTCCGCGGAGATCCCGGCGGTCTGGAATCTGGAAGCGGGGAACATCGTTTGGATCAAGCTCGTCACCCCGACGATCATCCCGCCCAAGGAGAAGAACGGCAAGGCGACCACGGTCGAGAAGACGACCTATGCCAAGTTCTTCGTCAAGAAGCTGAGCCGTGAGGACGTGGTCTTCGATTACGTTTTCCAAACCGACGGTTCCACTCACTTCCCCCGTCCCCTGAACTGAGGTGAAGGCATGAGCAAGAATCTTTTCGGCGAGCACCTGGTTTCCGAGGAAGTCATCACCAGAGAAGTGCTGGAACGGGCCATCGAGATCCAGCTCGAGAAGCCTTATCTTCGGATCGGGGAAATCCTCTTCTCGATGGGGGCCATCTCCTTCCACTGCCTCGATCGCTATCTCAAGGATTTTCATCAGGACATCCGCATCGGCCAGTTGCTCATTTATCGGGGGATCATCTCCCAGGCCGATCTGGAGAAGGCGCTCAACATCCAGGAGCGGGACCAGGAGCTTCTCGGGAAGATCCTGATCGGGATGAGCGCCTGCACCGAAACCCAGATCCAGCGAGTGCTCCAAACCCAGCACCGCTATCGGGAGGGCTTCGAGAAGTTGGTCAAGAGCATGAAGGAAAAAGACTAGTTTTAGCCGCTGCGGATGGCCCGGAGCGCTTCCAGGGCTGAATCTATCTCTTCCTCCCGGTTGAAAATGCCCACGCTCAGTCGCACGCTGCCTCCCGGACAGCCCAGGTCCTTGTGGATCAGCGGGGCGCAATGCAGGCCCGCCCGAACGATGATTCCGGCCTCGTAGAGGCGATCCCCGATCTCGCTCGGGGAGTGATCTTCCAGGGTGAAGGCCAGCACTCCGGCCGGGCTGTGGGTGTGGGGCGGGTAGAGGATGGCCAAGCCCGGAATCTCCCTGAGGCCTTCCGTGAGGCGTTCGATGAGGCGCTCCTTGTGGAGGGCGATCGAAGCGAGCCCGCGCTCGAAGAGGAAGTCCAATCCGGCGGACAGTCCGGCGAACCCCGGCAGATTCATGGTCCCCGATTCGAAGCGAAGGGGCAATTCGAGCGGTTGCAGCGGCGATTCGCTGTTGACCCCGGTCCCCCCGAAAATGAGCGGACGAAGGTTTTGGTCATCGATGCCTTCCCCGAGGTAAAGGGCGCCGGTCCCCTGAGGGCCGTAAAGTCCCTTGTGTCCCGCCAGGGCGACCAGGCTCTTCGGGGGCAGCTTCTTGACGTCCATCGGCATCGAGCCCGCCCCCTGGGCCGCATCCAAAATCAAGGTCAGGTCTCTTTCCCGGCAGAAATCGGCGATCGCCTCCAGGGGCGGCATGGCCCCGTTGACGTTGGAGGCCGCGCTGAGCGCCAGCACCCGGATCGATGGCTTCCACCTTTTTTTATAGGCTTCGGGATCGAGCGATTCGTGGTAGGAGAGGATCTCGACCTCGAGCCCCAAGGTTCGCCGAAGCTGTTCGAGGGGACGAAGCACCGAGTTGTGTTCCAAAGCCGTGGTCAAGACCCCACCCTCCCGACAAGCGCCCTGGATGGCGAGGTTGAGGGCGTAGGTGGTCCCCGGGGTCAGGATGATCCGCGTCGGCTCCGAGACGCCCAGCAAGCGGGCCAGCTTCTTTCGGCAGTCCATCAGGATATCCGGGCCGTTCCCGGCGGCTCGACCCAGACAAAAGGCGGGCTCGGCGAGGACCGCCCGGATGCGATCGAGCACCTCGGGAGGCTTGGGAAAAGAGGTCGCGGCGTTATTCAAGTAAATCATGACCCCAAGGTAAACCGGCTTAGCGGTTCAAGCTTGGTTTTTCCGGAGAAAGAAGTTGAACAGTCTATCGCTTGTTCGTCGGAAGGCTTCCCTAGAGCGATAAACGATTGCCTTGGTCCTGGATTCCCGCCTACGCGGGAATGACGGTTGGTGTTCGGCCCATCGGGTGATTGCTCTAGGCTTCCTCTTTTTTGGCTTTCTCGATTTTTTCGGCCAGGTTTTCGGGCAGAGCGCCCTTCTCCAGGGCCTTGGCGAAATGGGAGAGAACGGGTTCCGAGAAGTCGGCGAGCAGCTGATCGATAATTTTCCCCACCATGGTCCGGGTGTAATTTTCCTTGTCCATGGCCGCACGGTAGGAATAAGCCTGGCCATTCTTTTCGACCAGGAGGACGCTTTTCTTGGCGAGGTTGGACATCACCGTCATGATGGTGGTGTAGGCGTAATCCTTGCTCTTGTTCAGTTCGTCCAGCACTTCTCTTACCGTGATCAGGCGATCGGGGACCCGCCAGACGATTTCCATGACTTCGGCCTCGAGTTCCCCGAAAAGCTTCTTCATCCCCGGTTTGAAGGGGTGGAAGACGGCGGTTTCTCTATCGTGGTCGATTGAACGCATTTTTTTCGCCTCGCCCTTTCCCAAGATTTTTTGCTATTCTCCCGGATCCCATGATTACTAACGGCTTTAGTAAACCACGGCTGGCCCGGAAAAGCAACGACTTTATTCAGTCCAGGTGATAGGGGTAGTCGATGACGACGGTGTTGGCCCGGAATAAGAGGGCGGTCTTGATCCTCAATCCGTCCTGGTTGTGGAGGATGTACTCCCACCAGTGCTTGGGGACGATGGCCGAAAGGATGATGGTCACCGGGGTCTTCTGCGCCTCGCTCTCGATGCTGTCGAGATAGGCCAGGACGGGATAGACCAAAGAGCGGTAGGGCGACTCCAGGATGGTCAGGTGGGTGCGGATGTGGTACTTCACCCACTTCTCGCGCAGTTTCCGGGCGGCGTCGAGGTCGTCGGTGACGTGCAAGGCCACGACGTCCGAGGAGAGGGTCATGGCGTAGCGGAGGATCCGGGCGGTGGCCTTGTTGACGTCCGAAATCAAGATGATGGTCTTGGAAGGGGGCAGCGGGAAGTTCGGCAAAGTCTGCTCCTTGAGGAAGAGCTGGGCCTTGACCCGATCGTAGTGGCTGCGGATTCCCTTGAAAAGGATGACGAACATGGGCAACAGGACGAGGATCATCCAGGCTCCGTGGGTGAACTTGGTGATGGCGACCAGGAGCGTCACCATCCCGGTCACCAGGGCGCCGATTCCGTTGATGATCATCCCCTGCTGCCAACCGGGCTCTCTCAAGGTCCACCAGCGTTTGAACATCCCGCTCTGGGAAAAGGTGAAGGAAAGGAAGACCCCGACGGCATAGAGGGGAATCAGGAGATGGACGTCGGCGTGGACCACCAGGAGGAGCAGGCCGCCGAGAACCCCCAGGGCGATGATGCCGGTGGAGAAGGCGAGGCGGTCGCCGCGGAAGATGAACTGGCGCGGCAGGAAGCGATCCGCCGCGAGAAAGCTCGCCAAACGAGGGAAGTCGGCGAAGGCGGTATTGACCGCCAGGAACAGGATGAGGGCGGTGGCGCCCTGGAGCAGGAAGTAGAAGGGCCCCCGGCCCACCACCCCGCGCGCGAGTTGGGAGAGCACGGTCTCCCCTTCCCGGGGGAGGATGTGGAGGTGCTGGGCGAGGATCGCCATGCCCAGGAAGAGGGTGGATAGAATGACCGCCATCCACAAGAGGGTCACCACGGCGTTTTTGGCCTGGGGTTCCTTGAAGGCGGCCACCCCGTCGGCCATGGCCTCCGTTCCCGTCATGGCCGAACAGCCCGAGGCGAAGGCCCGCAAGAGCAGGAAAACCGAAGTGGGGGCGATGACGGCGCTGGGGAGGGAAGCCACCGCTTCCACCGGGGGAAGTCCCATGACCATTCTCCAGAGGCCGATCCCTATCATGGCGAGCATGGAAAAAATGAAGACGTAGGTCGGCAGGGCGAAAATGGTGGCGGACTCCTTCACCCCCCTGAGGTTGACCAGGGTGAGCAGGAAGAGGGAGACCAGCGCCAACTCGACACGGATGGAGAAGAGCCCGGGGAAGGCGGAGGTCACGGCGGCGACTCCCGCCGCGGTGCTGACCGCCGCGGTGAGGATGTAGCCGAGCATCAGGGAGGACCCGGCCAACAGCGCCGCGGTGTCCCCGAAGTTGTCCATGGTCACCCGATAGGTGCCTCCCCCCTGGGGATAGCGGTAAATCGTCTGGCGGTAGGAATAGGTGACGATGGCTATCAGGGCCACGACCGCGATGGCGATGGGCAGGCTGAGGGTGAAGGCCGCGGAGCCCGCCAAGGCCAGAACCAGCAGGATTTCCTCGGGCGCGTAGGCCACCGAGGAAATCGCATCGGAAGCGAAGACCGCGAGCGCCTGCAGCTTGGCGATGCGCTCGTGGATCAAGCCCGCCGTGGGAAGCGGCTGTCCGATGAGGACGTGCTTCATTTGCTTGATGAGGCCGGGCAACCCTTCCTTGGGGGCGCTGGCTTCTTCCGAGGCGATCAGGTGGCCCGTCTGGGAGCCCTTCTTCAGGGAGGGCTTCCCTCTGGCTTCTTCTTCCTTTTCGTCCCGGCGACCATTCAGAATATCCAAAACACGCATGCCTGAAAGAACCTCCGCTCAAGCGCAACAAAAGGCTCCAAGCACGTGGAGCCTCGAAAAGACCCGGTCCTCAAGCCCGCATGGTTAGCAGCGGGCGGCGGAAGACGTTCGCCTGACGATCATTTTTTTCAAAAGAGGTGTTCCTCGGTTCATCGGATCGAGAAAGGCTGGTAAGCGAGTAAGATACCCCTTCCCTGGCCGAATTGCAAGGGCCGGCTGAGGGCGGGACTCCATCCGGTCATTCCAGGTGATAGGGGTAGTCGATGAGAACGGTGTTGGGGCGGAAGAAGAGCGCCGCCTGGAGCCTCAATCCGTCCTGGTTGTGCAAGAGGTACTCCCACCAGTGCTTGGGGACGATGGCCGACAGGATGATGGTCACGGGGGTTTTCTGCGCCTCGCTCTCGATGCTGT
>DOBT01000110.1:0-226 GCA_003503675.1 Cyanobacteria bacterium UBA8530 | reverse complement strand
AAGGGGGCAGCGGGAAGTTCGGCAAGGCCTGTTCCTTGAGGAAGAGCTGTTTCTTGACCTTGTCGTAGTGTGTGCGGATTCCCCGGAACAGAAAAACGAACATGGGCAACAAGATCACGATCATCCAGGCCCCGCTGGTGAACTTGGTGACCGCTATCAAGAGCGTCACCATCCCCGTCACCAAGGCGCCGATCCCGTTGATGATCACTCCCTGTTGCCAACCGTG
>DOBT01000084.1 GCA_003503675.1 Cyanobacteria bacterium UBA8530 | reverse complement strand
AGAAGGGGTTTGGGGATGAGGGGGCTAGGGGGTTAGATTTCTTCCTCGACAGTCTCGCTCTCCTCGTCGATCTCACTGTCGCTCGATTTCTTTATCCTCGAATGCGCTTTCGCGTTTTTTTCCTTGCGGGTGCCGACATTATTCTTGTCCGACCGGCCTTTCCTTACTTTTTGGGCAGGCTCGGCTACCACCACCTTGGAATCGGAGTGGGAAACCGCATCTTTCCGGTTCCTGCCCACGCGGGGTTCGTCGCTGTTCCGATTGTCCCGGTTATCCCTGTCGACGCGGCTCCCGCGGTCGTTATTCCGAGCTTCCCCTCTTTCGTCATGACGGCGATCCACCCACTGGTCGAAATCCCGTTTTCCCCAGCGGCGATGGCGCCTGTCGTTGTCGACGTCGAAGTCGCGTCCCGAACGGTAGAGTGGCCAGTTGCACTCATCGTCGAGGAAGCCTCCGCAGTAATCGTTCGCCAGGAAATAATAGGGGTAGATGAAGCCTCCGTAACCGTAGAAGAGGGGATAGACGCAGGCGTTCAGGAGGAGGGGGTTGTAGAGGGAGGAATAGACGTACGGGTAGTAGGCGCCGCTCGCCAGGAGATAGGGAACGTAGAAGCCGTTGTAATTGTAATAGAGGCAGCTGGAGAGGGCCCCGTAATTGTACAACTCGGGCATGTACCCCGGGTATACCCCCGGTGCCGCGCCGGGGACCGTGCTGCCGAAATTCGCGGCCAGCTGCCCCGTCATGGGTTGGAGGTATTGGCCGGCCTGGGCCGCCGGGATGGAGGTGGGCAGTTGCTGCCACATCTGATCGAGGCTGACCGCTCCACCGGTAGGGGTACTCAGGCTGCCGTTTTGGATCAGGCTGGGGGGTTGGGGCGCTTGAGTGGTTTGAGTGATGGGGGAAACCTGGGTGGTGGAGGGCTGGGGCAGCATGGTGGAGCCCACGTCCGGCGTCTTCACCGTCGGAGCGGGATAAACGTTGTTCTGATCGATGGCGGCGGGTGGGTTCATGGGTTCCTGAGGAGTCGCCGGGGAAGGGACCGGGCCTGCACAGGCCGAGAGAAGGAAGGTCGCCGCAATACCGAGGCTCCAGGAGCTATTCTTGGTTCGCACAGCCGGTACCTCCTTATATTCGGACGAGGGACGGGGGATGAGGTAGGGATGTGTCGGTTACCTTGTTCCTGTTACCCGTAAGCTGTCGTCTTTTACCCCACGACCAACCTGTTGCTTGACGGCGAGATTATACGCACGAATGCTCGCCGGGTACAACGGTTGCTCCGTTGTTTCAACAACCCTCGCTTTCTTGGCTGTGAGGCCCGGCGCTGCCAGGATTGCAGGGAGCGAGCGGTTCTTTGAAAGCGGAGAAGGAGAAGATATTGCTCGCTCGCATGCTACGTAGGAAGCAACGGAGCTTTAAGGGATTTTTAACAGTCAAGCGATTGTAAACTTTTGTAACATGGGCTAAGATGAAAAAAGTCGAGAGGGCGCCTGGGGAAGCAGCAGGATTCTTTCCAGTTTCGCAGCATTCCATCGCAGCAAATTTTCAGCAGGGTTCGTTGTTCATTTCCTCGGAGCGCCCTTTTCTTCCCCCTCAAAAAAAGAATGAGCGACGCGCATCACGCCCTCCCATCGAGGAAGCCCTCTGCCATGATCGGATGGCTTTTCTTCTCCCTCATCCTATGCCCCCTGTTGATTCCTCCTCTCGGGATCACTAGGATGGAGCATTGGGTTTTGAGCAAGGAGAATCGCATTGAGCCAGACTTTTATCCGTTTCGCCACTCCACGGGACGTCGGAATCATCGTTTCCTTGATCCGAGAACTGGCGGATTATGAAAAGCTTTCCCATGAAGTCGTCTTGGATGAAGCGGCCCTGTCGGATCATCTTTTCAGGCCTTCCCCCCTCATCGAGGTGCTGCTCGCCGAGGCCGCAAGCGAGGTCGTGGGCTTCGCCCTCTTTTTTTCCAACTATTCGACCTTCCTGGGCAAGCCGGGCATCCACCTCGAGGACCTCTTCGTGCGTCCCGCTCATCGGGGCAAGGGGCTGGGCAAAGCGCTGCTTCTTCGCCTCGCACAGCTCACGGTCGAACGGGACTGCGGACGGCTGGAATGGAGCGTGCTCGACTGGAACGAGCCTTCGATAAATTTTTACAAGAGCTTGGGAGCGCTCCCCATGGACGAATGGACGGTTTTTCGCTTGGCGGGTGAGAATTTATCGAAGCTGGCGGCTCTTCGGGAAGAAGCCGTCTCACGGCACATTCGATGAAGTAACCCTCGCTCTTTCGTTGCAACCGGTAGCACCGCCGGAACATTCCAGACGGCACATCCGCCGAGCGTTAGCTCGTCTTGCAATCGACTGCCAGAGGATATATAATTTAACGAGGTTTTTAAATAGCTCTCGATCTATCGATGACCGCGGGCGAGGTTTGAAACGGTAATTTGAAGTTGAAAAAGACCCCTCAGGCTAATTGAATGTTGAAAGTCCGCATTTAGTTTTGCTCCTTTCAATGCGTTGACTGGTTGCAAAAATACGTGGCAAGAAAGGTGCAAGTACATGGATAAGAGGTTCGTCGCGGGCGGTCTGTCTTTCATCGCGTTTACCCTGGTGGTCGCTTGTAAACCGAGCTTGATTCCAACTAATAAACCGGTTAGCATTGCTAGCCCCGGAATCGTTGTCAGTCCGATGAACCAGGTTCAAAAGATCAAAGGACAGGCCTTCATTCCCAGGCTGACTACGCCGGCCCATTTGACCACCCCGGGCCATTATCGGGTGGCCGCCGAGAGCGTCGAAATGGTTCTCGCACCGATTGGCACCACGATCACCTTCAACGACGCCAACGGCAAACTGATTTTCAAGACCACGGTGACCGATTCTAGCGGGCACTACGAAATCACCTTCAAGTTCAGCGACTTGATCAAGGACAACCGGCAGAACACACTGGGGGTTGTGAACGTTCTGAACGAGGCAGGAAAGATTCTCGTCAGCGGGCCGGTCGACGTAGGCCGGCCGGCGGCTCAGGGCAATGCGACGTCCACGCCCCCGCCCGATCGGGAATTGCCGCCGATGGACTACTATTCGACCTACAGGGTCTCCCTCGCGAAGGCGGCCATTGCCGCGAACAAGGACTTCGCCGTCGTCATCAACGGCGCCGAGGCCCAGAGGGCCAATCTCGTGAATAACCCGGCGGTCGTCGCCCTGGCCGATGCCCTCATGCAAGTTGCGGTCACCACCGTCGATAAAATCGACGCCTTCCTGAACAGCTCGTCGGAAAACAAGACCAGCGAGCAAATCGCCCAGGAGATCCAGGACGTCGTCAAGGACGCCGTGACCCCGGCTGTGCTCGAGACGATCACCAAGGCGATTGATGTCATCAAGGAAGAAGTGGCGAAGGCTCCGGTGGCTCCGGTCATCGAATCGCCGAGTCCCGAAATCACCCCGACTCCCGAAATCACCCCGAGCCCGGTGATCACGCCCAGCCCGGTGGTTACGCCGAGCCCGGTGATCACCCCGTCTCCTGTAATCACCCCGTCTCCCGAAGTCTCCTCGTCCCCCGAAGTCACCCCGTCTCCGGCCCCGGGTGGTGGCGGTGGCGGTGCAGCGGCGACCGTAGATCAGGTGACAACTCGCTTTACGAAATGGCAGACTGAAGCGAGAAACGTTATCGATGCCAGCCGCAAAGTTTCCTCTAGTTGGCCTTTCGTCGACACGAAAGCCTATACTTATTCGCAAGACGGCGGCACTGATGGTTATTATCTCGATGTTGCGAACCAAAGATATTTAGGTCTGCAATTCCACCCGCTAAACGGAAGTGGGGATCAGACTGCCGGAAAGGTTCACTTCACCTACACCTCGCCAATCGCCTATACCGCCTCTTTGAACCAATCTTTGTTGCAAAGTACGGCGATGAAAGTCGATTTCAACCTAAACCCGAATGGAAACACCGCTACGAAGGTAACAGGCGATTTCGCCGGCATCACCTTCACCAACGACTCGACTGTGCTCACCGTGCTTTCGAACCTTTTCGGATTCACCTCGGATCAGTCCCTGAATTCCTTCCCGAATAGCCTCAAGGGGACAATTACCTTCTCTTCAAGCTATCTCAAGGAAATCCTTTTGGATCTCACTTTAACCTCGAGTCCGGCGGTGCAAATCAACGGCTCAATCCGAGTGACGGACCAAAATGGCACCTATCCGCTGCAAGTCAAGGTGGAACGGATGACCAATAGGAGAGCCGACGTCACCCTGACCGACCTTTCCACGAATTTGAAGGCGGTTGGCGAGCTGGTCCAGGATGAGAATGGGCTCAGCGTAAATATCTCGAATTACCGCGATGCAAACGGCGTCGTGATTCTAAGCGAAAGCAATTATGCTTATCAAAGGTTGTTCGGCAATATGAACCGTGTTTCTGGAGCATTGAAGCGTTTCTCTGATTATTGGAACAGCCACTTTTAAAATAGCTGTTCTGGATAGGTAATGATAAAGGGAGGCGAGTAATGACGCCTCCCTTTAGAAGAAGAAGGTTTGTCGAGTTGAAAAAAATCCATGCGGGGCTCATTTTGTCTTTGGCGCTGATTACCTCTTGCAAGGCCAATTTCGGTAGCATGGCGAAGCCAAACGACTCTATCTTCGCACCTTCGAATCTGGGGCTTCAGCAACCGGAACCCTTGCCCCTCCCCACTGTTCTGGATAACCCCGCCGATCCGAATCCGTCGTCCGATGGTTTCATGATCTTTTCGGACAAGACCTCTTTTCACTATAGCGTTAGTTTCATCGGAATTCCCGTGGGGGGAATGGTGTTGAAGGTGGTCACTTACCAGGCCCTTCCCAAGGCCATCCAGTCGAAAGTGGATATCGTCACCGACGTCCTTTTCATCACCAAGACCAGGAGCATGGATATGTTGGTCAACGCCGAGGAAATCCTGGCCGGCGGCAAAACCTTCATGGTCCAGCATCCCAAGGTTGGGGATCGCTGGTCTTCGATCAAGGGAGAGGCCGAGGTGATCGCGAACGAATCCGTGAATACCCCCGGTCACCTGTTTATCGGTTGTTGGAAAGTGGCTTACAAGCTGAATGGCGACACGAATTATTGCTGGTTCGCCCCCAATGTCGGTTTGGTCAGAATGGACTTTACCGAAACGGGTAAACAATTCTCTGCGGTGGTCACGCAGTATTCGCTTTAACCCTGAATCCTACCCCTCTTCCCCTTGGGGGGACGAGGGGATTAGGGCCGCCAACCCCCGTTGGGAAGCCTCTTCGTAGATTGGCCGCAGGGAGCCGTAGAAATCTTCCCCCCGCCAGAAGGGAAAAGCGCCGAGGCGGTCGAGGATGGGAGCAACCTTGTTGGGCGGGGCGAGTTCTCCGGCTTCGCCCCAGAACCCTGGCGGCAAGGCGGCGCCTTTCCAGAAACCCTCGCCCGAACTGAGGGGGATGCCGGTTTCTTCCGGATTCTCTTCGATCCGCGAGACGGACCCGACGAACATCCCTCGCTCGACTCCGTGCATCCTCAGGAGCAGGAAGGGATCGTGGTCGAACGCTTCGGCCACCAGGCAGCATACCGCCGCCGCATGCTTGCAGGGATCTCCCCAGTCGGGACAGGAACAATTCAGCTTCAGGTCTTTCCTTTTTTTGGGGAAGAGGGACAGGCCGATCTTCGCCGCCTCGTTCTCGATATCCGCAGGCATCTCACCGGCCAGCATGGCCGCCAGACTGAGAGGTGAAAGCTTTTTGGCCAGGCGAAGGCCATCCTCTTTCGACCACTTCTCGACCAGGATTTCCACCTGGTACGGAGTCCGCCGAGAACCCTGCACCTTTGCCAGGATGCGCCCGGCACCGATCTCGATGGAGAGCACTTGGCCGCCGCGAGCGTAGGAACGGCCTCGGGTTAGCCTTCC
>DOBT01000069.1 GCA_003503675.1 Cyanobacteria bacterium UBA8530 | reverse complement strand
CCAACAGCGCGCCGCGACAGCGAAGCCTCGAACTGGACGAGGCGACGTTCCAGCAAAGCAAAAGGCTTTTTTTCGAAGCACTGCAGGGGGATAAGCAACTGACGCGTCGGGAAATGTTCGCGCTGTTGAATCAAGCGAACATCTCTACGGCAGGGCAGCGTGGTTATTACCTTTTATGGCGAAATGCCCAGGAAGGATCAATTTGTTTCGGCCCGATGCGGGACAAGCAACAGACCTTCGTTCTGCTCGATGAATGGGCACCGAACGCCAAGAGAATGGAGCGCGATCAGGCCTTGGCCGAACTTGCCAATCGCTACTTTTCCAGCAGAGGGCCGGCTACCCTGCAAGATTTCGTTTGGTGGTCGGGGCTGAAGGTCGCTGACGCACGGGCTGGTCTCGAGGCGATCGCCTCCCAACTCCGCTCAAAGAAGATCGACGATCAAACCTACTGGATGCCCCCCGATAGGGAGAGTCTTCCTTCGATTTCCCCGCAAGCCCATCTATTGCCGGGCTTCGATGAGTATCTCCTGGCTTATAAAGATCGGTCCGCCATGCTCGAGACGCAGCATTCCCAAATAATCTCTCCTGGCGGTGGGATGTTTCGCTCGACCATCGTCCTGAATGGTCGGGTTTTCGGCGCCTGGCGACGAGTCATCAAAAAAGGCGGCGTCTCCATCGCTCTGCAACCTTTCGGTACTCCCGATGAAGCCGAGAATCGTGCCTTATTCAAGGCAGCGAGCGACTATGGGGAATTTCTCGGTATGCCCGTAAGCCTGTCATGAGACTTACATAAAAAAGAAGGAAAAAAAGCAATGAGCGAATTCGACGCACGCGCAAAGGGATGGGAAGAAAATCCCGTCCACACTCTCAGAACCGAGGCCATCGCGCGGGAGATCCGTGCGAGGATTCCCCTTTCCCGCTCGATGAGGGCCCTCGAAGTGGGCTGTGGTACGGGACTCCTTAGCTTCGCCTTGCGCGAGGAGTTGGGAACGATCGTTCCGACGGACACCTCGGAGGGCATGCTCGAAGTATTGAGGGAAAAAATAAAGGTCGCCGGGATCACGAACATGCAGCCCCTGCGATCAAACCTTTTGATCGATCCGCTTCCACCGGGGACCTTCGACCTGATCTTTTCACAAATGGCGCTTCATCATATCCCCGACGTGGATGCGCTTCTGGGGGTTTTCCATGACCTTTTGGCCAAGGGAGGGCATCTTTGCATCGCCGATTTGCAGTTGGAGGACGGCTCTTTTCATGGGGAGGGCTTCGAGGGCCATCACGGCTTCGCTCAAGCCGAACTCATCGCCAAGTGTGAAAGAGCCGGCTTCGAAAAGCTTGAAATCGACGTGGTCTTCGAGATCGAACGAGAGGTCGGAGGAATCAAGCGGGGCTATCCGGTCTTTCTCCTTTCCGCCCTTCGTTGATCGAAGGAGCTCGACTCGGCTGAGGGTGTGAAGCCACCCGTCGACCCCATCGGCAAGCTGAGAATCACCGCCCCGGCGATGGCCTCAAAACCTTGGTTTCCGGCTAGAAGCAGCCCCGCGGGGCTCGTCGTTGTAAGAAAGGCAAATAGATTTGTTGAAGCCAGCAGGAATCCGCCTCGGTTACGGTCAGGCAGTTATCGCCGCCCTCCTTTTCGGAATGGCGGCACCCTTCGCCAAGCTCTTCCTGACCGGCATTCCCGCCATCGAAGCTTCAGGGTTGCTTTACCTGAGCGCCGGTCTCGTTCTCGGAGTTGTCCTTGGAATTCAACACCTCTTTTCGGCCAAAACCCACCGTCGAAGTGAAGCGGCCCTTACCCGCTCCGATTGGCCTGCCTTGTTCGGGGCCATCCTCTTCGGGGGGCTGATAGGACCCGCGCTTCTTCTGTTCGGGCTCGCTCACTCCTCGGGAACGGTCGCTTCGCTGTTGCTCAACCTCGAGGCCGTCTTCACCGTCCTGTTGGCCGTCCTGCTCGGGGAGTCGCTGGATCGTCGCTCGCTTCGTGGGGTAATGGCCATCATATTGGGGGGCGCCATCCTGGCCATCGACCCTTCCCGGGTCGGTGGTTCGACCCTGCTCGGAACGCTCGCCATCGCGGGCGCCTGTCTTTCTTGGGGATTTGACAACAACATAACTCAACGGCTTTCCGGGCGGAATCCCCTGGTGATCGTGACATTGAAAGGACTCTTCGCCGGGCCGATCGCCCTCGGCATCGCTGCCGTGACCGGTGCTCCGTTCCCTTCCTGGCAGACGATATTGATCGCCCTGGTGCTGGGTGCATCCGGTTACGGCCTCAGCTTGGTCTACTTCGTCCTCGCTCTCCGCCACATCGGCTCAGCCCGAACGGGCAGCCTGTTCGCGGTGGCTCCCTTCATCGGTGCCTTCGCTTCCATCCTCATCATCGGGGAGACTCCCTCCCTGTCGGTGATGATAGCCGGGTTGGTCATGGCGCTCGGCACCTTCCTCATGACTTCCGAGTCCCATGAGCACGATCACGAGCATGAATCATTCGAACATGACCATGCCCACGTCCACGATGAGCACCACCAGCATGAACCTGAGGGCGATGAGCCCCATGCCCACCCGCACCGACATTTGCCGCTGAGGCATGTTCACCCCCACTTCCCGGNNACCATCGTCACGCTCATCGCTCATCCTCCTCGGAGGAGGGAGTCCCTCAGGTTCGGGAAGATATCGCACCAGGCCGATAAGGGTCGGCCGGCGCTGCGAAGGAGAAGTTCGTTGCCCAAAGCCTATATCGCGTTGCTGCGCGGGATCAACGTGGGCGGTAAAAACAAGTCATCGAGTCCGGCAACGATCCTGCCGCCCTGCACGTCATGTTCCTGGCCGACCAGCCGGAGGCGCAAGCCGTCGAGAAACTCGATCCCCGTCGTTCGCCCCCGATTCCTTCGTCGTCGTCGGCCGGGAAGTCTACTTGCATTGCCCCGATGGCTTAGCCGACAGCAAACTCTCCAACGCTTACTTCGATTCGAAGCTCGGAACGACGAGTACCTGCAGAAACTGGCGAACGACGTTGAAGCTCCTGGAGCTGGCGGACGCCTGAACTCGATGGCCTCGACCCGAGGTGAGAGAAGTCTCTTTTGGCGCCACCTTGTCATGAGCTGCTCCTACGAGCGGTGCGAAAGCATTGCAGCACGCCATGGGTGCTTCTGTATATCGAAAGATGGCTGAAAGCGCCGATGGAAACCGCAGAAGGGAAATTGGTGGCGCGCGAACGAGGAACTCCGCAAGGTGGAGTCGTAAGCCCGTTGCTCGCTGNNACGCATGGATGCGACGAGAGATGCGTAGCGTACGATTTTGTCGCTACGCAGATGACGGCGTTATTCACTGAAAAAGCGAAGCGCAGGCTCGGTTGGTGTTAAGAAAGCTTGGGGAGAGGCTTCGGGAATGCGGATTCGAATTGCACCCGGAGAAAACGCGGATTGTATACTGTTGGGACGTTAACCGACAGGCAACATATCCGACGATCCAGTTTACGTTTCTCGGCTATACGTTTCGACCGCGAAAAGCGCAAGACAAGTATGGTCGCATCTACGTGAACTTTTCTCCTGGGGTCAGTCGCGAGGCGTTAAAGACCATGCGGCAGACCGTGCGAGGGTGGCACCTCCAGCTCATGTGTGACAAGGAGTTGAAGGACCTATCGAAGATGTTTGGCTCAGTCCTTCGTGGCTGGTCGAACTACTATGGTCGATTCTACCCATCGGCGCTGAAGCCATTGTGGCGACAAGTGAATGATTATTTGGTGCGTTGGATGCAACGTAAATACAAGCGTCTGTCACGCGGGGTAATTCGTGCGGCACGTGCGCTTGGCCGTCTTGCAGAAAACGCCCCAAGGTCGTTCGTGCATTGGGAAAAGGGGTATCTCCCTGCGGCCCGATGATGGGAGCCGGATGAGTCGAG
>DOBT01000059.1 GCA_003503675.1 Cyanobacteria bacterium UBA8530 | reverse complement strand
CTGGTCAAAAGAGGCACGAGGGATCTTTCCAACGTCGTCGTTTTGCCTTCGGGACCCTACGTCATCTCGCGGGCGACCTTTCCCAGCTATTTCCTGCGCGAGCAAGACAAGGCCCAGGCTCAGGCCGGCCTGGACGCCGAGATTTTCGNNCGTCACCACCCGCCAGTACAACCTGGTTCTCGACCAGGTCTTGAAGGAGCATGGATTGGGCTTCGAGGTGATCGGGCGTCGCAAGGATCTCGAAGGATTGGCCATCTCCGCCAGCCGGGTCCGTTCCCTCCTGAAAGCGGGCGATCTCGGATCCTTGAGGGAAATCCTCCCCGAGACCACTTTCGATTTCCTCGAAAGCGACGCGGCCCGCCCGATCATCGAAAAAATCAAGGGATCGGATTCCCTTCACTGAAATAGGAAGCGAGGTAATTGATTTTGGAAAGCGAGAAAATTGCGAAGATGGCGAAAATATCGAAGATCGCTCAGGCCGGATCGGTCGAATCCTGCGACATCCTCGTGACCCTGGAGCCGGGCGAGGGGATCTCGATCGAGCTTGCCAGCGACGTGCTGATCCAGTTCGGCGACGCCATTCGAGGCGTCATCGCGGAGTCCCTGGCGACCCGGGGAATCACGGATTGCAAGGTGATCGCCGTCGACAAGGGCGCCCTCGACTACACCATCCGGGCCCGCATGGAAGCCGCCCTCACCCGCGCCCTGCAGGACTGATTTTGCAAAAAAAGAAAAATTTTGGAGGCGATGAAAATGAAACTCCGTAGAACCTTGCTCTACGTTCCCGGCAACAACCCCGGCCTGGTGCAGAATTGCTCCGTCTTCGGTCCCGATTCCATCATGCTCGACCTGGAGGACGCGGTTCTGGCCAGCGAGAAGGACGCCGCGAGAATTTTGGTGGTCGAGGCCCTGAAATCGGTGGACTTCCGGGGCATCGAAGTCCTGGTACGCATCAACGGCCTGGATTCGGAACTGGGCTTCCTTGATTTGGCGGCCATCATGCCGGCAAAGCCCGACGGCATCCGCTTTCCCAAGGTGAACGGTCCCCGGGACATCGCCCAGATGGACGAGCTTTTGACCAAATACGAGCGCCAATACGGGATCGAGGAGGGCAAGACCTTCATCATCGCCTCCCTGGAAAGTGCCCTGGCGATCGAGAACGCCTTCGCCATCGCCTCGGCTTCCCCCCGCATGCAGGGGATCGCCATCGGTGCGGAGGACTACACCGCCGATCTCAAGACCACCCGCAGCCGGGAAGGCACGGAACTCTTCTTCGCCCGCTCCGCCATCGTGACGGCCGCCCGCGCGGCGGGGATCATGGCCATCGACACCGTCTTCTCGGACATCAACGACGAAGAGGGGCTGATCAACGAGGCCAAACTCGTCAAGCAACTGGGCTTCGACGGGAAGTCCGTGATTTCCCCCCGCCAGATCGCGCCTGTTCATGAGGTCTTCCGACCCACCGAAAAGGAAATCGAGAAGGCGGCCGCCATCATCGGCGCCTTCGAGGACGCGAAGGCCAAGGGGTCGGGCGTGGTAGCCCTCAATGGCAAGATGATCGACCGCCCGGTGGTCCTCAGGGCTCAGCGGGTCATGGAACTAGCGAAGGGGTAACGAGAAATGCAGACCGTCAAAAACGCCGTCGGAAGGGAAATTCCCCTCGAACTTCCCGGAATCGAAAAAATGATTCCCTTCAAGGGGGCCTTCGAATTGATCCCGCAAGGCCGCAAGGAAGCGCCTCTCCTCACCTTGACCCCTCCCGGCAAGAACAAATTACTGAAGGACCTCGAAGCCGCCATCGACGCGGTCGGCCTCAAGGACGGCATGACCATTTCCTTCCACCACCACCTCCGCAACGGCGACTTCATCCTCAATCAGATCCTCGAGATCCTCTCCCGCCGCGGCATCAAGGACATCACCCTGGCTTCCACCTCGCTCTTCCCCACCCACGCCGGGATAGTCGATCACATCAAGAATGGCGTCATCACGGGGATGCAGAGCGGCTTGCACGGGAAGATCGGGCGGGCCGTCTCCGACGGACTCCTCCAAAAGCCGGTGATCACCCGCTCCCATGGCGGTCGCGCGCGCGCCATCGAGGCGGGCGACCTGAAAATCGACGTCGCCTTCCTGACGGCTCCCACCGCCGACGCCTACGGCAACGCCAACGGAGTCTACGGTCCTTCCGCCTGCGGCGCCCTGGGCTATCCCCAGACCGACGCCAACTACGCGAACAAGGTCGTGGTCATCACGGACAACCTGGTGGAGTATCCCGCCAGCCCCATCTCCATCGATCAAACCAAGGTCGATTTCGTCGTCGCGGTCGAGCGCATCGGGGATCCCACNNCGGTCGCCCACCTGATCGCCCAGAATGCCGTGAAATTGATGGTGGTCTCGGGCCTGGTCCGAAACGGCTTTTCCTTCCAGACGGGGGCGGGCGGCGCTTCCCTGGCGGCCGCGGCCTACCTGCGCGACTACCTGAAAAAGAACGGGATCGTCGGGGGCTTCTGTTCCGGGGGCATCACGGCTTATTTGGTCCAACTGCTCAAGGAGGGCCTCTTCAAGAAATTGATGGACGTCCAGTGCTTCGATCTGGAGGCGGTGGCTTCCCTGCGCGACAACCCGAACCACATCGAGATGTCAGGTTCGATGTACGGCAACCCCCACAACAAGGGGGCCGTGGTCAACATGCTGGACATCGTGATCCTGGGCGCCACCGAGATCGACCTG
>DOBT01000237.1 GCA_003503675.1 Cyanobacteria bacterium UBA8530 | reverse complement strand
AGGACAAGCTGAAGTACAACGTGGCCGGCGATGACGCCGACGGCCAGTACGTCGGGGAAGATGTGGATCCCGAGGCCGACCTCCATGCCCATGAGGCCGACACCGTGAACTTCGAGGGCGATGGCGACTTCGAGGACATCACGAACGACGTCATCACCGAAGACGTCGACGAGAAGAAGGACGTCTTCGCCGGAATCGATGAGGACGAATCGGTACAGGCCGGCAAAAAGGCCGCGGAGCCCGTCAAGGCTGCGGCGCCCGTCGCCGATGACCCCGGGCTCGATGCCGAAGAAGAAGCCATTCTCTTCGCCGGAGAACCGGGCGGTAGCGAGAACATCGCTTAACCCGTAGCCCGTTTTTGCCAGGGGGAGCTTTCCCCTGGCATTTCAGGTTTTTTGGAGGAAATGTTATGGTAGACAAAATTGGTAGCGATACCAGCGCTGCTGCCATCAGGGCAGCCAAGCTCGCCGCCGCGGTAGCCGCGGCACCGGGCCGCACCGCGGCCCAGACGACCAGCACCAACGACCAAGCGACTCCGACCAGCACGGACCAGGCCTCGGGCCTGACCGGAACCTCGAAGCTCACCGCCTACGCCTCGGGCAACCCCGAGAACATCCAGAAAATCAAGGATGCTTATCAGAACGCCCTCGGCAGGCAGCCCAACGACGTCGAGATCGAAAGAGCCCTGAATCGCGCCGATGCCCGCGGGATCGACAGCGCGGTCGAAAGGATCACCACTTCCACCGAAGCGGCCGTTCGCAAGTACGGCAGCCAGGTCGACAAATTGATCTGCGGTTGTGCCGACGCCCTCACGGCCTCCGGGAAGCTCAGCCAGGAATCCCTGGACAAGATGACCCCCGAGCGGAAGGCCTACTACGCCGACATGCTCATGGCCGGCGAATCCCCCGAATCCGTCGCCTCCAAGATCGAAGGCCGGTTGACCCTGGAAACCGCCAAACCTGCCTCCGACGATCCGATCGTCCCGAGGGACGACAAGGGCACGGTTACTCCGCCCGTCACCCGTCCCCGTCCCACCGATGGCGTCAAGAAGACCGATGTCGTCGTGACGCCCGATCCCAAGCCTCCCGCCAAGCCCGAGAAGACCATCGCGCTGGGCGGCTCCGGCATGGGCGGCCACAACGGGACTTCCTTTAATGTCACCCCGGGCGAATTGACCGCCATCTACGACATCATGAAGAACATGATGGGCGACGGCGGAACCATGTCCCTGCAGGACATGCAGAAGTACCTCAAGGACTTCTACGGCATCGAGACCGAGGTCAAGGGCAACAAGCTGGTCTCCCCCGACGGCCGCGCCCTGATCGGTGACACCAACGGCAACGGCGTCCTCGACATGGGCGACGTCGACTTCAACTCGGCCATCAATCAGGTCAAGCAGGAGTTCGGCATCGACATCACCCAGGAAGGCCGGCTCGGTCGCCTCGAGGCCATGGGCAAGGCCAACGGCGGCATGGACGACATCCTGGCCATCTTCGAGCGCTCCCGCAAGCTGGCCGCTGAGAACGAGAAGGCCAGTCAGGCAAGGGGCGACGCGGCCGCATCCGACGGCGAGAGCCTCGGTTCCGACGACGTCTCCGCGCTTTCCCAGTCCATCGAGGACAAGCTGAAGTACAACGTGGCTGGCGATGACGCCGACGGCCAGTACGTCGGGGAAGATGTGGATCCCGAGGCCGACCTCCATGCCCATTAGGCCGACACCGTGAACTTCGAGGGCGATGGCGACTTCGAGGACATCACGAACGACGTCTTCGCCGGAATCGATGAGGACGAATCGGTATAGGCAGGCAAAAAGGCTGCTCAGCCCGCCGCCGAGGAAGAAGCCATTCTCTACGCTGGGCCCGATGCCCCGGCTGGCGACACCCAAATCGCTTGACGCTTGCTCCACGCCTGCCAGGGGGACTTTCCCCCTGGCATTTTTTTAAGCGGGGCAAGGAATAAATTGACGAAAGAATGTTAGAATGAAGAGGAGAACCGGATTCCATCCGAGTCGGATCGGTTTGCGTCAGCCTAGAGAAAGCGGAGAGAAGGCGCGATGAAAATGCTTACCTCGGCCGAAGTCATGGAAAAAATGAAGGCTTATAACGATCTTCTCACCAGAGAGAAGTCCCTCAAGGAGGAACTCCTTTCTCTGAAAATTTACGGAAACCGTGATGCCGCGGCTTTGGCCGAACAGCGTCACGATGAGATCATGGGTGAGATCCAGGAAATCCGCACCAAGGGCATGCTTCCCCTCATCCGCGAATGCTGCGAGTTCATCGCCGCCTGCGAGGCGCGTGACGCTAAAAAAGTGAAAAAGTAGTCCATGAGCGGCAATAAAGGCAAATCCTTCAAAGCCCTCTTCGTCTTCCCGCCGCAGTGGAACCCTCAGAACCCCTTCTATGCGATGGCTTCCCTGGCGGGACACCTCCGCTCCCACGGCTATGAGGTCGCCTTGAGGGACCTCAACGTAGAGTATTACGATCTCGTCCTCACCCCTCAGTATCTCCAGAGTGTGGAGGATCGCCTCAAACTCGACTACGAGTACCTCTACGGCCAGGGCATGCTGCGCAACATGATGGGCGATACTTCGCTGACCTTCCAGATCGAGGGCAAGCGCTACATCGAGATCAAGAAGTTCTTCCAGGAGCAGCCCGGGTTGATCCAGCAACTGAAGGGCGAAATCCTCGCTGCCAAGGAAACGTTGCGGGATCCCCGTCGCTTCTACAACCCCGACATGCTCATGCCGGCTCTCGACACCATCGACAGTGCCCTCGAAGTGATTGCCCTCCCCTATTTTCCCGCCCAGTTCTCCTATAACTTCTTCCACCAACCGACCACCATCATGGCGACTCGCAGCCTGATCGAATATGCCGGCAACCGTTCGAACAACATGTTCTACGATTATTTCCAGAGCAAGGTAGCCGAACTCTTGGCGGAAAAGGCGAATTACATCGGGATCTCGATCAACTCCTTCTCCCAGGTGCTTCCCGGTGTCACCCTGGCCTCCATGCTGCACAAGGCCGCGCCGGAGGGCACCACCGTCGCCATCGGCGGCAACTTCTTCAGCCGGGTCAAGGAAGCCCTGAAGAAGAGGCCGGAGTTCTTCGAGAACTTCTGCGACGTCGTGGCCTGTGGCGAAGGGGAAGAGCAGATGCGTCTCCTGATGGAAGCCCTTTCCGAAGGAAAGGGCTACGAGGGAGTGCCCAACCTCCTTTACCTGGATGGGGGGGAAGTGAAGGAAACCGCCGCCCACACCGCCACCCCGATGGATCAGATAGGGCTGCAGGACTTCGCGGGGCTGCCCTTGGACAAATATTTCACCCCCGAGCTGGTGGCCTCGGTGCAGGCCTCCAAGGGCTGTTATTGGGGGAAATGCACCTTCTGCGACACCGATTTCGGGATCACCCACGACGTGAAGTCGCTCGATCGCCTCGTGGAGGAAATCAATCATCTGAAAAATGACTACGGCGTGAAGCACTTCCAGTTCATCGACGAGGCCATCCCCCCCGAAACCATGCGCGAGATGGCGAACCGCTTCATCGAGGAAAAGCTCGACGTTCAATGGTTCACGAACGGGCGCCTCGAGAAGGGCTTCACCCCCGAATTGATGCAACTGCTTCATCAGGCAGGCCTGCGTCTGATCCTCTGGGGCTATGAATCCGGTTCGACCCGCATCATGAGGATGATCAACAAGGGGATCGACATTCGCCAGCGCCACAACATCCTGAGGGGCTCGGCCAAGGCCGGGATCTGGAACTTCGCCTACATCTTCTTCGGCTTCCCCACGGAAACCGGGGAGGAAGCGATGAGCACCATCGACGCCATGTGGAAGCATCAGGACTTCATCCACTCCTACGGGCGCTCGGTCTTCTCCTTGGGCAAGCACAGTACCCTTTTCCTCAAGGCCAAGAAGTTCGGCATCATCGACGTCATCCACGACCCGGAGGAACTTTCCTCCAACCTCCACTACAAGACCACCATCGGCATGGACGCCCAGGAGGCCGACGAGATGATGCGGAAATGCTCCGAGATCTGCTACGAGAAGTTCGACTCCTCGCTCTGGTTCTTCCTGCGCTACCGGGAGAACATCCACCTCTACGTATCGAAGTTCGGTCTGGACTATGTCCGGAAAGCCAAGTACAAGTCGGCGTGGACGAATTCCGTTCTTTCCAATCTGGAGGCATGGTAAGATGGCTAACTACCAATTGACGGTCGGCATGACGGCCGGAAACATTCAGGAACAACTCGACAACCTGGAAAAGAGCATCGCCTCGAAGAAGCACTTCCACCTCGGCAAGGTCAACAACTACGCCAAGGTCGAAGGGATCAGGGAATACCCCTCCGGCAAGGTTCCCTTCGAGCACCAGGACCACTTCTATGATTCCAAGGGAAGGGTGGTCAAGCTTCAGATTTACAATCGGGAGTTCTCCAAGCCTTCCACGCGCTACTACTTCTACGAGGGCGAGGACCAGAACATCGCCGAGTCGATCTGGTTCGACCGCTGGGGCGAACTCGACAACATGCATCGCTATGCCGTCGATCCCTTCTCCAAGATAATGATCGAGCGCTCGGAATACGACGTCGAGGGCAACCTTTTCTACACCATCAAGTCCCTTTACGACTCTGCCAAGCCCCCCCTTCTCACCGAGGAAGCCTGGCATTCCCCCAGCGGAGCTCCCCTCAAGCGGCGTTGTTACCGCTACGACAAGGAGGGGCGCCTCGAGTTCGAACAACACTACAGCGACAAGAACCGCTTCGAGGGCTTCTACCTGCTCGCCTACGATACCCGCAGCAACATTCGGAAGAAGGCCTGGCACAACGGGACCCGGGCGCTCATGAGCACCTTCGAATACGCCTACGATTCCAAGGATCGCGTGGTCAAGGTCACTCTGCGGAACAACACCAACCTGATCAAGGGAACGCAGGAGTTTCTCTACGACGAGATCGGCGCGATCGTCGAGGAGAAGTTCTTCGACGACGAACACAAATTGATCAAGCACCTCCACTTCTAGGATGGAGGGAGTGGGCATCGATCGATTCAGGGAGGGCGACAAACCTTTCTTGCTCGAGTCGATCGAGGCCGTCATGCTCTCCACCTATCCCGAACTGGAGGGGATCGGTTTCATTGAAAGGCGCGAGCGGGCGGAAGTCCTGCTCGCACGTTATTTCGAAGGGGAAGGGAACATCGACATCGCCCGGATCGACGGGGAAAGAGCCGGAGTCCTTTGGTGGGTCGTGGATTACCACCCCTTTACCGAGGAAAGAACGGCGATGATCCTGATCGTGAGCGTTTCCCCGACCTACCGGAGAAAGGGGATCGCGAGGGAACTGCTCCAAAAAGCCAGGGAGGAATCCCTGGCGAGGGGCATCAAGAAGCTTCGACTCTTCGTCAATCCCGACAACTTGCCGGCCTGGCAGCTTTATCGTTCGCTCGGCTTCCGGGCGAAGATCACCGAGTTGGTCTGGGACTGAAAACGGTTATTCGGCTATTCTGCACAAAAAAAGGAGGGGCTTTCAAGCCCCTCTTCTTTCGTCTATTTACTTGATGGTGACTTCGTCGATTTGGGCGGCGGAATGGGTGCCGGTGGTGACGATGGAGTTGTAGTTGAAGTTGAAGCGGACCTTGACCGAACTGCCCTTGACCGAGGCGAGGGAAACGCTGGTGGGGGTCCAGGCGCTGGTGGCGTCGGTGACTTCGCCGACCTTCTTCCAGGTGCCGTCGCTGGTGGCTTCGACGGTCAGGGTGGCGTTGCGGAAGTAGTAGCGGGGGACGAAGTTGTTGAGGTTGAAGGTGAGGGTGGGATTGGAAGAGGAAGAAAGGTCGATGCCGTTCTTGAGGGTCAGGGTGTAGGTACCCTGGGTGGTGACGGCGGCGGTGGCGTCGC
>DOBT01000239.1 GCA_003503675.1 Cyanobacteria bacterium UBA8530 | reverse complement strand
TCGAAACACTACCTTGGTGTTTCATGCAAAGGAAATGCGAGAAGATTCCCCATTTTTTGAAGCGCTGGCGGTCATCCCCCCAAGGTCACGTCCTGGACTTCATACCAGCTGAGGGCTTCGTAAAGGTGTTCGGGGCGAAACTCGGGCCAGAAGTCGTCGAAAACGAAGATGTCGGCATAGACGGACTGCACCGGCAAGAATCCGGAAAGGCGTCTCCGTCCCCCCCAGCGAAGGATCAAGTCGATTCTGGAAACCTCTCGGGAAGCCAGGCCATTCACCAGGGAATGACTGCCGCTGGCTTTGCTGAGGTCCCAAAGCCAACCGTAGTTGATCAAAAAATTGACCCGCAGCGACCCCTTTCCGAACACCCGGCGCTCTCGGGCGAAGGATAACAGCTCTTCCGGAAAGAGGGGCGACTCGGTATTGCCCACGACCAGAATTGCGGCGTCCATCCGGGCAATTCCCTGAACGACCTCGACGCAGGCCTTCTGAAAGGCCCTGGTCTGGGCGGCAGGACGCTTGGTGTTGTCCTGGGTGTAGCCGTAGATCGTCAGCTCTTCGATTCCCAACTCGCCGCACAGCTCGAAGGCCTCGAAGCCGGGATTCATCCCCTTTTCGTAACCGGCCTCCTTGGGAAGCCCGTTTCTCGTTGCCCACCTCCGGTTGCCATCGGGAATCAGCCCGAGGTGCCTGGGAACGCGCTTGAATGTCGGAATTTCCATGAAGCCATCTTAACTCAAAAACCCTTACTTAATCAATATTTATGACTAGATGAACGCATCGACTTCAACACCTCCTCGCTATCCTTCCGTTCTTCGCCATGACGAAGCAAACGCACTGGAAAAAGCCGAAGCGACCGAGCCGAAGCTTGATCCTTACTCGAGAATAAGCCAAAATAATTCGTTCATCGATCGCTGCGAGGTCACGGCGAAAAAGAGCTCGCTCCTCGCTGGGCGCACCAGACCGTTCAAGGCGGCAATGGAGCCATCTCGAGATTGGAGCCTGCATGAAGAAACTCCTCATTGGGTGTTCCCTTTTTCTCACCATTACGGGGTGCAAGGCCCCACCCGGCCTGACCATCTCGGAAGCGGCCCAACTCCGTGCCGTCCTTCCCCGGTTCGAGAGTGCGGCGCAAGAACTGGTCAACCGAAGCGGAGTGCCCGGGGTGGCGCTGGCCGTGGTCCACGGGAGCAGGGTGGAGTTGCTCAAGACCTACGGGGTGCGGCGGATGGGGGGAGACGCGGTCGACCTCGATACCGTCTTTCAATTGGCCTCGGTCTCCAAGGGCTTCTCTTCGGCGGCGATAGCGGCCCTCGTCGGCGACGAGCTCATGAGCTGGGACGACCCCGCGAGCAAGTATTTGCCGGACTTTCGGCTTTACGACCCGGCGGCCTCGGGCGTCACCATCCGCGACCTCTTGTCCCATCGGAGCGGCCTGCCCGAGTACTCCGGAGACGAACTGGCCTACTTCGGTTACGACCGGGAAGAACAGTTGGCGAGGATCCGCTACCAGAAGCCCGTGACCCCCTTCCGGACGGCTTATGCCTACCAGAACCTGCTTTTCACCGCGGCAGGGGAAGCCTCCGCACGCCTGGCCGGCAAAGAATGGCCGGATCTCCTGAAAGAACGCTTGTTCGACCAGCTGGGGATGAGCCGTACCGGCGGACGGCTCTCCGATTTCCTGAAGGAAACCAACCGCTGTTCGCCCCACATCCTCATCGAAGGGATCATGGTTCCCCAGGAACCCGACAACGACGAGATCCACGCGCCGGCCGGCGGAATCCACTCGAGCATCCGGGACCTCTCCCGCTGGCTGTCCCTGCAAGTCAACGGCGGGACCTTCGGTGAAAAGAGAGTCATCGACGAGAAGGCCCTGCTAGAAACCCATGCCGCCCAGATCCCCATCCGTTCGAACCTTTCCTACGCCATGGGCTGGGAGGTCGAAACCAAGGAGGGGCATAAAATCGTCCATCACGGGGGGGATTTCGCCAGGGGGAACTCCACTCTCCTTTACCTGATGCCCGAAGAGAAGATCGGCCTGGCCGTATTGACCAACTCCTTCCCAGAGGGGCATGCCCTGGCAAGCTCCCTCTCCCAGACCTTGTTCGACCTGGTATTCAAGGGAAAGTGCGAGCAGGATCACTGGGCCGAGAACAAGGCGGCACTGGATGAAGCGTTGAAGGGCTCGATCCTGGACCCGTACGAACACCTTCCCGTCCGTCCTGCCTCCCCCCGAGCCCCGCAAGCCCTCTCGACCTATGCGGGCGAGTACCGAAACGACTACTTCGGCAGCGTCCGCGTCGAAGCGGCCGGACTCGGCCTTTGCGTCTTCCTGGGGAAGGACCCCACACCCATGACGCTCGTTCCCTGGGACGGCGATACCTTCCAGCAGCCGGATACCGACAGCGGGGCCCTCTTCGAACAGGAAAACGGGGTCGTCAAGAAGCTCACCATCAAGTTCCTGGACTACTCCGGAAGGGACGGAACCTTTTTCCGGAAACCCTGAGGCGAGATCGTTGTCGATCGATCTCCAGAAAAATCGAGGCTCCCTGCAATGACAGGGAGCCTCGATTTATTTGGGCGGTACAAGGCTCGAACTTGTGACATCCACGGTGTAAACGTGGCGCTCTACCAACTGAGCTAACCGCCCGGCTAACGCTAAGTATAGCATGAGGAGGAATCGCCCTGCAAAGCCCCTCTTCCTCTTTCGCCCCATCCTATTCTTGGGTTTCGAGCAGATCCCGCAGTTGTTCGTAGGCCCAACGGAAGATGGGGTAGCCTTCGATGCGCACCCGCAGCAGGCGGGACATGAAGGAGCGGGTGAGAGGGCTGAGGGAGAGCGCCCGATCGATGGCTGCGGCGGTGCCCACGATATCGAAGGGGTTTACGGCGATGGAGGAGGGAGGCCCCAATTCGTCCCAGGCTCCGGTCCCTTCGCTGAGCAACAAGACCCCCTTGCGGGTATTGACGATCGGGCCTTCCTTGGCGACGAGGTTCATGCCGTCGGCGAGGGAATTCACCAGCAGGACGTCGTAGTGCTTCATGGCGGCGATCGCCCTGGCGTAGGAATTCTCGAAGAAGAGCTCGATCGGTCGCCAGTCGTTCCTTTCGAAAGTTCGGTTGATCTCCTCCGCCTGGGAGCGAATGGCTTCCAGGTAGCGGCGGTAGACCTCCGAGCCCTGGCGCGAGGCGGGCATCATCCCCCAGAAAACCAGGCGCCCTCGATATTTGGGGTGCTGGCGCAGCAAAAGCTCCAGCGATTTCAGGCTGCGCAGGATGTTCTTGCTGGGATCGGTCCGGGCCACCTGGAGGATGTTCAACGAATCCTTGCCCAGAAAAAGCGATTCCTCGTAGTGTATTACCTCGGAGGAAAGGCTGAAACGCTCCAGGCCTTCCGGATCGATCGAGATGGGATAGGCCCTCACCCTGGTATTGCCTCCCCGGTGGCGGATGAAGCCTTCCTCCTCTTCCGCTCCGAGGAACTCCCGACAAGCGAGGAGGAAGTTATCCACGTAGCGGGGGGTGTGGAAGCCGACCACGTCGCAGGCGAGCAGGCTCTCCAGGAGCTCCTCCCGGATGAGCGAGGGAAGCTGCCGCCAGAGATCGGGACCCGGCCAGCTGATGTGGGTGAAGTGATGGATCAGGGCTCTCGGCAACATTTCCCGCAGCATCCCCGGCACCAGGTAAAGGTGATAGTCGTGCACCATGATCACCGGCTCCCGGTCGGAAGAGAAGTCGCACCTGGCGGCGATCGCCTGAGCGAAGAGGCGGTTGACCCGGCGATAGCTTTCCCAGTCCTCCCAGGTGGCGGGATCGAAGTTGGGGGACATGACCACGTCGTGGATGCCGTGCTGCAAGAACCAGAGCAAGGAGTTGGAGATCCGGTCGTAGTAGGCGCGGTAATCTTCTTCCTCGGGACGGATGAAGGAGATGTTGAGCCGTCGCTCCCCGGAGGGGAGGCTGATTTCGCCTCCGCTGCGGGCGGCCATCTCGGCGTCTTCGGGGGAGAGGGGGGCGGCAACCCAGTTGGTGTCGATGACTTCGACCAAAGAGCTGAGGGCGGTGACCAGGCCCCCTTGCCCCCGCTCCAGGAAGGTCGCATTCCCTTTCCGCTTGAACTCCACCGGTCCGCGGTTCGAAGCGATGACCAGCATCCTCTGCTTTTCGTGGCAGAGGTTGTTTTGATCGCAAAGCTCTTTCAGGGCTTGCCTGTATCCGAGCGAGGCGCACAGCGCCGTGCCCTCTTTCGTTGACTTCAAGCTGCCCTCCTCTCGAAGCGGAAAGCCACTTGCCGTGTGAACGGATGTTACGGCCGACGGTACGGTAGCACATCGCCCTCCCTTAGGCAACCGCCGCCCGCCTCCTCTTCCTCTTTACAAAAGTTAACAGTTGGGCTATTCTGGAGGACGAGGACCGGGAAGGAGGTAAGGCTTGCGGATCGCCCTGCTGGCTCCGGTAGCGCTTGCGGTTCCGCCCATGGGGTACGGCGGCACGGAAGTCATCGTGCACCACCTGGCGGAGGGGCTGGTCGCACGTGGCCAGGACGTCACCCTCTTCGCCACGGGGGATTCCCGGAGTACGGCGAAATTGTCCTTCCTCTTCCGGCATGGCTTGCTTGCCGAAGGGTTTTCCCGAAAAAACGAACTCTTCCTGCTCGAGGCGGCCCATGTCAGCCGAGCCTTGAAGAAGGCAGGGGAATTCGACGTCGTCCACGACCACACCAAGGCCATGGGGACCATCCTCTCGGATTTCATCGAGACCCCTTGCCTGACGACCGTCCACAACGACTTCACCCTCGAGCGAAAGGGAATCTACCAGGCCCACCCCGATCACGCCTTCGTGAGCATCAGCCAGGCGCAGGCGAGGCACTGTCCTTCCCTCCGCTTCCTGGGAACGGTCTACAACGGCATCGACCTCGAGCCCATCCCCTTCCAGGCTAAAAAAGAAGACTACCTGCTCTTTTTGGGGCGGATTTCCCGCGACAAGGGACCCGATGCGGCCATTCGCGCCGCGAAGGAAACGAACAGTCCCTTGATTTTGGCGGGAATGGTGGAGGACGAGGACTACATGAAGACCCTGCTGCCCTCGATCGACGGCACGAGGATCCGCTATGTCGGCGAGGTCGGCGGACGCTTGAAGTGGCGTCTTCTGGCCGGGGCCAGGGCACTGCTCTTCCCCATTCGATGGGAGGAGCCTTTCGGGCTGGTTTTGATCGAGGCCATGGCCTGCGGAACCCCCGTGATCTCCCTGGATCGAGGAGCGGCCAGGGAAGTGGTCGCCCATGGGAGGACCGGCTTGGTCCTCGAGAAAGAGGGGGAGTTGGCGGAAGCGATACTGCGCCTGGGCGAGTTCGCCCCCTTCGATTGCCGTCACTGGGTCGCCGAGCATTTCAGCGCTTCCAGGATGGTGGACCGCTACCTCGAGGTCTATAAGAGGGCGCTCGATGAAAGAGTTGAAGGTCACTTTTTTTCCCCTTCGGAGTGAGAAAGGAGGGCGCGCCATGCCCTTGGTATCATCCCGTGGCCCGGGCCTACCCTTGGTGGAGGTTTCAGCCAAGCATCTCGATGATTACCGATCCATCGTGGGGGAGGAGAAGATCGAGGAAATCCTCGATCTCGCGGCCAAGCTCAAGGGGGCTCGCGTCCTTCACCTGAGCGCCACCGCCTTCGGAGGCGGAGTGGCGGAACTGCTCGGAACCCTGGTTCCCCTCCTGAACGATGCGGGACTGCAGGCGGAATGGCGCGTCATCGAAGGGAGCGAAGAGTTCCTCCAGGTGACCCGTTGCCTTCACCAAGGTCTCCAGGGTGTCGAAGGAAAACTCGACGAATCCATGAAGGAAGTCTTTCTGCGCTACAACAAGGCCAATGCCTCGCGCTGGGTGGGGATGTACGACTTCGTGGTGGTCCATGACCCGCAACCGGTCGCCATCAAGACCCTACTCCAGCGTCCGCAAGGCAAATGGATCTGGCGCTGCCACATCGACCTGACCAAGGCCAATCCGGAAACCTGGGCCTTCCTCAAGCCCTTCGTCGAGGAATACGACGGGGCGATCTTCACCATGCCGCAAAACGTTCCCCAAGACCTCATGATCCAGGAACCGGCCATCATCCCCCCCTCGATCGATCCCCTGAGCCAGAAGAACGTCCCTCTCGCAAAAGAGGAATCCGCCCGGATCGTCCGGCGCTTCGGGGTCGATCCCGAAAAACCGATCGTCCTTCAGGTTTCACGCTTCGATCCCTGGAAGGATCCCCTCGGTGTGATCGACGCTTATCGCCTGGTCAAAAAGGAATACCCGGAAGCCCAGTTGGTTTTGATTTCTTCCATGAACCCGGATGATGCGGAAGGCTTGCAGTGGTACGAGAAGCTCGCCCGCCATGCGGGCGAGGACGAAAAGATCTTCCTCCTTTCCAACCTCAAGGGGGTGGAGAACCTCGAGGTCAACGCCTTCCAGAGGGAGGCCGATGCGGTGGTCCAGAAATCCCTGCGCGAGGGCTTCGGACTGGTGGTCTCGGAGGCCCTCTGGAAAGAAAAGCCCGTGGTCGGAGCAAGGACCGGCGGGATCCCCCTCCAGGTGATCGACGAGGTGGACGGCTTTCTGGTCGACTCGGTCGAAGAATGCGCCGACAAGATCTCCCGCTTGCTGGGGAATCCCGGGGAGGCCGCCCGAATGGGGGCGAGAGGCAAGGAAATCGTTCGAGAGAACTTCCTATCAACCCGCAACCTTCGCGACTACCTCAGGCTCTTCCTCCGTCTGAGCAGGGAATAGCCGAGCGTTGCAGGGGAAGAGATCGTATGCTAGGGTTTATCTGTCTCAACATTTGTTAACGAGGAGGTGCTGGAATGCTCGGATTTCTGGTGATGCTCCTGGTTGCCGCCATCATCGGTTTCATCGGGGATGCCCTGGTTCCGGGAACCATGCCCGGCGGATGGGTGGGGGCGATCCTCGCCGGTATTCTCGGCTCGGCCCTAGGCGGATACCTGTTCGGTATGGGAGGGCTTCCCAGCGGGCCCGTCATAACGGGGTTGGCGATCATTCCATCGATCGTGGGTGCCGCGATCGTCGTTTGGCTCGTCAGCTGGGCCAGCGGACAGCTTTCCGGTAGCAACCGCTACTGATTCCTTCTATTAAGAAAGCGAGGTGAGCCCTTTGCCAGCTATAACGAACTGGGGGGCCGCATGGCTAACCGCCGCTGCGAGCGCCTTGGTAGGTCTTGTTAGTTTCGTCCCGAACCTGATCGGGGCCCTGATTATCCTCTTGATCGGTTGGGCCGTCGCGGTCTTTCTGGCCCTGGTCACGGACCGGATTCTCGACGCCGTTCGTTTCGACGACCTGATGCGGCGCGCGGGAATCGACGAGGCGATCGCCCGTTCAGGAGTAAAGATCGCCCCATCCAACGTGATCGCCCAACTGGTGAAATGGGCGGTCCTGTTGGTGACCTTCATGGTGGCGGCCGACGCTCTGCAGCTTAGACAGGTCACCGCGGCCCTCACCGGCATCCTCTTCTACATCCCCAACGTGATCGCCGCCATCATCACCCTCGCGCTCGGCATGTTCCTGGGCAACTTCGTCGCGAACCTGGTCCGGGGGGCCTCGGCCTCCATCCGGATGGCGACGGCCGAACTGCTCGCCGTGATCTCCTACTGGGTCATCGTGCTCTTCGCCGTTCTGGCGGCACTGGCCCAGCTGCAGATCGCGCCGGCCTTCGTCCAGACCCTCTACACCGCCATCATCGGAATGGTGGCCCTCGCCGGCGCGATCGCCTTCGGGCTCGGCCTGCGTGAAACCGCCCGGGAATACGCGGCGGGCCGCGAACTGTCCATGACCTTCGGGAGGGGCGATCGCTTGGCCCTGGAAGGGTACACCGGCACCATCCAGCAGATTGGCCTCAGCACGACCCTACTCGCTACCACCGAAGGAATCGTCTCCATCCCCAACCGCCTGCTGCTCGAAAAAGTGGTCAAGATCGTCCAGTCAAGCGAAAGCAAGAACCGATAATAAAAAAAGAAGAGGGGGGCAATAATTGCCCCCCTCTCTCTTTTTTGGCCCCTTTACCTTTCCATAACTCAGGCTTAGTCTCAAGACAAGAAGCTTTCCGGGCGAAAAAGCGATAGCACCCATGTAAAAGTTTTCAAGGTTTGGAAAAGGAGCTTTTCGTTTTGAATACTCGTTTGTTGAAATATTCCTCGCTGGTGGCCCTGCTGTCGATCGCGCTGGCAGGCTGCGGCGCTTCCAACATGGGCCCGACCATCAACGCGGCTTCGGCCTCATCCACGATCACGGCCCAGAGCAAGGGGCATCTGGCCACCCGGGTAGAGTGGTATTCTTCCTCCAATGACACCGAAGTGCTCGCCTTGGGCGTCGGCGCCAAGACCCTCCTCGGGAACTACATCACCGATCAAGCCGGTGGGACCCCGATCCGGATCAACGACAAGGAAGTGGCCCGTGGCTCTTTCTACCCCACCACCACCGGAGACGTCTACTACTGGGATTCGAGTAGCAGCCCCGCCAAATATTACCTGATGGGCAAGATGAGCGCCCGTAACCTCCTGACCCTCAAGTTCGGCTCTTCCATCGACGTCGACTGGGCCGTGAAATTGAATTTCCATGCCGAAGCCAAGGGCCTCAACCCCATGACCAGGACCTCGTATTTCTGGCTCATCCTGGACAAGATGCCGACGGCGACCACCGTCAAGCCCGAGACCATCAGCCGTCCCCGTCAGCTCTAGTCCCAAAAAACAAGAGTTGGCCAAAATCGCTTTCTTTCACTTCAAACCCCTACGACGATCTAAATAGATTTATATCGAATTCATCGAAAGCTATCAAGTGTTTTTTTTTTGGCCCGGCCGAACAAGGCAAAAGCTTTTTTTTGCTCTAGGATCCAGGCGAAGGAGAAAAAGCGATGCCAAAGAAATGCCTTCCGGTTTTGCCTTTCGCCTTGATCCTCCTGGGCGCCTGCGGGGCCCCCACGGCGGCGCCGGAGCCCACTCCCACGGTGGCACCCACGCCCGTTCCCACCCCGAGTATGGTCTTCAACCTGGACTTCGAGAGAATCCCCATCGGCCCCTTTCCCGATTCCTTCGTCAACGTGCGCGACGAATTCCCGCCCACTGATTACCCGTGGCTGGTCAAAGGGATCTGGTCGGTGGAGGACGCCTCGGGCAAGCTCAATAGCCGGGTGCTGCGGCAAAGCGAATTGCGCGCCCAACCCTCCCTCTCCTTCCTGCGCTTCCAGGGGAAGCTCTGGGGTCGAACCGACGGAGAACTGCCGAAGGTCTACAAGGTGGAGATCACGACGCAACCGGTGCAGAGCCCCTACCTTTTCCCGCCGACCGGGGATCAGGGCTTCCCCTTCTGCTTCATCGATCCCACCCACTACCTCGAGGTGGTTCTGAAGCCGGATCGCATCGAGGCCTGGGAATGCCGCGGCGGGGTCCCGGGCAGCGGCGAGGGTTGGTTCTCCTTGTGGGAAAAGGAAATGAAGACCGAGGCGGGACAGTTGAGGCGGCTGGGGGCCGAGATCGACGTGGGACAGCGTACCTTCTCGGTCCTCCTAGAAGGGGAGAAGGTCTTCGAAGTGCTCATTCCCTCCCTGGCCGGCAACAGCAAGCGATACTTCGCCCTCAGGGCCATCGGCAACGAGGTGAACTTCGACGACCTGCGCCTGGAAAACCTGGAGAAATAGAACGAAAAGGTCAGCGGCCGTAGCCGAAGATCTGTTTCACCGATTCGTAGAAGCGCGCCAGGTGACTCTGCTTGCTGAGGGCCCGGTCCAGTTGCCCCTGGGAGCAATAGCCGAGGGTGATCAGGATCTCGCCCAGCATCTTGCCGGAACGCTCCTGGATCCGGAGGGCTTCCTCCAGCTCCAGACCGCTGGTGATTCCTTCGTGAATCAGAATCTGGCCGATGCGGATGTCGGAGTGAAGGATACCGAGCTCGTGATCGAGCTGCTGAATGGTCAAGAACTCGAGACCAAGCAGGATCTCGCCCAGCCTCAGGTAGGGCTTGTCCTCCCTCTGGATCCGCAAGCCCTCGGCCAACTGCTCGGGAGAAAGAATCCCCTTGGATACCAGGATCTCGCCGAAAAGGTGCTGCATTTCATTCCCCTTCGATCAGGACGTGGGCGATCGCCAACCTTCCGCTGTGACTGATGGATAGAAAAAACGTTTCGTCTTTTTGCGCAGGTCGACCAGAGATCAGACGAATCTCCGGCCTGCCTTGTTCCCCTCGTCTGACTTCCAGGTTAGAAAAAGATATTATTTCGCCCAGGGCCTTGCGAAAGGCAATCTTTGCGGCCATCCGGCCCGCCAGATGGGGATCCGGAAAGCGGTGGGAGAAGCAATACTCCAATTCCTGACCGGAAAAGAACCGCTTCAGGAGGCGCTCCCCGAAACGAAGGCGGAGCGCCCGAAAGCGCTCCGCATCGATCAAGGAGATTCCCACTCCCTTTATTCTCAAAGCGACTCGACGTCCTTCAGGATTTTTTTGGCCTCCTGGTAGAGCTCTTCCAACTCCTCCAGGTTCATGGAAGAGAGGGGCCTCTTCGTCAGCTCTTCCATCTTCTGGAAGCGACCCACGAAGCGCTTGTTGGCCTGGCGCAGGGCGTCTTCCGGATCGACCCCGGCCTTGCGCGCCAAATTCGCGAGCGCCAGGAGAACGTCCCCGATCTCGTGAAAGATGCCGCGGAGGTCCTTCTTCTCGATCTCTTCCTTGACCTCGGCGATTTCCTCCTCGATCTTGTCGAAGACCCCGGTGAGGTCGGGCCAGTCGAAACCGACCGTGGCCGCCTTCTTCTGCAGCTTCTCGGACTGGGTGAGGGCGGGCAGGGTGTTTGGGACTCCGGCGAGCACGGATTCCCTTCCCTTCTCCACCTTCTTGATTTCTTCCCAGCGTTCCTTGACCTCTTCGGCGCTCTTCACGGAAGTGCTGCCGAAGACGTGGGGATGGCGCAGGATCAATTTTCGAGAGATCCCTTCCGCCACGTCGTCGAGGTCGAAATCGTCGTTTTCCTGGGCAATCTGGGCGTGCAGGACGACCTGCAGCAACAAATCGCCCAACTCCTCTTCCAGCCATTGCGGATCCCCCGAGTCGATCGCCTCGACCGTCTCGTAGGCCTCCTCCAGGGCGTAGCGGCGCAAGGAAACGTGAGTCTGCTCCCGATCCCAGGGGCAGCCGTCCGGTTCCCGCAAGCGGGCGACGAGCTCGATCAGGTGTCCCATCCCACGGGCCGGAGCGGCGGGCAGAAAGAGACTGGTCCGGGGATCGATCCAGTCGAGCCGATCGATCAAGTAAAGCGGAAGCTCCTCGATGCGCAGCTCTTCCGTACCGGCCCCCAGGATCACCTTGACCATGTGCTCGTCGGGATAGAAGCGCATGAGATCGAGCTTGATGTCCGAGGCCAGGGTGCGCGAGTAAAGCTGGAGAACGAGACAGGGCACTCGGGGATCGATCCTTTCGATTCTCATCCCGTCGAAGATCTGCATCCCCAGGGAGGGATCGACCCCGATAGCCGGATAGATGGCGTCGAGGGCGCTGAGACCCGGAATGATCTTGATTTGGGTTCTCGCTAGCAGTTGCCGGACCGTGTCCTCGGCCACCATGGGGTTGCCCGGAACGGCATAGACGGCATCCGGATGAGCGAGCAGCGTCAGGACGATCTTTTCGTAGACCTCCTCGAAGCTGGCGGCTTCCTCGTAAAAGGAATCGAAGGAAGACCATGAAAGCCCCCACGCACGGAGGGCCTCCACGGTCGGATGGTGTTCGGTTCTAAGAAAAAGGGTTTTGGCGCCGAGGAGGGCCTCCTTGGCCTCCAGGGTGAGGTGCCCCTGGCTCCCCGGCCCCAATCCCACCACCGTCAACATCCTGCGATCATTTCTTGGTCGACGGCTTTTCGGCGGGCGCGGGATCCGCGTTTTTATCCGCTTTTCCGGGGTTGGGGTTGCGCGGGAGCATCATCATGTTGTCCTCGCTTGGAGGCGGGCTGACGGCGTACTCCGGCCTGATGTCGACCTTGGCCGTTTTCTTCAGATCGGTGAGCCACTTCTGGAACTCCTCGCCCTGGCGCTGCTTGATCAGGTTCTCGGCGAGCCTGGCCTTGGCTTCCTCGAAGGATTGGACATGGGCCGGGAAGCGCTTTCCGCCCATGATGATGTGGTAGCCGAAGTTGGTCTTGACGAGATCGCTGAGCTGGCCCTCCTTGAGGGAGAAGGCGACCTTCTCGAACTCGGGAACCATCATGCCGCGGCCGAAGGGGCCCAGGTCGCCGCCTTTTTTCTTCGAGCCCGGGTCGATGGAGTATTGCTCGGCCAGCTTCGCGAAGGAATCGCCCTTCTTCAGCTTGGCGAGAATTTCCTTGGCCAGCTTCTCTTCCTTGACCAGGATGTGGGAGGCGCTGATTTCGTCATCCCTCTGGAAGAGCTTGGGGTTCTTGTCGTAGTAATCCCGGACTTCCTTTTCGCTCAGCTTGAGTTCCTTCCCCTTTTCGGCCTGCAGCTTCTCGATGGTCACTCCCTGGCTGATCTGGGCCTTGAGGTCGGATACCGTCAGGTTGTACTGTTTGAGGGTAGCCTCGAACTTGGCCGGGTCGGGGAACTGCTTCTGGATGTCGTTGAGCTTGAAGGCCACTTCTTTGTCGGTTGCGGTGAGCTTGCGCTTCTTGGCCTCGTTCATGAGGAGCTGGAGTTCGCAGAGCTGATCGATGACGTTCTTCTGGACCATCAACCGGTTTTTCTTGCCTTCGGGGTTTTTCTCGTCGATGTCGAGGCGCATCTGCTTGGAAACCCCGATCATGGCCTGGTCGAAGCGGGCCAGGGGAATCTTCTCCCCGTTCACGGTTGCGACGTAGGCTCCGGCCTGTGCGCTCATGGAACTAAGATAGGTTCCCCCTGCGGCGGCCAGGCCGATGGCGAGGGCTGCGCCCAGACCGACTAGCGCCTTGGTGGTGTCGTTCACTTCAGTCGTCTCCCTTTCTGAAAAATGAAATAGGTTTCCCATTATAGGTTTTCCTTCTCACGCGGTCAAAGCCACCTGTTGGTTTTCGAGGGCGGAAAGCAAGCGCTCGATGGCGTCGAGCTGCTGTTCACTCCCCCAATCCCCGCGTGGACAAGAAAGCTCGCCTCTCCCGAATTGCCAGCGGGCGAGCCCCTGATTCTTCAATTGGCAATTCGCCCAAATCTTCCTCTCGAGGGTCGTTTCCACGTGAATCCCCTGACCGTCCGAGCGAATGATGGATATCTTGAATTCGGACAGCTCGCTGGCGCGCAGCTTGATGCGAACCAAACGAAGGAGATTCTTGACGGGGGCGGGGCACTTTCCATAGCGATCCGCCCATTCCTCGGAAAAGAGATCCAGCTCCCGGGGCGAGAGGACTCCCGCCAGGCGCTTGTACTGTTCCATCTTATGGCCGGGATCGCCGATCCATTCATCGGGGATGAAGGCGTTGATCGAGAGATCGACGACCGTGTTCTCGACGGTTTTCTCTTCCACGGACTGCAGATCGTTGACGGCCTCTTCCAAAAGCTGCATGTAGACGTCGTAGCCGACGGCGAGCATGTGGCCGTGCTGCTCTTCCCCGAGGATGTTGCCCACCCCTCGGATCTCCAGGTCGCGCAGGGCGATCTGG
>DOBT01000112.1 GCA_003503675.1 Cyanobacteria bacterium UBA8530 | reverse complement strand
ATGACTTTCCGTTCACCCTCTAGAAGTTTAAGAACGGGATAGAAATCAATCCAAGAGAGACAAGTTTTTCCTCCCTCCCCACGATGACCTCATAGGACCAATTGTTAAATATTGGCAAAGGGGCAGTTGACAGTGGAGGGAATAATGAAGAGAGCCGTCGTGACCATGATTGCCTTGTCCGCCATGCTTTCCCTGGTAGGCTGTGGGGCCAACACTCCTACCATTCAAACCCAAACCGCTGCCCTGGCACAGTTGGAGGCCAACCGAGTCTATCCCGTCGTGCAGGTGATGGGAATCGGCCCTGCCTATGCGGCGAAACTCAAGGAAGCGGGCCTGCCGAGCACCAAGAAGTTCTTGGAATCCACCCGCACCCGCAAGGAGCGAGAGGCCCTCGCCGACAAGACCGGGATCTCGAACAAGCTGATCTTGGCCTGGGCCCATAAGGTCGAGTTGATGCAGATTTCCGGGATCGGCCCCGAGATGAGCCAGCTTCTCGATGCCGTCGGGGTCGCCTCGACAAAAGAGTTGGCTCGACGCAACGCGACGAACCTTCAAGAGCGGATGGCGATCGCCAACGCGATCGATCCCAAGCGAAAGTTCGTCGATCGGCTTCCTTCCGTCAACACCGTCTCCAAGTGGATCGAGAAGGCCAAAACGATTCACACCGTCCAACCCTAACCATTCAGATCGCTGCAGGAGGAATCCTGGTGAAGCAAACTGCTCTTCTCACCGTTGTCCTGTCCGGCTGTGGGCAAGCGCCCCTACCCGTCGCGACGACCAAGATGGCCATAGCCCAGTCATACTCCAGCCGCAACGCTTCGACGACGAAAGCCGAGTTCGTAAAAGCCGTATCTGCTTTGGGGGTCCGGCTCAGGATGAACAACTCGCCATCATTTCTTCTGTCGTTCCGCCAAGCCCTATGGGACTTGGGCTCCTCGTCCTGCCGTCAATTTGACCGCGGAGGAGAATCTCCGGGTTCATTTCCTGAAACATGGCCGGGAATTCAATCCGTACCGCACCCGGTTTCCTGGACACAAGCTTTTGTTACGCGGCCAAGCGGTTTGACCATTGATCGCGGGCTTGAAGAAAAGATTGAGCCTGCTCGCGAGCATCAGCCGGTGAGATCAGTGGGTATCGCTCGATATCCTTTACGCGCTTACGAAGGAAACTCGAATACCTAACCCGCTAACCCTCGAGAATTTCCCTAATCCCTCGACTCGATATCGAAAGCACCGAGCGATCGAGTACCGCGGCGATCTTCCCGACCTCGCGGACGAGTTCCCCGAACTGCTCCGGATAGAGGGATTGCATGCCATCCGAGAGGGCCTTTTCGGGATGGGGGTGCATCTCGACGATCAGGCCGTCGGCTCCGGCGGCCACGGCCGCCCGGGACATCGGGATCACCTTGTTGCGCAGGCCCGTCCCGTGGGAAGGGTCGGCGATCACGGGGAGGTGGGAAAGTTGCTTGAGGATGGGGATGGCGGCGATGTCCATGACGTTGCGGGTGGCGTCGTCGAAGGAGCGGATGCCCCGCTCGCAAAGTATGACCTTTTCGTTGCCTTCGGAGAGGATGTACTCGGCGGCCAAAAGCAGTTCTTTGATGGTGGCGGAGATGCCCCTTTTCAGCAGGACCGGCTTGTCGAGTTTCCCGACATGGCGCAGGAGGGCGAAATTCTGCATGTTGCGGGCGCCGATCTGGATGATGTCGGCGTAATCGGCCACCCGATCGGCACTCTCACCGTCGATCGCCTCGGTGATGATCGCGAGGCCGTATTTCTCGCGGGCCCGGGCCAGAATTTTCAGGCCTTCCTCCCCCATTCCCTGGAAGGAATACGGAGAGGAGCGAGGTTTGTAGGCCCCCCCGCGCAGGACGGCCCCCCCCATGGCCGCCACGAAGGCGGCCGCTTCCATGATCTGCTCTTCGCTTTCGACCGAACAGGGGCCGCCCATGACGACGATCCCTTTTCCCCCGACGACCGTGCCGTTGAATAGCCGGATCTCGGTGTCGCTTTTTTTCCACTCGCGACTGACCAGCTTGTAAGGGGCCGAGACGTGGATGATCTCGCGAACCCCGGGCAGGGCCTCGAGGCGCGAGCCATCGATCTGGCGATCGTTTCCGACCACGCCGATCGCCATCCTCTGCTCACCGGGAATGGGTCTCGCCTGAAAGCCCAGTTCCACGACGGTCGCCAGTACCCTCTCGATATCGGCCTGAGTGGCCGTCTGCTGCATCAGGATGAGCAATTTCCATCTCCTTTTCGAAGCAAGGCCACGGAGGCCCGCTCTCCCATTGTAAGCGGGATGCGGGCAAAAACGCCAATCCTCCGATTCCTGACTATCACTTGGTATCAGGTTCGGCTTGCAACGCTTCTCGCTCGTCGTGAAGGATATCGGCCCCGAGGCACTCCAGTTTCCCTAGATCGAATCTTTTGCTTTGCCCTTCCGCAAGGGAAGCCATGGAAACGCCATGGTTGAAGACCGACGAGGCGCCTCTCGTCACCCCTCTACCCGAAGCCGCCTGGATCAATCCACCGGCTCGTCAAGTAGCCCTGGAGGAGGCTGCTCAGTAAATTCTCCATAAACTTACCTCAAACTACTTGACAGGTTCCGGCCTGGCTTCAACTCCTCGTCACTTTCCTGACCCGCTGGCTGTCGGAAAGATAGAGATTGCCATTGCCGTCCAAAGCGATCGCATAGAGGGCGGCAAACTTCGCGGCAGCCCCGGCCCCATCCGCGTAAAGGCCATCGCTGCCGGCCAGGGTGGTGACATTTCCGCTGGGGTCGATCTTCCTGATCCTGAAGTTGCCCCGGTCGGCGACGATGAGGTTGCCACCGGCATCCACGGCGATTCCCCCGGGATCCCTGAACATGGCGGCGGCACCGACGCCGTCCGCGTAATCCCCCTCGCTGCCGGCCAGGGTGGTGACCGCGCCGCTCGGAGAAATTTTCCTGATGCGGTTGTTTCCGGCATCGGCGACAAAGAGGTTTCCGCTTCCATCCAGGGCGAGGCCGACGGGCCTCTTGAACTTGGCCGCGGCACCCTGGCCGTCGGCATAGCCTTCGTCTCTTCCTGCGAAGGTCGAGACCTCGCCGAGGGGCGAGATTTTTCTGATCAGGTTGTTGCCGGTGTCGGCGACGTAGAGGCTGCCGCTGGCATCCCTCGCGATTCCGCCCGGCAGCCTGAATTTCGCGGCGGTGCCGAGGCCATCGGCATAGCCTTCGACACTTCCGGCCAGGGTAGAAACCAGGCCGCTCGAAGAAATTTTCCTGATGCGGCTGTTTCCCGCATCGGCGACGTAGAGGTTTCCGCTTCCATCCAGGGTGATTCCGACGGGCCTCTTGAACTTGGCGATCGCTGAGGCCCCGTCCGAATTGCCCTCGACGCTTCCGGCCAAGGTGGACACCGTGCCGTCCGGTTCGATCTTCCGGATCCGGTCATTGCCGGAGTCGGCCACTAAGAGGTTTCCCTGGCTGTCCACGAACAAACCCGCGGAATCCGAATCGAAATCGAAGCTCGCCAACTCTCCCTTGCCATCGAGATAACCGGCCACGCCGCCAGCCAGGGTCGATGCGATCAGGCCTTGGTCGGGAGTCGGCATCACGTAGACGTAGGTCGGGTCGAGTTGCAGCGCGAGGTTGACCTCCGCGTTCCGTCCGGCTTGGATCGAGGCGGTGGCCGATGCGGTGCCCAGGCTATGGGATGATTCATCGAAGGCGGTCATCGTGACGGTGGCCGTTCCGGCACTCAGGGAAGAGAAATTCACGGTCAAGGGACCGGAGATTTGTGCCTTTTGGAGGTTTTGAGTCTGGGGATCCCCCTGCACTTCTACCTGGACGAGGAGCCGGTCGATGTCGGCGACCTTGGCCTGGGTAGAGAAATTATTGAGAACGGCGATCTTGACCGAGAGAGAGCCGTTTTTCAACGAAATCTCGTTTTTTTCGAGCTTTGGCAGGTTACTACAGCTCGCAAGGCAACCCATCCCAATAAAAAGGGGAAGCAGCGCCAAGGTCGCAATTATGCGCTTTTTATTCATCGTTCTCTCCTCCATTCCAGTGTTTCTCTGGATTCTTTCCTCAAGGCGCCACTTCCCCGCTTGTCTGATATGACATCTGATTGATTGGGGTGATGATACCGTCGCTCAATTTGAATACCGTCCAGAGCGTCCCTTCCTTGGACGATGGCACGTTGAAAGTAGAAAGAAGGTTGCTCCCCTGGTAAACCTTGACCCTGGCAATGGAGTCAGCCAAAGTGAAATCATGGCTCGTCTCGGACTTGCGGGAGAAGTTATGCACGGCAAAGCGATAAATCCCGGCCTTCCTTTCCCCGATGGTGATCGTCTCGGGACCGAAGCCCGCTCTTTCATCGTGATCGAGAGAGAGCCCCGCGCCGAAGCTCCTCGAATCGTAGTAAAGGTGGAATCGCTCCCCCTCCCCCGGTCCGGAAAGATGAGCATCCAGGTCTGCGGGTTGATAGGCCCAGGTGAGCACGATCCTCAATTTGCTCGCGTCGAGGACGGCCGTCACGGCCTCGATGACGTCGAGGGCCGTCTTTCCCTCGAGGATGGGGACGGTGTGAAAGCAGGTGGTGTAGCCTTCCCCGCTGATCTCGATGGTGTAATTACCCTGGGGGAGGCCCGAGAGAGAGAAGGTCCCGTCACGCCGGGTGGCCTCGAGGGTAACGAGCTTGCCTTCGATGGCGTTGATGCCACGGCGAATCGCGATGCGCAACCCGCCTACCCCTTGCCCGTTGAAGGCATCGACGATCTTTCCCTCAGCGCCTCCGTTTCCTCCGCTACCTAAGGGTACCTGGGACACCGTCTGGAGGTAGGTCGTGGAGTTCAGCGAAACCTGGATGTTGCCATAGCTGACGCTCTCATAGCCATCCTTGGATATTTCGAGGGTGTAGCCGGAACCAGGGGGGAGCAGAAGGGAAAAAGCGCCTCCCGGATCGGTGGTGGTGGTCGCGATGGTCTTTCCCTCAAAAAGGACGTTGACGAGAACGCTTCCCAGGAAGGTGAAGTTCAGGGCGTCCACAACGCTGCCCGAGATCCTGCCGGCCGGCAGAGGTATCGTCGGACCGTCCGAAAGGGTGGCCCCGAGGTTCAGCGAGCCCGGAATCCACGGAGTGGGGGATGGAGCGGGCGAAGCCACGGGCTCCTGGAAGGACCTGCTCCCATCCAATCGGATGAAGAAGAGGAATTCGATCCGGCCGGCCTCGATCGAGGTGATGGTGATCCTGGCGTAGCGGACGGGAAGGCTCGAGATCCTGACGACGTAGACATGTCCCTCGATGATCTCGATCCCCTCGGTTGGCTGAAGGTAGCCGCTTTCGGGGGCTTCCCCTATCGCCGAGGTTCCCGCATCGAAGAAGGAGAACCCCGTGCCCGGGACTATCCGGAAATGGTTTTCCGATCGGGAAAAGGAGATCTGGCCCCCTTCCCCCTTTCCGCTCAAGAGATCGAACTCCTTGCTTTCTCCCGCGGTGAGGGAGATTTGGGAGTTCCCGCTGGAAAGAACCGGACTCGAGGAAGGCTTCGGGGTTGGCGTGACGTTCTTTCCCGTTCCCCAAAAACCTTGGCCGTTGACGGTGAGGGGACACCCCGCCGTCATGAACAACGCCGGCAGCAGCAAAACTGCGATCAGTCCCTCTTTCGCCTTCATTTTTTCATACCTCTTCCTTCTTTTCCGAAAATTCAAAAGCTCCAATTGCAGCCGAGATGGACGTCGTTGACGGCGGCGCGTCTCCAGGCCGAATTCACCAGGTCCCAGTGAAGGTTTTTCACCGCCAGGGCGATGCCCCAGCGCCCGCCGAGGTATTCCAGTCCCGCCTCGTTTTCCTGCAGGGTCCCGTAAGCGGAGTTCAGCTCGATGTTGCCGAAGCAGCCCCAGTTCTTGAAGAACCGTTGGTGAAGGATGACCCCCGCGCCCAGTCCCGCCTGCCTGTCGGCGCCCTGCCAGAAGACGCGGCCGTCGACGTAGGGCTGAAACTGGGTCGCTCCCAGAAGAGGAGTCTTCGGCCCCAGGCCGAGCCAGAGAGAAGGCTGGGCCGACGAAATGATCCCCAGCTTGTGAAAGCCGAAGAGGGGGCCCTGGTAATAGAAACCGCTAAATTCGAGGTAGGATTGATCCCCGTTGAGAAAGGCGAGACCGAGGGCTTGGTCTCTTCGGAAATAGATCGAGCGGTCCTCTTCCTGATGACGGTTGACGGACTGGCGGACGAGTTCCCGGATGAGGGGAAAGGTCTGGAGACAGGTCGCCGCGAACTGAAAACGCGTCAACCCTTCATTCCCTCGAAAGGTATGGTCCGGAAAACCGGCCATCACGCGATAATCCTCGGTGAGTTCGAGGACTTCCCGCTGCTCGCCGGAAAGATCGGAAAAAGGGTTCCCTGCTTTTCCGGCCGGAAGCGGCGCCAGCACCCCTTTCTTCTCCCCCAACTTCAGGAGGTTGTGAACGACCTTGGCCATTTCGCTGCGGGTGATGGTTCTTTCCCCCTCGAAGGCCTTTTCGCCCACGACCCCCTCGAAGAGCCCGTAGTCGTTGACGAGAATCAAAATGTCCTTCGATTCCGGTTTCGCTTGGCTCAGATCCTGAAAACGATGTTTTTTTTGGAGGGGGGCCTTCCAGGGAATGCCGGAAAGAGATTCCAGCTCGGAAACCAACACCTTGAGGGCCACCGTGAATTGCCGACGGGAAAAGGGCTTTTCCCCGCGGAAGGTGGAATCGGGGTAGGCGTCCATGAGATGGCGCTTGATCGCCACTTCGTCGATGGCCTTTTCGGCCCAATGCCCACTCGGAACGTCCTTGTAGCCATCCCGGGCCTGGGCGGGAAGGGCGAAGAGACCGACAATCAGAAGGGCTCTCCATCTTTTTCTCATCAGGGACATGGCAGTTCCTCATCGCTTCCTTCGAGATCTCAGCTTTCTGTTAAATTTTAATGAATTTATTATAAGAGATCGATCGTTCTTTTGCAAAAAAAAAGAGTCCGCTCTTTCTGAAGAAAAGGCGGACTCCTTGGATTCGCTCTTAGCCGGTTTGAGGGGCGACTCTTGTCGAAGCGGGAACTTTCCGATCGAAGAAGATCCCGGCCATGATCAGGGCGCTGCCGATCCCCGCGAAGAGAGTCGGGGACTCCCCCAGGAACAACCAGGCCAGGAAAAGGGAGACCGGCGGCTTGAAGAAGAACAATAAGCTGGCCCTCCCGGCGGGAAGGTCCTTCAAGGCCTTGAAGAAAGCGATGTAGCCGAAGCCGGACACCACGACGCCGAGGGCCAACAGGTGCGGCCAGACGTCGGGCGCGGGAAAGAGCGGGATTTTCAAGGCTATGAGGAGGGGAAAGTAGACGACGAGGGCCAGCAAGAAGCTCAGGGTGGTGGCGGTCAAGCTTCCCAGGCGCTGGACGAGGCCCTTCGAAAGCACGGTATACAAGGCAAAGCCCACCATTCCGACGATCCCCGCGGAGATCCCCATCGGGGTATCGACCCCGGCCGAGGGCCGCAGCGCCACCATGGCGACCCCGAGGAGTCCGACTCCCATCAACAGGCCGCGGCGCAGGTCGTATCTTTCCTTCAGGATCAGCCAGGCGAACAAGCTGGTCGCGAGCGGGTTGGAAGCGATGAGGAGGGCGGCCGTCGAGGCGGAAGCATGCTTGATGCTGAGGGCATGGGCCCCCATGCAAAGGATCACGTTCAAGCAGCCGAGCAAAAAGAGCGCCAGCCATTCGCGCGGACGAATCGTCGAGAAGTGGAACTTTTTCCTCAGCACCGTGATGGGAAACAGGCAAGCGGTGGCGATGAAGAATCTCCAGAAGGTCAAGGCGAAGGGATCGATGCGATGGCGAATGGGGTTGGCCAGGACCTCGATCGAGGAAAAGGAGAGTACCGCCAGGAAAAGATAGACGGGCAGCCTCAACTTCGGCCAGAGTGCGAAGAGTCTCGCTTTTCCGTTTTTCACTTTTTCGTTTTTTTTATCGACGCAGCCAGTCGAACCAGGCGTCCATTCCCTCTCCCGTCTTGGCGGAAAGAGGGAAAATCTCGATGTTCGGGTTGACCAACAGGGCATCCGCCATCATGGCCTGGATGTCGCAATCGACGTAGGGCAGCAGATCGATCTTGCTGATGAGGAGGACGGCGGATTGCAGGAAGACCAGGGGGTATTTGGCCGGCTTGTCGGCCCCCTCGGTCACGCTCAAGATCGCCACCTTGGCTTCTTCGCCCAGATCGAATTCCGCCGGACAAACCAGATTCCCGACGTTCTCGATGAAAAGAAAGCGGTAATCACCGTCGAGCTGGTCGAGCGCCTTCTCGACCATGGCTGCATCGAGATGGCAGGCCCCATGGGTGTTGATCTGCACGGCGTGGGCACCCGCCTTCACGATCCGCTCGGCGTCCCGGGCGGTGGCGATGTCCCCCTCGATCACCCCGATCTTGAATTGCGACAGCCCCTTGATGGTTTTTTCGAGCAGGGTGGTCTTGCCGGCACCGGGCGAACTGATGAGATTCAGGCTTTTCATACCCTGAGAGCGAAATCTTTGGCGCAGGGCCTCGGCTTTCGCCTGGTTCGCCCCCAAGATGGGGGCATGGATGGGGATCTCTCGCGAAGAAAAGGAAGACGACATCAAACGCGGGCGACCGTCGCTTCGGGGTGCGCCGAGGAAACTTCCTTCAACTCACCGAGGGTGGATACGGCGCGACCCAACTCGAAGGCCGTCTGGCTGAAAATAAGCGCCGCGCGGTGATCGCCTTGTTGCTCTGCCCTCAGAACCCATTCCTCGAGAAACCTTTTCTCCTGTTCGAAGCGCTGGGAACACTGAGCGGCGAGCATTTTCATGTTCTCGAGGGAATCGAATCCACCGTCACACATTGAAGGTCATCCTTTCAATTTTGAGTTTTTTTGTTTTTTCGGGGTCGGACTTGCCAGCGGCGGCTTATCCAATAAGCCTTTCCAACCGTCGACCTGCCAGGAACTCACGAGGTAGATTGTACGCTTCCCTGGCTCGGCCGCATAGTAGGCTTCGCCGGCGGGATTCTTCTCGCCTAGGATCAAGGACTTCGCTTCTTGGCCGGTTCCCAGGGTGATCCGGAAAGAGGGGCTGTCCAGGCCGTAATCCTTAAAGGGGGCAGTATCACTGACTTTGCGCTCGGCGCTCGGTTTCAAAAGGCCCGAATAGCTCGGTTCCCAACGGGAATCGAGAGGGAGATCCCCTTTTCCCCGAAGGTGCCATTCCTTGGCTTTCCTCTCGAAAACGATTTTTTTATCCCCGGCCTCCAGGGAAAGAATCGCGGGAGCCCTGGCCTCCTCGATCCTCCAGATGGATAGGGAGTCGGGGTTCTCGGAGGGGGGGCGATTCTTTTCGAAGAACTGGTAAAAAGCGCCCAACCCCGCGAAGGCGACGGCGAGACCGATGGTCAGCGGATTCGCCCTCATGATCGCCGACGCTTCCACCAGACCAGTCCTCCGAAGAAGAGGAGGAAGGCCGGCAAGGACATCACGGCGTAGAAGACCTGCATCATTTGGCCGTTGCTGAAAACCAGGGGCTGCGGCCCGGGCGGCTTGGGCGGGATGGCGATCAGGTCCTCGTCCTCCGCCAGCCAGTTCAAGGAGGCCAGGAAGAGGTCGCCGTTACCGACCGCGGTGAAGGCCCCGTCCGAGGCGAAGCGGGCGTTTCCGAAAAGGACCAGACGCGTTTTCTGCCTTTTCTCCTTTTTCTCGACGTCGACGGCGTAGGCCAGGGTGAGCGGGCCCTTCTTGTCCTGCCCCTCGTTGTACTCGAGGTTGCGCGAAAGCAAGTTGGTTTCGCCCCAGCTGCTGTCCGAGGTTTCGAGCAGGGGAGCGGCGCTCACCCCTTCCGGCATCTTCCGGTCGGCGGAAAGGGAGCGCGCCGCGGGAAAGAAGGAGTCGGGCAGGTTTTGGGTGATGGAGTGGAAGGGATAGCGGTTGATGAGGGGCGCCGAGGCGTCCACGAAGTAGTGCTGCTTGTAATCGAGGACCAGGTTGTCGTCCGGAGTGATTCCGTAGCTTTTCAGCCACTGCTCAAGCCCGGTCTTGACCTGGGGGGAAAGCAGGAGGAGGACCTTGCCGCCGCGCTCGACGAAAGAAGCGATCGCCGAAACTTCCTCCTTCAGCAAGGCCTTCTTGGGACCGGCCACCACCAAAAGCGAGGCGGAGGCGGGAACCTGCGGGTGAGCGATCAAGCTGAGCGGCTCGACCCGGTAGTTCTGTTTCTCGATGGCTTCCTTGGCGGTGGAAAGACCGCCGCCGTTCTCCTGGTCCTGGGAATTCGGGCTGGCCTCGCCGTGGCCCTCCAGGAAGAGAACCACCTTCTGCTCGCCCCGGGTGGCCTTGATGATGCCGCCCGTGAACTCGCCCTCCGAAGTCCCCTCGATCTCGACCTTGCGGCCTTCGGCCTCGATCACGGAAACCCCGTAGCGCTTGACCCCGGCCTGAATCGCCCGGGCGCGGTCCTTGTCCGGATCGACCTGCCGGTACTTCAAACGGGGGGAAAGATAGGAATACTCCTTCCACAGCTCCCTGGCCCTCATGGAGGAAGGATTGGTTTCCTTGAAGTAGGAAGTGACCAGGACGTCGGTTTTCAGGTTCTTGACGATCTTCTTGGTTTGCTCGGCCAGGGAGAAGTCGCGGCCGCTCGTCAGATCCAGTCGACCCCGATGGCCGGCCGCGATGGAGTTGAGGACCACCAAAAGGCCCAGGAAAAGGACGATCTGCAGGGCGGAGTTGGCGCCGCTCCTCGCCCTTCTGTGGCCGAAAAGCTCGGAAACTTTTTTCCGGTGAATCCAGGCTTGCAGGATCAAGAAGACGAAGAGGCCGCCGAGGCCGATTCCCCGCAACCAGGGAATCAGGGCGAAATACCGGAAGGCCCTGACGTGGGGTAAAACGACCGCCGCCGCCAAAAAGAGGATCGCCAAGATACTTGTCAGGTTCACGAGTTCATCGATCCCGAATTTTTTTTTGATTTTCAACAACTTCGCTTACCTCCAGTGATAGACTTCGACCGACCGAACCGACAGGAACAGGCAACCGAGAATGAAGGAGAAGTAGAACAACAGATCGGTCGAATCGAGGACGCCCCTCACCAGGTTTTCCTGATGGGAGATCAAGGAAAGGGAGTTGAGGATCTCGGAGGCCGGGGCGCCGAAGATTTGGCCGGCGGCCGGTAGCAGCCAGATCACCAGGGNNCCGGCAGCAGCCAGATCACCAGGGAGAGGGAGAAGGTGATCATCGCCGCCACCACCTGACTGGAGGTCCAGCTCGAGGCCAGCAGCCCGATAGCCATGAAGGAGGCGCCCAAAAGATAGGAGCCGAGGTAGCCGAGGCCGATGACGGGCCAGTCGGGCTTCCCGAGGAAGAGCAAAATCAGGGGATAGAGCCCGGTGCAGAGGAAGAGGAAAAGCAAGTAGGCGAGAGAAGCGAGGTATTTTCCTCCCACCAGCTCGAAGTCCCTCAAGGGAACGGTCATCAGCAGCTCGATGGTGCCGGCTCGCCGTTCTTCGGCGAAAAGGCGCATGGTGAGGGCGGGGGTGAGGAGCAGGAAGACGACGGCGAGGTTGGCGAAGAGCCCCCTCATGCTCGCTTCCCGACCGGTGCAGAGGATGAGCCAGAAGAGGTAGCCGCTGACCAAAGTGAAGAAGGCGGCCACCACGTAGGCCAGGGGCGAGACGAAATAACTCCTGAGATCCCGCCCGGCGATCGCCATGATCTTAGACATCGGCCGTCACCTCCAAATTCTTTTCTTTTTTTTCCTCGGTGGTCAACTTCAGGAAGATTTCCTCCATCGAAAGGCTCAAGGAACGCAATTCCAGCAGCCCCCAGCCGGCCTGGACGATCTCCCTGGCCAAAAGCTCGCGCAGGTCGCCCGCCGCGGCTATCTCGACCAGACAGGCATTTTCGACGGACCGGATTCTGAAAGAACCGATGCCCGGCAGATCTTCGAAAAGCTTTTCGAGGTCTTCCCTGGGAGCGCGGACCTTCAGGGAAATCCTCTCGCCGGCCTTCAACTGGGCCTCGAGGCGCTCCGGGCTGTCCTCGGCGACGACCTTGCCCCCATTGGTGATCAGGACGCGGGAGCAGGTGTGCTGAACCTCGGGCAGGATGTGGGTAGAAAGGATGACCGTGTGGTCGACCGCAAGGTCCTTGATCAATTCGCGGATCTGGATGATTTGTTTGGGATCGAGACCGGAGGTCGGCTCGTCGAGGATGAGGAGCCGGGGCCGGTGAATGAGGGCCTGGGCCAGCCCGACCCTTTGCTTGTAGCCCTTCGAGAGGTGATTGATGAGCTTCTTCTCGACGTCCTGGAGGAAGCACTGAGAAAGGACCTCGCTTACCCTCCGGTGCAGGTCCCTCGCGGGGATTTCGCGCAGGCGCCCGACAAAATGAAGGTACTCCGAAACGTTCATCTCCGGATAGAGGGGCGGGGTCTCGGGCAGGTACCCGATCATGCGGCGGACCTTGAGGGATTCCTCCTGGACGTCGAGCCCCCCCACCCTGACCGTTCCTCCCGAAGGGGAGAGGAAACCGGTGATCATCCTCATGGTGGTGGTTTTCCCGGCGCCGTTGGGGCCGAGAAAACCCAGTATCTCCCCTCGATCGGCATGGAACGAGACTCCGTCCACCACGAGCCGATCGGCATAGCGCTTCGAGAGGTTCTCCACAACGATCATCGAAACACTCCTTCCTGAAAAACCGGAACGAATGATCCCGGCGTCTTGCGCCGGAATCGATCACTTGCGTCGAGTATAGTCGATCGAAAAATGCCCTGCAAGAAAGGGAAAGGGAGCCCGAATCGGGCGAAAAAAGTTTTTACAGCAAATTTCGTTTGTATGAGACACCAAGGTAGTGTTTCGATACCTCAACACGAACGGAATGGGAAATCCAGCCTATTTCCGTTCGCCCTGAGGTATCGAAGGGCACACCCTCGCTGTCTTGCGC
>DOBT01000012.1 GCA_003503675.1 Cyanobacteria bacterium UBA8530 | reverse complement strand
CGGGAATGGTTGCCCGCCGACATCAGGGCCGCGACCATCTCCACCGGTTCGTTTCGATCGTGCAGCACCTTGATCGTCGCGTAAAGCACGGCCTTCCCCAACCCGGCGTTCTTTCCCGCCGCTCCCTTGCCCGTGTACATCTGGAGATAGCGGGGACACTTCAGATCGGGGCGCGGATCGGGCAGCGTGATCTGAAAGGCCGCCGGGACTCCTTCCGGATCGTACACCAGGAAGATGGTCTCGAGGTCGGCGATCGCCTTGAGCGGATTCGCCACCGCTTCGAACTCCCTCGAAGAGAGCGGAGTGAAGCCGACGAAATTGCGGAAGGAAGCGGCGAGCAGCTTCAATATTTCATCGATCTCTTCATCCAGGCGCTCCGGGGTCAGCGAAACGAACCGATAGCCCTGTTCGAGGGCCTGTTCGTAGCGTTTCTTGTACAGGGAAAGAGCGAGATGGCGGTCCTCCCATCCCCCCAAGGTCGAGCTCCACTCCTGGATCACCCTGTATCCCGCTTTCTCGAAGAAAGCCGGATAGTAGGAAGGATTGTAGGGCTCGCTCCAGAAGGCGCGCTCCCCGAACCCCGCGGTCATCAAGCGGTAGCCGTTCCAAATCGAGAGATCGATCGGTCCCAACACCTTCGAGCAGCCTTTTTCTTTCAGCCAGTCCTCCGCCTCGTTCAGCAATCGTTCCGAAACGTCGGGGTCCTCGATGACCTCGAAAAACCCGACCATCCCGCTTCCCGCCTGGTGTTCCCGGTGGATCGAGGCCGTGATGCGACCCAGGACCCTGTCCCCCTCTTTCGCGAGGAAATTGACGTGCTCGACCTTGTCGAGCAGGAAGGAGTCCGGCTTCAGCTGGGCGGTCGGGTCGGTNNAAAGAGCGAGGGAAAAGACGTTGGGGTCGTCGCGGTACAGCTCGGAAGGAAAGGCCAGGAAGCGTTCGAGTGCCTCCGGCTCGAACCGAAAGCGGGTGATCTCCATCTGTTTCTCCTGTTTCGATCGTCGCTCGATCCGTGGGGACCCAGGGTCTAGGACCGATCTATAGCTATGATAGCGTTAATTCGTCGAGGCTACCATCCTCTCAGGCTTGACCGTCCGCCAACCCCGCTCTTAGAATGGGCTAAAACGTTTCGCGGGAGGGGAAAATTGAACATTCTGCTTGAAACCGGGGCGCTGGGAGGAAAGGGCGAGAACCTCGAGCGCCTTTCAGAACTCGGCCTCCCCGTACCATCGTGTTTCATCCTGCCCGCATCGGTGATGGAGCAAATGACCGCTGATCTGGAACTCGCCGGGATCTTCGATGATTCCTCCGAGCTGGAAGAGCCCTCTCTTCTCGCTTCCTCCCGCATCCTCGCCCTCGAATGGCCGCTCGATTTGAAAGAGGCGATCGCCGAACGCTGCGCTTCCTTCGGCTCGCCCGTCGCCGTGCGCTCTTCCGCGGTGGGAGAGGACGGAAAAGATCATTCCTTCGCCGGCCAGTTCGATACCTTCCTTTTCGTTCGCGGCCAGGAGGAAATCCTCCAGGCCATCAAGCGCTGCTGGGCCTCGGCTTATTCCGTGCGCGCCGTCGCCTACCGCAGGGTCCATGGCCTCCCGCACGACGTACGGATGGCCGTGGTGATCCAGAAGATGATCGACAGCGAAATCTCCGGGGTCCTCTTCACCGCCGATCCCCTCACGGGAAACCGCGACAAAGTGATCCTTTCCTCCCTCTGGGGCTTGGGAGAAGGCCTGGTTTCGGGAACCCTGGACGCCGACACCTTCGAGGTTTCGCGGCGCTCCGGTATTATCGAGCCGACGCTGGTCGAAAAAAAGCAGCGGTTCGTGCCGGCTCCCGAAGGAGGAACAAAGATCACCGCGGTTCCAATCGATCGAATATCCCGAGAGTCCCTTTCCGTCGATCAAATCAGGCGTCTGGTCGCGCTCGGTGAAAAGATCGAAGCCGCCTTCGGCGCCCCTCAGGACATCGAATGGACCATCGAGGGAGAAGAGATTTTCCTTCTGCAGACCCGTCCGATCACCAAACTGCCGCCGGCCCCCCCCGAGGGAATGAAACGCCTCTTCGACAACGCCAACTNNAACGCCAACATCGTCGAGAGCTATTCCGGGATCACCACCCCCTTGACCTTCTCCTTCGCCAGTCACGGCTACGAGATGCTCTACCGAAGGCTGGCGGAAGCCCTGGGCGCCCATCCCCTCGACCTGGCGGAGAACGATCACCGCTTCAAGAACATGCTCGGATTGATTCGGGGAAGGATCTATTACAACCTGGGCAACTGGTACGACCTGATGGCATTCCTCCCGGGCTATCCAACTCTCAAGCGTTTTTTCAGCCAATCGATCGGCACGAGCGAACAGGGAGGCGTCGTAAAGGCCGAGGGGGGACGCCGAGGAATCGCCTGGCTCTTCTTCAGCGTCCTGCGTCACTACCTTTCCTGGGACCGGGACATCAATGCTTTTCGGAAGCGCTTCAACGCGGTCTTCGAGCCGGCGCGCCTGAAAAATTTTTCCTCGATGCGGGTCGACGAACTGGCCGATTACTACCTCGAATTCTTCGATCGGACGGTGTTTCCGCTCTGGGGGGCCCCCATCGTGAACGAATTCTTCACCATGCTGTTCTACGGCCTTCTCAAGCATACCTTGACCGCCTGGGGGTTGGACGATTCCGCCTCCATCCAGAACGACCTGCTTTGCGGGGAAGGCGGGATCGAAAGCGTCGAACCCACCAAAGCGATTAAGCGTTTGGCCCTGGAAGTCAAAGGAAATCCAACCTTATCGGATCGTCTCGCGAGTGCGCCTCCTTCCGAGTGGATGGCGCTCTCAAATGATTTCCCCGCCTTCAGGGCCCAGGTCGACGATTACATCGCTCGCTACGGATTCCGGTGCATCGGCGAATTGAAGCTGGAATCGATCCCCGTGACGGAGGATCCCACCTTCCTGTTCGAGATGCTGAAGAATTACCTGAAACTTTCCGTGGAAGAACTACAAGATAGCGAGAAAGCGGAGGCTGAGGAGAGGGCCATTCGGAAAAAGGCCGAAACCTCGCTCCGGGCGAAGCTCGGGAAACACCCCCTCAGAAAGTTGCTGTTCGGGTGGGTACTCAAGAACGCCCGCAGGGGGGTCAAGAACCGGGAGAACATGCGCTTCGCCAGGACGAAGGTTTTTGGGATCGTTCGGATGATTTTTCAAGAGATCGGCAAACAGCTCGTTCGCTCTTCCCACCTGGACCAAAGTCGCGACGTCCTCTACCTGACCGTGGAGGAAATCCTCGCCTGGGTGAACGGCCGTTCCGTCTTCATCGATCTGCGCTCCCTCGTCGAACTCCGGAAAAAAGAATTTCAGCGCTTCGAAAAAGAAAAAGACGATGAAGACGACGAAGACTTTTCTTCTTTTTCTGCTCCTGCCGATCGTTTCGAGACCTTCGGCGCCGTCAACCTGAACAACCGCTTCGAGGCCACGGAAATGACGTCGATCGTTTTCGAGCCGGGGATGTTGCGGGGGACTTCCTGCTGTCCCGGCGTCATTCGCGGGCGGGCCCGGGTTATCCGGCCGGGGGATCCCCTCGACTTGAACGGGGAGATCCTCGTCGCGGAAAGGACCGATCCGGGGTGGGTTCCCCTGTACCCGTCCATCAGCGGCCTTTTGGTCGAAAGGGGCAGCGTGCTGTCCCATGCCTCGATCGTGGCCCGTGAGATGGGCATCCCTACCATCGTGGGGATTCAGGGCCTGATGGAGAAGGTCTCGAACGGGCAATTCCTCGAAATGGATGCCCGCGCCGGGGTGGTCCACCTCGATCGAGAAAGTTAAAGCAAGAATCCATTGTATGAAGCGGCGCGCTCACCTAATCCGATGTCTGATCTAAATTCAAGTGCGTGGGATCCGAGTTGGTATCCACACCATAGCCCGCGAAATTACCCGGAAAAAAACGGTAAGACCGTCCAAGCAAGATTCTGAAGCTGTTCAGGATAGAGCAAATGCCGGGTCTAGCCTTCTTTGCCATAGAAGAGGAATTCTCCGAGCTCTTAGCCGAAAGGCCGACCCTAATACTCCCAAATTCCTGAGCCGATACTTCCGGGATGAAATCGCAGCCAATTTCACCGATCCCGACCCTCCTACTTCAACCGAGGCCGTCCCCTCTTCCCGTTCTTGTGACGGGCTAATGGCGCTGATCTTCAGGATTTCGCTCCCCAATCAAATCCTTGTTTTCGAAGCTGGCCGGGGCGATTGCCCGCACTCAAGCGAAACCTCTGATTGTTAAACAATACTTTCCCCTTTATTAACCTAAATATAAGAAAGATGAGTTCGAAATTTACGATAAGCTTAATAGTCGTTTAATCCGCTTTTCATTATTCAAAAGGAGAACCGGCATGCGCCATAACGTCATCTTGGCCCTCTCTCTCGCCTTGTTGGCAGGCTGCGGAAGCCTCCCGGCCAATCAGATCAGTCTCAGCCCGGATCACTCCGCCGTTACCGCTCAATCCAACAAGGGCATCTACACCGAAGTTCCGGCCACCGGCACCCGCGCCAAGTCCATCGCCAACGCTTGCCGAGAGCACCTGAAGGGCTGGCGCTCCTCCCTTGAGCGCATCGAATTCATCGCCGCTCACCCCGCAGCCTCCGGACGGACCGACTATCTCATCGCCTGCGTGGTGAAGGGGACCTCCACCTTCCGCACCACTCTGGTCCTCACGGTGGATCCCCAATTCAAGGTCATCGCTGCGAAGGATCAAGTCGACATCAAGCAGTACACGCTGCAGGCGGCCCCTTTCAAGTCCACCGAGCCCAGTGAGTTGAAGAATCTCCGCTCGCAACTGGCGGATCAAATAAAGGAAATGGGGAAGGGCCAACTCATCGCCATAGAAAAAGCCAAGGTTCTCGAGGATGGCAGCCAGAACGCCTATCGCCTCTACGTCGAGATATCGAAGATGATCCCCGGAAACCCCGACTGGCGCTATCATGTCAATATGGAAGCTCGCATGGAGAAAAACGGAAGCCTCTCCGAACTCATCGAACTTCCCCTCGTCGGAGAATTGCCGATTTTCTAAACAGCTTCCGTTTAAGCAAGAACCCATTGTTGAAGCCGCGCGCTCACGTAATCAGAGGGTATGCCAAAAGCTTACTCAAACGATTTACGAGCGCGCGTTTTAGACGCGGGATGACCTACGAGAAGGCCTCCGAGCACTATCAGGTGAGTATCACGTTCATCCGATGTCTGGTTCAAACTGAAAGAATGGCTACGAGGGCAAGCTGCCCGAACAAAAGAGGCCCTGGATCAAGCACTGGCCCAGGGCCTTGACCTCGTCACTACCAAGGATTTGGCTGGTTGGTTCCACCACTGCGGTTATGGCGTACTCATCTGAGAACCGCTTTGAGCGATCACTTCAGATCAGCCCAGCCAAAAAACGCCGTAACGGCAGGNNCGGCAGGCGAATTCCACGAGGAGCGCCAAGTAGAGGATCATCGCGTAGGTCTCGACGAAGGGCCGAAGCTTGGAATTCCTTGGGGTCTGCTTCCATTGCCAGCGGAGAAAACCGAACATCGTGGCCGCGAAGGCCACTCCGAGCACCGCCCGCAAGGGAATCGACCAGTTCAGAAAGAACGCGAATCCTTGGGCGAGGGCGAAGGAGATCGTGAGTCCGGTCATGGGAATCAGCGCCGCGCCGCGGGGACCAAACAGCCGCGAGTAGGTGACGTAATCGTTTTCTTCTTCCGGAGTGCGGATCTTGCGGCAGGTTTCCCAGGAAAGCATGATCATCCAGAACATGGGGATAGCGATCCACGCGCCGAGGGGCAAGGTGCCGGCGGACAGGTGGAAGTCGTCCAAAAACACCGCCAGGACGTAAAGGTGGGTGGCTACCACGAGCGGATTGTGGGTCGCCAGGGTCAACGGGAGGCTGCGCAGATGCAGTTCCGGCAGGAAGAAGTACTTGAAGGTCAGCAGCCCGTAGACTAACAGAAAAGCCAAGGCGATCGGGGTGAACCCGAAACGCAGGTTCAGGAGAACCATCAACAAGACCAGGCCCCAGCCGAGAATTTTCAGGTCTTTCGTCAAGACGCGCCCCGAAGGCAGCGGACGGCCGGGGAAGAGCGCTTTGTCGCTTTCGAGGTCCTTGAACTCGTCGAACACCCGGAAGAGCAGCGAGAAGGCCGTGACGGTCAAGGCCCCCATCAGGCTGCGCGTGGTCATCGCGAGGGGATTCCGACCCACCAGGATCTGCAGCAGGAGGTAGTACCCGAAGAAGCTGAAGAAGGAGACCGGAACGTTTACGTGCAAAGGGAACATCTCGACCAGATAGATCCCTAGCCTGCTTCCGAGGCTCGACTTCACCGGTATCGCCTGACGGTTCATTTTTTCCTCGCAATCCTGGCAGTAGCAGCTGAAATTATAGGGTACGCTTGGCCGTGGCGGCAATCTTTCGGCCGGGTTGCCGGATTTTGGAAGCACGAACCGAGAAAAGATCGAGGATAAGCTATAATAGAGCGGCCGTCATGAGGTCAATGGCTGGCCGACGGCTTTCGGAAATCATCTTGAGGGATTGAAATGCTGCCATTGCGGAATAACTTGCCCGAGCAAAGAAGAGGTTTGCTTAAAAAGCTTCTCGTTTCAGCGACGGGACCGTTACGGATCCTCGAATCCCATAATGGCCTGAGCGCGCTCATCGCGAACGATACGGCGATCTCCTCCTCTTCCGGAACGATCACGAGCTTCGACGGCATCTGGATCAGCGGTTTGGCCGAGACCGCCTCCCGCGGGCTTCCCGACATCGAGCTTCAAGGCCTGACGGCACGCCTGGCGCTGTGCCGCGAGGTCGCTATGGTCACGGACAAGCCGATGGTCGTCGACGGGGACACCGGCGGCACCATCGAACAGCTTCAATACCACATCCGACTACTCGAAGGGATGGGGATCTCCGGGCTGATCATCGAGGACAAGGTCTTTCCCAAGAACAACAGCCTGGATATGGTCAAGCCCCAGGTCCTGGAGGACCCGGATGTTTTCGCGCGCAAGATCGCAGCGGGCAAGCAGGCGCAATTGAGCGAAGATTTCCTGCTGATCGCCCGCATCGAGGCCCTCATTGCCGGAAAGGGAATGCCGGAGGCCCTGATGCGAGCGCAGAAATACCTGCTTGCCGGGGCCGACGCGATCGTGATCCACTCCCGCTCGGGACGCCCCGATGAAGTGCTCGAATTCGCCCGGGGATACCAAGAACTCTGCCGTGCCAACCAACTGGACGTTCCCCTGGTCTGCATCCCGACGACCTATGGTTCCATCAAGGAAGAAGAGCTTTTCGAGGCCGGCTTCAAGCTGATCATCTACGCGAATTTCCTCCTCCGCAGCGCCTACCTCGCGATGAAGGAAACGGCCGAGGCCATCCTGGAACACGGGCGCTCCCTGGAAGCGGAACCCCTCTGCTGTCCCCTGCCTGAATTGTTCAAGTGCATCGAGCCCGCCGTCCGTGCCGTCCCAAAAAATTGAGCCGCAAGCTCTCCTGAACGCCCTGGCGAACGAAAAAATTTCTCGTTGCCTCGGGGTTCCGGATTCCACGCTCGAAGCCTTTATTCGGGCCCTCGATCTGGACGATCGCTTCGAAAACCTGCGCTCGACCAACGAATGCGAGGCGATCGCCGTCGCCATGGGCCAATATTTGGCGACCAGGCAACCGTCGCTGGTCTACCTCCAGAACTCGGGCTTCGGAAAGACCATCCACCCCATCACCTCCCTGCTTTCCTCGGAGATCTTCCGTATTCCGGCTTTGCTGTTGATCGGCTGGCGAGGGGACCCGGATAATAAGCCGGACGAACCGCAGCATAAGACGATGGGAAAGATCATGCCTTCCCTCCTGGAAGCGATCGGAGTTCCCTTCACGGTCTTGGAGCCATCCTCGGTCGATTCCGCCGTGCATCAGGCCTGCTTCCATCTGCGCGAAAAAAAATCCCCCTATGCCCTGATCGTGCGCCCCGGCTCTTTTGCCAAAAAAAAAGAAAACGATGAAATGATCGCGCTACCGGCTTTCACTCGAAAGCGCGCCCTTCAGGCTATCCTCGAAGCCCTGCCGAACGATACCCTTTTCGTTTCCACGACGGGCAAGGCCTCGCGCGAACTGTATTTTCTTCGCGAAGAAGCGGGTACGAATCATTCCCGCGACCTCTACGTCGTCGGCGGCATGGGCTGCGCTTCCGCCATCGGCCTCGGAATCGCCCGCGAAACCACCAGAACCGTCTGCGTGGTGGACGGGGACGGGGCGGCGCTCATGCAGTTGGGAACCCTCGCGACCATCGGCCACCAGAAACCCGACAACTTGATTCACCTCCTCATCGACAACGAGTGCTACGAATCGACCGGGGGACAGCCGAGCATCTCCCCTACGGTCGATTTCCCGGGAGTGGCCCGGGCCTGCGGCTACCCCTGGACCCGTCGAGTTGATTCCCTCGCTTCCCTGCAGGAAGCGTTAAAAGAGGCTTCGAGGATGCATCAACTGCGCTTCCTCGCGGTGAAAGTCGAGCCGGGCTCGGATCCCGAGCTGGGACGGCCCCTCGAGACTCCTCGCGAGAACGCCGAAAATTTCATGGGAAAATTTTGATGCAGAGAGTTTTATCCGGATCCGATTCATTGCAGGGGCTGCCCGATCGTATTTCCGCCCGAAACGTCCTGCTCCTCACCTACGGAGGAGGGGCCCGCAATCCGGGCATCCTTCGGCTGATCGAAGGCTGGCGGTGCAACCTCTTGCACTTTCCCTTCTCGACCGCCCTGCTCGAAGAAAAGCAGGTTTCCGAAGTTTTCGAGAAGCTCCAGATTTGTCCCGACGTCATCGTCTCCATCGGGGGGGGGNNTGCTTTCCCGCGAGGAAAGGCACTGGCAAAAAGACACCCTTATTGTCGCGGTGCCCACCACGGCCGGGACCGGTTCGGAGGCGACCCCTTTCGCGACGGTTTACCAGGATGAAAAAAAATACAGCGTTGAAGACCCTCGGTTGGTTCCTGCTTGGGTGGTGTTGGACCCCTCGTTGATGTCCGGCATAAAGAGAGAGACCGCTATTTTTTGCGGTTTCGACGCGTTGGCCCAGGCCCTGGAGTCCATTTGGTCGATCCATGCGACCGAGGAATCCCTCGGCTATGCTTTCGAGGCGCTCGAAAAGATTTTAGTTTTTTTTCGGGCTTCCATTTTCGAGCCTTCTTCCGCTTCTCTGGAAAAGATGCAAGCCGCCGCCTATCTGGCCGGCAAGGCGATCGCCATCTCGCGTACCACCCTGGCCCATGCCCTGTCCTATCTCTTGAGCGCGCGTTTCCACCTTCCGCACGGCCTGGCGGTTTTCCTCAACCTGCCGAAGGTGATCCGCTTCAACGCGGGAATGACTCCTGATGATTGCAGTGATCCCGAGGGGATCGAGAATTACCGCGAAAAGATGGAAAGGATTTTCCTCTTGTTCGGGGTGGAGGATCACGAGGGGCTCGCGCTTTTCCTGGAGATTCTCTGCCGCGAGATGGGGGTTTCGGCCGATCTTNNGCCGCGAGATGGGGGTTTCGGCCAATCTGAGGGAGCACGGCATCGGGGAAGATCAGCTTTTTTGGATGGTCGAGAGCGCCGCCGCCGCCAGCCGCGCGGGCAACAATCCCCGAAGGATGGACGGCGAGGCCTTGCGGCATGCCCTGGTTTGAAAAAAGCAGGAAAGTTCTCCAGTGGCTGCTCTACTTCGGCCACACCGGCCTCAACTTCATTTTCATCCCGGCGCTGAGGCGTTTCTTTTTCCGCACCCCCTGGCAGGAACTCTGGAAGGATTTCAGGAACTGGGCCAAAAACAGCGATCGCCTCTTCGGGATTTCGGTCAAGCTGGTCAATCCCGAACGAGTTTCCCTGGATCGCCAGTACATCCTGGTCGCCAATCACCGCTCCTGGTTCGATCAACTGATGCTGGCCGAGGCGCTTCCTCGCCCCATCCACTTCCTCGCCAAGAAGGGCTATTGCACGATGCCCGTCTTCGGTAGGGCACTGACCGAACTCGTCGAGGTGATCCCGGTCGAAAACAAGAAACTGAGCACCTCCGTTCATCGCGACCTCATGCGCTATTTGGAGCGGGGGGATACCGTCCTCTTCTACGTCGAGGGTACGCGCGGCAGCGGAAAAGAACTCTTGCCCTTTCATCCCGGGGCCTTCAAATACGCCGCCAAGACGGGTATTCCGATTTTGCCCCTTTACCTTTTCGGTTCCGAGCAGGTCCTCTCCAAACACCATTCAATGCTGTCGGTGGAGGGAGGCGAAGTGGTGCTCAGGGTGGAGGCCCCGGTGTTTTTCACCAGGGAAGGGTTTTCGAAGGAAATGGCGGCCTTCGAGCAGGAATACCGCCGCAAGCACGACGCCTGGTTCGATCGGTTCGAGGTCGACGGTCCGGCCTGATGCTCAATAGCCGGCTTTTTTCCGCCTTATCATGTCGACGAAAGCCTCGACCCTGGTTCTTATCCCCGCTTCTCCCGTTTGCTCGTCGAAGCACAGGCTGAGGATGGGGATTTCGTGCGCCTCGCTGACGGTCGGCAGGATGGAGGTCGCCACGATTTCGGGCATGCAACCGAAGGGATAGACGTGGATCACTCCGTCGATGCCGTTTTTGGCGAACCAGATGGATTGACCGATCGATTCCACGGCATGGCCGCCGATCACGAGGTTGAGAAAGGGTTTCGCCAATTTGTGGACCTGGTGCTTGTGGGTGGGCAGAAAGCGATCGAAGACTTTCAAGAGCTTGAACGAACCGATGAAAAAGTCCGAAAAGCCGTCGGCAGGGACCACTCGCACTCCAAGCGCTCCCAGGTATTCCTCGATGCGATGGGTTCCGAACTGATCGATGGTCATGAAGAACTCACCCAGATAGCCCACGGTGATGAGGTCGGGATTCTCCCTGAGGGGGATCTTTTTGAATTCTCGACGAACCTTTTTTGGAAATCCGAGGATCTCCCAGAAACCTTCGACTTCCTGCAGTTCGACTTTCATTTGTTGGACCAGCCGGTGGCAGGCACCCGGGGACGCTTCGCGGGGATGGTGGTCGAGGTAGCCGCTGCGGATCGCCTCGAGGCCGCGCATCTTCAACAGCATCTCGATCAAGGCCAGCAGGAAGGTGGCGGGCTTCAGTTCGGGAAGATGATTTTTTACCGCCAGCCAAAATTCCTTCTTCAGCTTCAGGGGAACGAATTCGACCTCGAAGCCGTTCTCGGTCAGGATCTTCTTGTACAACTCGCTGTAAAAGGCCAGCCGGCACATTCCCGTGCGGCCGCCGACCATCGCCACCACGTTGGCGCCTTCTTCGATCGCTTCGATCAGGTTGCCCAGCGTGAGCTTGAATGGGAGGCAGGCTTGTTCCGGGGCGAATTTCTCCCCCAGGTCGAGGGCCCTTTGGCTGGTCTTGGGCGCGATGATCACCTCGTAGCCCAGCTTGCGGAAGAGATGGCCGATGGCGAGGTGATAATCGCCGGCGTGCGGAAAAGTGATCCGACGACTCATTTTATCGAGACTCATTNNCAACTCCGGGCCATCATATCGAGAAAAGCCTCCAGCCTGGTGAGCAGCCCCGCCTCGCCGGTATGTTCGTCCAAAGACAGCGTCAAGTAGGGTTTGCTCTGACACAGCCGCTGTTTATAGACCTCCTCCACGAAGGCATCGATCCCGCAGCCGAAGAAAGTGACGGTGATGATGCCCACGATGTTGTCGTCCGAGAGGTAGTGCCCGGCGGTGTTCACCAGGCGCTGGCCGCAATCCCAGTGCACGGGCTTGCAGCCGAAGACACTGCCGTGGGTCGCGTGCGAGATCATGCCTTCGAGCGTGGGGTTCGGGAGGGTGACCTGATAGCCGTAGCGCTCGATCCTGGCGAGCAGATCGAGGTTGAGGGTTTTGTCTTGAAGGGAATAGGCATGGCCCAAAAGCCCGATCGATTTTCCGGAGATCGGCTTATCGGATGATTGCTGTGGCGGAATAAAGAGCCTTTTCATCAAGTGCTCGACGGCCCTGAAGATCTTCAGGGGGTCAGACGAGAGCCGACTGGCCAGTTGGGCGACGTCGTATCTCGTCTGGTGGGGATGATTGGCGTCGATGACGACGGAAAGGATGTTGCCGATGTGCGAGAGGCCGTTTTTGATCAACTGGGGGATGGCGATCACCTTGGGACAACAATTGCCGCCCTTTTTCAGGCTCACCAGCTGGGGTATGAACAGGATATCCGCGCGATTCGCCAGATCGAAGGCATGGCCATAGAAGTGCTTCATCGGCAAGCAATCATCGTTGTTGCAATAGCGCTGTCCCGAATCGAGCAGGCCTTCTTTGGTTTGCGCGGAGTAAACGACTTCATGCCCCAGGAGAGCGAAGAAAGAAGCCCAATCGGGGTCGTGGGCGAAGTAAACGAAGGAGCGCGCTATCCCGATCTTCAACGCTGCCATTTCCCGCAGCGATCGCCCCAGCAGGCCAGGGAGTTTGACGAGGAATCGACGGCTCTGGTCAATTCACAGTGGTTGGAACAGTCGGAACATTCGACGGTTTGAAACTGCAGGTTTTCGATTCTTTGCAGGCCGGCGAAGCGGGTCTTGCCCCTTTCAGGGTTCACTGCCAGCATGGCGGCGCCGATGGCGCCCATCACCGGGAAATTCACGGGGATGCTCATTTCCATCCCCAGTTCTTTTTCGAGGGCCTTCTTGATGCCGATGTTGTGCGCCACCCCGCCCTGAAACAGGATGGGGGGTTTGAGCGCTTTTCCCTTGGCGATGCCGCTCAGGTAGTTTCGGGCCAGAGCCTCGCACAGCCCCGCGATCAGCTCTTCTTTGCTCGCGCCCTTTTGCTGCTTGTGGATCATGTCGGACTCGGCGAAGACGGTGCAGCGGCCGGCGATCCTGACCGAACTTTCGGCCTTGAGGGCATAGTGTCCGAACTCCTCGATGGGGATGCCGAGGCGCGCCGACTGATGATCCAGGAAAGAGCCGGTGCCGGCGGCGCAAACCGTGTTCATGGCGAAATCGACCACGATCTTGTCCTTGATGATGATGATCTTCGAGTCCTGGCCGCCGATCTCGATGACCGTGCGGACATCGGGTCGCTCGCTGATCGCGGCGACGGCATGGGCGGTGATCTCGTTCTTGATGACGTCCGCGCCGATGATCTTTCCGACGAAGTCCCTGGCGCTGCCGGTGGTGCCGACCGCGAGGATCTCTTCGTTTCGGTAACCCCGGGCCAGCAGGGTTTGGAAGGCGTCGTATACCGAGGACAGCGGCTGACCGCTGTTTCGGAGATAGATCGATTCCCGGATGATGGAAGGATCGTCGCCATCCAGCAGCACGAGGTTGGTGCTGACCGAACCGATGTCGATACCCAGGTAGTGGCTGCGCATGGCTCCCCGTTTCGATGAAGGCTGAAGCGATAGAAAAAAGTATACCTCCCTTGGCTTTCGCTAGCCAAGGGCCTGTGCGGAAGGGGAAATCCCCGCCAAGGCAGCAGTTGAAAAGGGATCTCAGCCATGTTAAGATCGCAGTGGCGATGAAGCTCGCCCGACCTTTTTTGGTCGAACCGCTGCGGCTAATGGCTTCTACTCGAAAGAGTAGAGGCATTTTTTTTTGGGAGGTTTCGATGCCGGCGCTCGTTTTCGTGGGGGCAGGGGGTTTTCTGGGGGCCATCTGCCGCTATCTGTTCGGGGAATTGTTCCGTGGCGGCGCTTTCCCCTATTCGACTCTTTTGATCAACGTTTCGGGATGCCTGCTCCTCGGTTTCCTCGGCTCGCTCGAAAGCGTTCCCCTTTCCCCGCAAATGCGCTTGTTCCTGATGGTCGGCTTCGCGGGGGCCTACACGACCTTTTCGGCCTTCGGTTTCGAAACCTGGCAGTTGCTCGAATCCGGAAGAAACTTCGAGGCCTTCCTGAATATCCTGTCCAGCAACGTCCTTTGCTTCGCGGCGGTCTTTTCGGGAGTCTTCCTCGCCCGCTTCATTGCAGCCGGTAACTGAAAGAAGCAAAAGAGAAAAAACTTTTTTTCCAAGAAAAAGGGCGACCGATTGGCCGCCCTTTTTCTTTTTATGCTTTTGCCGTTTCTTGCTTTTTCTTGCCCCAGTCCCTCCAGACCACCAGCAGGGGGCTGGCGTTGAAGATGGAGGAATAGGTGCCGGAGATGACGCCGATCAGCATGGCGAGGGTGAAGTAGAAGATGGAGCCTCCGCCGAAGAGGACCAGGGGCAACAGCGAGAGGATGACGGTGACCGAGGTGTTGATCGAGCGGTGGAAGGTCTGGTTGACCGAGATGTTGGCGATCTGGCTGAAGGTGTCGCCCTTCTTGGCGTATCTCAGGTTCTCCCGGAAGCGGTCGAAGATGACGATGGTGTCGTGGGTCGAGAAGCCGGCGACGGTCAAGAGGGCGGTGATGAAGAGGGAGTCGATCTCGACGTGGAGGGGGGATAGACCGAGGATGGCGAAGATGCCCAGCATGATGATCAGGTCGTGGGCGGTCGCGGCGATGGCACAGAGGGCGAAGTCGAACTGGTAGCGGAAGGCGACGTAGCCGATGATGCCGATGAAGGCGATGAGGACCGCGTAGAGGGCGTTACGTACCAACTCCGCCCCGACGGTCGGTCCGACCGTTTCCAGGCGCTCCTTGGTGAAGTTGCCGAGTTTGGCCTGGGTGGCGCTCATGAACTTGTCGGTGGTCTTGGGGTCCAGGGGCTTGGTGCGGATCATGAGCACGTTGCCCTGGGAGGTCTGGACCTGTCCCTCGAGTTTCTGGGAGTGCATGACTTCCTTCATTTGCTCCAGGGTCACGGGCTTGGGGAAGCGCAGCTGTACCAGGGAGCCGCCGGTGAAGTCCAGGCCCATTCTCAGGGGGGTGCCGATCTGGACGGTCGAGATGATCATGGCGACGATGCCGGGGAGCATGAGGAGCAGGGAGATACCGAACCAGAGGGGGATGTGCCCCATGATGTTCCAGTGGGAGTCGGGGGTCGCCATCCCCTTGTTATCTTTGGTCTCGTTGTTGTTCTTTTCGACGCTCATCTTTTCTCCTAGTTTTTCTGTTCAACCGGCGCGACGTTGACTCCGAAGAAGGAGGCCTTCTTGAGGTTCTTCGCCTCCAGGATCTGGTGCAACAGGGCACGGGTGACGCTGATGGCGGTGAACAGTGACACGATGACGCCTATGGCCAGGGTGAGGGCGAAGCCTCGCACCAGGCCGGTTCCGAAGTAGTAGAGCACCGCGCAGGTCAGCAAGGTGTTCATGTTCGAGTCGAAGATCGAGGTGAAGGCTCTCTTGAATCCGATTTCGATGGCGGAGTAGAGGGTCCTTCCTCTCTTGAGCTCTTCCTTGGTCCTTTCGAAGATCAGGACGTTGGCGTCGACCGCCATCCCGATCGAGAGGATGAAGCCGGCGATGCCGGGGACCGTCAGGGTGACGGGGATGAGGTGGAAGATGGCCAGGACGAAGACGGCGTAGATCGCGAGGGCGATGTCCGCCACCATGCCGGGAAGCCGGTAGATGAAGACCATGAACAAGGCGACCAGGATGAAGCCGACGATGCCGGCCCGGATCGAATGATTGACGGTGTCCTGGCCGAGGGTGGGGCCCACGGTCCGGTTCTCGATCTCATCGAGGGGAACGGGCAAGGAGCCGGCCTTGAGCTGAATGGCGAGGTCCTGGGCCTGCTGGGCGGTGAAACTTCCCGAAATCGAGGCGTTGCCCTGCAGGATCGGTTCGTTGACGTTGGGGCTGGAGATGATTTTGCCGTCGAGGGTGATTCCGAGGGGCTTTCCGACCAGGCGGGAGGTGATGTCGCCGAAGAGCTTGGCGCCCTGGGAGTCGAAGGTGATGGCGACGGCCCAGCCTCCGCCGGCTCCGGAGTTCGGCTCGGCCTTGGCGTCGGAGAGCATCCGACCGGTGAGCCCGGTGGATTTCCATTCGGTGGACTTCTTGTCCATGCCCTGGATCTGTTCCACGAACTCGAGCTGGGCGGTTTTCCCGATCAAGCGACGGGCGCGCTCGGGATCCTTGATGCCGGGCAGTTCGACGATGACCTGGCGATCGCCCTTACGCTGAATGAGGGGCTCCGAAACGCCGAAGGCGTCGACCCGGTTGCGGACGACCGCAATGACGCTCTTCATGACTTCCTTGGTGACCTTGATGTCCTTGGTGTCCTTGGCTTCGAGCACGAGCTGCATTCCGCCCTGGATGTCCAATCCCAGCTTGGTGGGGAAGTGGGTTCGATCCTGGAGAATGAAGAGGGCTCCGAGCACGAGGATGGTGACGACCATAAGAATGATCTTGCGCGGGGTCAAACCGTTCAAACCAACGCCTCCTAACTTTTTGATGGATGCCGGGACGATCATAAAGAAGACCATGAGGGATTGTCAATGAAGGATGAACACTATGAAAACATGCGAACCCCCTCGGTTGCGCTGATAGGGGGGTTTCGATTAGAATCGGGGGGTCTTATTCATTATGGGGGAATCGAACTTGCTGCGGCTTCTCGCCTGCTTTTTCTTCGCCACTCTGACGGTCTGCGGAACCTTCATCGCCTTCCGCCTGCCCTTCATGGCCAGCCATATCCCCCCCTTGCCGGGCGCCGAGGAGATCATCCGGGCCGGCGGGGTGATCTTCGGGTCCTACCGCTATTCCCTCCAACTTCCGGCCGTTTGGCTCTCGGGTATCGCCCTGGGACCTTTCTGGGGTGCCGTCAGCCAGGGGATGTTCTTGCTTCTGGGGCTTTTCTTCCTTCCGGTCTTCATTGACGGGGGCGGTCTCGACTACCTCCATCAGCCCGCCTTCGGCTATCTGTTGAGCCTCCTGCCGGCGGCCTGGCTGGTGGGAAAGCTCCGCGGGGGTGGCGGCTTCAAGCGCAGCTGGCTCGCCATCGTGGTGGCCCAGATCTTCGTGAACCTCCTGGGCTCTCTCGGAGCAGCCTTCCACCAGGGCTTCGAACCCCTTCTCTGGCTATCCCAGTTCAGAATGGCCAGCCAACTGCTCCCCGGTCAGCTTTTCCTGATCACCGCCATTTCCGGTTTCGCGGCATCCTTCGATTTCCTGAGGACGGCCTTCAGCCCGAAGGTGAAGGCATGAGCATCGTCTTTCCGCCCTTGTCGATGGCCGCACGCCCTCTGGTTTGTCCGGCTTGTGACAGCGCCTTCACCCTTTACACCCCCAAGAGCACTTCCTATTCGCTTGAAAAGCGCGATTCCGACCTCTGCCCCCATTACAAGGGCCTAAACCCCATGTTCTACCAGGTTTGGGTCTGTCCCAGTTGCTCCTTCGCTTCCTACAAGCCCCATTGGGAAGAGCTCCCGACCGGGGAGAAAGCCAAAATCCTCCTGCTATCCAAGCAAAGCCTGGGGATGCGCTTCGATTTCTCCCGGTTCGAACGCACCATCTTCGCCGCCATCCTCAGCTACCAGCTTGCTTATCGCTGCTATCAGGAGAGAAAGGTTTCCACGAGCTACCTGATGGGGAACACTCAGATGAAACTCGCCTGGCTTTGTCGGACCGCGAAGGACCTCAAGCGCGAGCAACTGCACCTGGAACTCGCGAAGGGTCATCTCTGCGACTGCTTCGACCGCGAGGTCGGTCGGAACTCCGCCATCGACGAACCACAACTCGCTTTCCAGCTCGGCGAGATTTTCCTCCGCACAAACGAGCCGGCGCGCGCCATCGAATGGTACACCAGGGCCATGAAATGCGAAGGCGTCATCAACGAGATCAATCGCATGTGCAAGGACCAGATTTTCGAGGCGAGAGAATCACTCGAAAAGGCCAGACAAAAAGAAACCGAAGAGGCCTGAATAATGACGACACGATGGATGGTTGCTTAAAGAATCCCTTCTATTTTTTTTCGATCAGGAGGGTGACCGGACCGTCGTTCACCAGGNNTCACCAGGGAAACTTCCATGTGAGCTCCGAATATCCCCTTTTCCACCTTGAGCCCCGATTTCTTCAGCTCCGCGAGAAAGGTTTCATAAAGAGGTTCCGCCAGCTCTGGGGGAGCTGCCTCACTGAAGGAGGGGCGTCGACCCTTGCTCGTTTCTCCGTAGAGAGTGAACTGGGAAATCGCCAAGACCTCGCCCCCGATGTCGAGCAAAGAGCGGTTCATCTTTCCTTCCTGGTCCTCGAAGACCCTCAAGTTGGCGATTTTTTCGGCAACCCAGAGGGTGGTCGCGGGAGAATCATCGGGAGCGATCCCGATCAGGAGCAGGGCGCCCATCCCGATCTCGCCGACGATCTTTTCCTCGACCGTCACCGAGGCCCGACTCACTCTCTGGTAAACCACGCGCATTTTTCGATTTCCCCTTTTCTGCTATTCTTCATAAACGATAAATGGAAGCGGAGGCCAAAATGGGATGTGAAAGAGAAGGCAAGGACGACTGCCGCTGCAGCTACCCCTGCTCGCGCCATGGCAAGTGCTGCGAATGCGTGCGCTATCACCGGGACAAGGGCGAGGCGCCGGGCTGTTTTTTCAACGAAGAAGCCGAAAAAAGCTACGATCGCTCGATCAGGAATCTAGCCCGGAATCACCGCTGAAAGCATAAATATTAAATATTTAGCCCGGAATCACTGTTGAAGGCATAACTTTCGACCAGTTCTTTCAAGCGGGGGGCGATTTCTTGCCAGGCCACTTCTTTGGGGCCGAGAGTTTTTCCAGCTTCTTTTTTTCGCTCGATCCCTCGGGTCCTGAAGAAGATTTCCGCCTTCATTCCGAGGCGCGCGAAAAACAGGGCCGTTTTCCCGTAGTGCTTGGCGGTGAGGCGCAAGCCACCTCGATAGCCCTCCAGGATGGCGAGGGGACGCACCAAATCACTGCTTTTTCCTTCGTGGTGGACCACCGAGGCGGCGGGCAGATAGGCGATTTTCCAGCCGTCCCGCCTGAGGCGGAGCCCCAGGTCGAGGTCTTCGTTGTAGAAGAAGAAGCCCGCATCCAGCCATCCTATCCGATCGAGGGCTTCTCTTCGGAGCAACAAGCAAGCCCCCGGCAGCCACTTCAGGTATTGCGGTTTCCCGAAGCGATTCACTGTTTTTGCGAGCAGTCCCATCGGTGGAAGCTGTTCCTGGCCCGAGGGGGTGAGCAGGCGGGCGCCGACGGCGGCCAAGCGGGGGTGCCGATCGGCGAAGGAAACCAGTTTTCCGAGAGCCCCTTCGTTTATTATCACGTCGTTGTTCAGCAAGAGAACATAGCGGCTTCGGGAAACTTTTCCGCCCTGGTTGCAGCCCGCGGCGAAGCCGAGGTTTTCTCGGTTTTCCAGGACGACGACCCCCGCTGTTTTTTTGGCCACGAACACGCTGTCGTCGGCGGAGGCGTTGTCGACCACGACGATGGAACCCTCTATGGCCGAGAATTCCAGCTCGCTGCGCGCGGCTTCTAGGCATCGGCCCAGGAAGTCCGCTCGGTTGTAGTTGACGACGACGATGGCGAGGTCCTGCATCCCTCTATCATATGCTATGATGGCAATGGTTTAAAGGGAGGAAACGATGAGATCGAAAACCGCCATTCTGTTCGCTCTGCCCCTTGCAATGATTCTCGCCGGCTGTTCGCTGCTCGGCGGCACTAATGTGTCCACTCAACCGCAGACTTCACGCTTATTGTATATTTCTCAGACGACCACCAATGCCGTTTTGGCGGTGGACATCGAGAGCCGTAGTTCGCACGGCTCACCGATAACCGGCTATTTCAACGGGCCGGGCAACATGGTCGCCGTGGGCGACTACCTTTACGTCGTCAACCAGAATGGCAATTCGGTCACGGAAATCAACCGGAAGACCCAGCAAATGAATCGCACCTTCAACACCGGCCGAAACCCCTGGGGGATCGCCGTTTCGCCCGACGGGCTCTACCTTTACGTCACCAACACCGGCGACGGGACCGTCTCTCGCATCCGACTCGCCAACGGAGCGAGCGAGGTCATTTCCGTCACCAGTGGCACCAACGCCAACCTTTATCCCATGGGGATCTGCATCCTCAAGAGCACCTCTTCAAACAGCTATTACGCCTTCGTGGCCAACGAAAGGCCTGATTCCAACACGAGCACGGTCAACGGGGTCACCACCACCACCTCGAACGGGGTCGTCACCATCATCAAGGACAGCACCAAGCTCAACGAGATCAAGATCACCGGCGCCGTCCAGATGCGCAACGTGGCTTTGGCCAACAATAACGCCATCCTCTACGTGACCGATCAGAGCAAGACCGCGATCTATGCCATAAACGTCCAGAACCCCGAGGCGGCTGTGAACCTGACCGACGTCAACCCCGAATCCGGTTCCGTTTCAGACATCCTCGCCGGCCCTACCGGGACGGGTGCGGCCGGCTACATATTCGCTTCCTACCGGGACAGCAAGCAGCGTTCCGACGGGGTCCTCTCCGGCGGCCTCACCATCCGCACCGCGAGCAACGGCTCGAAAGTCGCCGATCCTTCCCTTTCCGGTGGTCTCTCCCCCTCTTCCATGGCCATTTCCAGCGACGGAACCTCCCTCTTCGTCGGGACGAGCTCCAACGTTCTCTGGATGGATATCACCAACCCGGCCACCCCGCGCGAGCCGATCATCCTGCGGATTTCGGATCAGCAGGAATACCAGGGCGCTTCCCCCACGGACATCGTCCTGGCGGGCGGGGTCCCCAACCAGAGGTAGAGATGGCTAGAGTCGGCATCGTCAGCCTGGGCTGCCCCAAAAACACCATCGACAGCGAGTCCATGCTCGGGATACTGTTCAGCAATGGACACTCCCTGGTGGAGGAAAGCCTGGCCGAAGTGCTGCTCATCAACACCTGCACCTTCATCGAGGATGCCCAGAAGGAATCCATCAAGGCCATCCTCGGAGCCTCCGCCCCTCAAATCATCGTGACCGGTTGCCTGGCTCAACGGCACAAGGAAGAACTCCTCGAGTGCATGCCCGAAATATCCGCCGTTCTCGGAACCGGGGACCTCGGCCGCATTCACGAGGCCGTCGAAAGGGTCCTGAACGGCGAAAGATTTTGTCTGGTCGGCGACGGCGAGTTCAAGGAAACGAAAGCGCCGAGAGTCCTGGCTTCGGTCGGGCCTTCCACCTATTTGCGCATCGCCGAGGGGTGCGATCGCCCCTGTACCTTCTGCATCATTCCCCAGTTGCGAGGCTCCTACCGGAGCCGCGGCATCGATGAGATCGTCGGGGAAGCCAAGTTCCTGGGGGAAAGCGGCATCAGGGAAATCAACCTGGTCGCCCAGGACACCACCCTCTACGGCAGCGACGACAAAAAGCTTTTGCTTCCCGAGTTGCTCGAGCGCCTCAACGAGGTGGAGGGGATCGAATGGATTCGCCTCCACTATGCCTATCCCAACGCGGTCACTCAGAAACTGATCGAAAAAATGAGGGATCTTTCCAAGGTCCTTCCCTATCTCGACATTCCCCTGCAACACAGCCATCCGGAAATCCTGCAGGCCATGAAGAGGCCCGTGGAACCCATCCTGGAATTGATCGGGCGTCTGCGGTCCGAGATCCCCGGCCTGGTCCTCCGCAGCACCTTCATCGTGGGCTTTCCCGGGGAAGAAGAGCGTCATTTCGAGCATTTGGCGAATTTTCTCACCGAGGCCAGGCTGGATCATGTGGGAGTCTTCGCTTTTTCGCCCATGACGGGCACCCCGGCCGCGAAAATGAAGCAGCTCGCCAAGAAGACCCGGAACGCCCGCCGCAAGGGCCTCATGGAGCAACAACAGAAGATTTCCCTTTCCCTTCATGAAAAACTGATCGGCCAATCCCTATCCATGCTGGTGGAGGGAATCGAGGAGTCGGGGCGTCTGGTGGGACGCACCTACCGGGAGGCCCCGGAAATCGACGGATCGGTTTTCGCCACCTCGAGGATCCCCGTCGAACCCGGAAGAATCCTTCCGATCCGGATCGAGCGGGTAGCGCCCTACGATCTTTTCGGTTCCATCGAGGTTGCGGAGTGATTTTGAATCTTCCCAACCTCGTTACTTTATCGAGGCTGATGCTCGTTTTTCCACTGGTTTTTTGCTTCGAGGCCGGTCTGAACCGCTGGGCCCTCGTATTATTTCTGTTGGCCTCGGGTACCGATTGGCTGGACGGCTATTTGGCGCGTCGCCTGGGGCAGACCACGGCGCTGGGGGCCATGCTGGATCCTTTGGTCGACAAGGTGCTCGTCACCGCCGCCCTGCTGGCTCTGGCTTCCAGGAATTTGGTTCCGGCCTGGAGCGTCACTTTGATTCTGAGCCGGGAGTTCCTCATCACGGGCCTGCGTTCCGCCGCCGCCGAAGAAGGGATCTCCATCCCCGCTTCGATCTGGGGCAAGGCCAAGACCCTTGTTCAGGTGACGGCGATCGCCCTCTTCCTTTTGCCCGCGCCTTCCCTGGCCTTTCCCCTTTATTGGGTGGCGGTCGGGCTAACCGTTTTTTCGGGCGGGGAGTACGTTTACCGCACCCGAGCCATCTGGCTAACCAAGAAGTAGGAGGCTATATTGCTTGAACTGAAAAAAGATCCCTACGTCATCGAGCTCGATCACCCCCTGGTTCATGTGGCCCTGGCCGAGCTTCGTCACCGGGCTGAAGCGCCTGGCGCACGAGAACAACATGATGGTCGANNGCCCTGGCCGAGCTTCGTCACCGGGACACTCCGGTCCCCCGCTTTCGCCAGCGGGCTCGCGAACTCGCCAAGTACCTGATTCTGGAGGCCACCAAGGATCTGGAGACCGATCCGATCGAAATCGAGACCCCCTTGACCAAGACCATCGGGCGCACCTTGGGCGATCGCCCCATCGTGATCGCCCCCATCATGAGGGCGGGCCTGGTGATGGTCGAGCCGGCCATGGAGCTTCTGCCCGAAGCGGAAGTCCGCCATATCGGGCTTTATCGCAACGAGACGACCCTGGAGCCGGTTCAGTACTACGTCAAGTTGCCGGAGAAATTCTCGCCGGAGACCCTGCTGCTGGTGATCGACCCCATGCTCGCGACCGGCGGNNTACGCGGTGGCCATCGACTCCCACCTCAACGAGAACGGCTACATCGTGCCCGGTCTGGGAGACGCGGGCGATCGCATTTTCGGGACCTGAGATGCACGCTGAGATTCTGTCGATAGGGACCGAACTGCTCATCGGGCAGGTCGTCAACACCAATGCCACCTTCCTGGCCAGGGAGTTGGCGATGCTCGGGATCGATCTGCACTGGGTGACCACGGTGGGCGACAACGAGAAGCGATTGTCGGAAGCTCTGACGCTTGCCTGGTCCCGCTCCGACCTGGTGATCTGTACGGGAGGCCTGGGGCCGACCCCGGATGACATCACCGTCGAGGGAATCGCGAAACNNATGAAACTGTTGGGCGAGCCGCTCGAACAAAGAAAAAACGTCCTCGACTACATCGAGGGGGCCTTCCACCGCAGGGGTCGGAAGATGACCGAGATGGACAAGAAGCAGGCCTTTTTCCCCCCCTCGGTCGCTCTCATTCCCGATCCCCCCGGCACGGCCTACGGCTTCCATCTGGAAAAAGAAGAAAAAGTCCTGATGGCTTTTCCGGGCGTCCCTTCCGAACTCGAAACCCTCTGGAAGAGATGGGCGGCCGGCTATCTGCGGGGGAAATCCCCTTTCTCGATCGTTTCCCGCCTCTTGAAGTTCGTGGGACTGTCCGAGGCTTCGATAGCCGCGGCGGTCTCCGACCTGATGGTTTCTTCCAATCCGACCGTGGCCCCTTATGCCGGAAAAGGGGAGGTCCACCTCAGGGTGACCGCCAAGGAAAACAGCGTCGAGAAAGCGGAAGAAGTCATCGAGCCCGTGGTGGCCGAGATCCTTCGAAGGATCGGGAACCACTGCTTCGGGGAGGGCGAGGAGACCCTGGCAGGGGCGATCGGGGAGATTCTCGCCGCCAGGGGAGAAACCTTGGCGACGGCCGAGTCCTGCACGGGCGGCCTGATTGCCAGTCGGATCACCGATGTCCCCGGTTCTTCGCGCTACTTCATCGCGGGCTTCATTCCCTACGCCACCGAGAAGAAAACCAGCATCCTGGGGATTCCCAAGGAGAACATCGAGAGAGACGGAGTCGTGAGCGCCGAGGTGGCGGTGGCTCTGGCCAAGCAGGCCAGGGAGAAGGCCGGCACCGATTGGGGCCTGGGGATCACCGGCTATGCCAGTCTTTCCGGGGAAGCCCCTTCCGAAAGGGTCGGAACGGTCTTCGTCGGGATCGATGGCAAAGAAGGAGGCGAGGTCCGGGAGTTGCGTCTCGGCGGGATGGGGCGCGAATCGATCAAATGGTTCGCTAGCCAGAACGCCCTCGCCATGCTCTGGAGCCTCCTGAAAAAACAATAAAACAAAAAGGACCCCGAGAAATGGGGTCCTTTTTGCATGGAATAACGTAGAGACGCCCCGCCGGGCGTCTTTCCCCGTCGTGCCGGAAAACGATGCCGCATCGGATTTTCGCGACGCCCGGGGTTCGGTCGTTGCAAAAAAAGGACCCCGATTTCTCGGGGTCCTTTCGGTTTGATTTAGACCGAGATGCCTTCCTTGGCGGGAACGGGTACATTGACTTCCTTGTCGAAGCGGGCCTTTTCGAGGGCGCTGGTTTGGACGAAGCGCCAGGCGAGGGCGAGGAAGGCGAAGGTGAAGATGAGGATCTTCCAGTAGGCTTCGACGTGGACGGTGGCGACGGCCGGGGCAGCCATGAGGGCCACGATGTTGGCGACCTTGATCATGGGGTTGAGGGCCGGGCCGGAGGTGTCCTTGAGGGGGTCTCCGACGGTGTCGCCGACGACGGCGGCCTTGTGGGGGTCGGTGCCCTTGCCCTCTACTGTCCCATCCGGCGATTTCAGGTTTCCGGCTTCGATGAACTTCTTGGCGTTGTCCCAGGCTCCGCCCGAGTTGCAGGAGAAGACGGCCAGAAGCTGGGCGGAGACGATCAAGCCACCTAGGAAGGCGCCCAGCGCGGCGTCGCCGAGCAGGAAGCCGACCACCACGGGGGCCAGGATGATCATGGAAGCGGGGAAGAGCAGTTCATGGATGGCGGCCTGGGTCGAGATGTCGACGCAGGTGGCCGAATCGGGCTCGGCGGTGTAGTCCATGATGCCGGGGATTTCGCGGAACTGGCGGCGAACTTCCTCGACCA
>DOBT01000003.1 GCA_003503675.1 Cyanobacteria bacterium UBA8530 | reverse complement strand
GGCGGAAGCGAATCTTTCATCGAAGTCTTCTCTTTCGGCTGAAACGAATTTTTCTTCGAAACCGTCTGCCGCGCAAGGCCTTGCCGTTCCCGTCGCGGAAGCACTCGAACCGCAGAATCCCGCGAAGGCGGTTCCTGTTGTTCTTTCCAACGTCCCCGTTGAGCTTTCCCTCGAAGGGAAGGCGAAGGAATCGGATAAAAGGGGGAAAAACGAGGAAAAAGGCGACGATGCTCTTTCCCTGAAGGCCGCGGCTTTCTTCAAGCCCGACGGCCTCCAGAAATCGGATAAGATCGAGGCCCCTCGGGAGCCCGTCTCGGTGCAGGTCGTTCGCCAGACCCAGGAGGCGATGGGGAAAGGGCGAACCGAGATCCGCATCCAGCTCGATCCGGAGCACCTCGGCGGGATGACCCTCAAGGTGGTTTCCCAAAACGGGATCGTCACGGCCACCATCCATGCCGATAATCCCCAGACCAAGGACCTTATCGAGGGACAGCTCGCCGGCCTGCGCCAGCAGTTTTCCGAGCAGGGCATCAAGTTCGATCGAGTCGAGGTCGACACCCGCAACGATCCCGGCTTCGGCGCCCCCAACCCCAACGAGCAGCAGCGCTCTCATGAAGAGGCCTCCCGCAAGCAGGAGCGCCGTTCAAATTCTCCCGAGCCGAGCATATCGGTTTCTATGAACGAGGAAGTTCTTCCCGAGGGGGTCGTCGATTATCGTGCTTGAAAAGAGCCTTTGATCTTTCCGGAGGCCTAAAGTCATGACTCAGGCTTGCCGAAGATACCCTTGAACGGAGGAGATTATGAGTTCAGATGTGACCGGTCTCAATAACCAGACAGCCAACGCGATCGTGAAAGCGGGTGCCAAGTCGAGCAGTTCCCTCGGTCAGGCCGACTTTCTCAAGTTGCTCACCACCCAGTTGAAATACCAGGATCCGCAGAAGCCGATGGAAGACACCGCGTTCATCTCCCAGATGGCCCAGTTTTCCGCCCTGCAGGCGCAGACCGCTCTGAACAAGACCATCACGGACGGTCAAGCTTTTTCCCAGTTGACCGAGGCCAGCGCGCTCATCGGCAAGACCGTCCATCTCCAGACGATCCAGAAGAGCGCCAAGGGGGATGAAGAGGTGGTGGAAAGCAGCGGCACGGTACAACAGGTCAGCAAGGACAAGGACGGGGTCAAGGTTCTGGTGGACAACGTTCTTTACAGTATGGGCGACATTGTCCAAGTCAATAACTAGGGCTGAGGGACGAGGAGGAAGGCATGCTTAAATCGATTTTCTCGGGGGTTTCGGGAATCCGCAACCTGCAGACCAAGATCGACGTCATATCGAACAACATCGCGAACGTCAACACCACCGGTTTCAAGGCCGCGCGCGTCAACTTCCAGACCCAGTTCAGCGAAACCTTGAGGGGCGCTTCGGCGCCTGGCGTCAGCAAGGGCGGCACCAACCCCTCTCAGATCGGCTTGGGCACCACCGTGGGCGGCGTCGATACCCTCATGACCCAGGGAACGATTCAGCCGACCGGCAAGAATACCGACATGGCCCTTTCCGGAGAAGGCTTCTTCGTTCTCTCCGACGGGACCGAGCGCTACTATTCCCGCGACGGGAACTTCGACTTCGATCGCAACGGCACCCTGGGCAACCCCAGCACCGGTTACAACGTCCTCGGTTGGATGGCCAAGCCCAACGGCGACGGCACCACCTCCATCAGCACCATGGACCAGTGCGACAAGATCAAGATTCCCGCCGGCCAGATCATGCCTCCGCGCAAGAGCAGCACCATCACCGCCGACGGCAACTTCGACGCTCTCACCCCCCGTATGAAGGTTTCCCTGTCGGGCATGGTGCTCGAGTCGGCCGATTCCGCAGCCGCCGTGCCGACCCCCGCCTACATGACTTTCAAGGACCTCTACGGCAACGATCGAACCATCAAGGTCTCCTTTGCGCGTGACACCGCGACCGACCTCGCCGCCATCCCCCCCCACGTTTACGACAAAACCATTCTCACCTACAAGGCCGAGGCCGTCGTTTCGGCAACCGACGATACCCCGGATCCCCAGGTGGACGTCGTCAACCCTTCCATCGCCACCAATCCCCCCCGCAGCAACAAGATCCAATTCAATTCGAGCGGAAACGTCATCGCCCCGGGGCCCGACGACTTCAAGATCACCGTGCGTCGCGCCGCCATCGCCGGCGAGGCCATTGCCCCTTTCTACGACATGGACGTTCCCGTCGACTCCTGGGCGCTCAACATGAGCACCATCGGCACCAACTCCGTCCAGGCCGCCATCAAGGAGGGCGAAAACGGCAAGCCGAACTACATCATCTTCGGTACCAAGGTGGTCGATGGCCTGGGCAACTCCCACATGATCAACCTCAAAGCCACCCATGCCACCGCGGACACCTGGCGCATCGGCCTGAGCTACACGGACAACACCATCGCCGGCGTCGACTTCAAGATCGGTGACGAGTTCTTTTCGGACATCAGCAGCACCACGGCGGGCAAGGAAAACTACACCGCCGAAGTTCGCTTCGACTCGGCGACCGGGAAGATCATGGCTGGCGGAAGCCCGACCTACAAGATCAACTTCGGCAATGCCGGGACTTCCGAGATCAGCATCGACCTTCAGAATCTCCAGGCCATCGCCGGTGAGAACACAGCCACCGCCGGTCAGAACGGCTATGGCAGCGGCATCCTCCAGGGTTTCAACATCGACGGCAACGGCATCATCTCGGGCTCCTTCTCGAATGGCCAGAACCAGCAATTGGCCCAGATCGCCGTGGCCTCCTTCAACAACCCGGCCGGCCTTACCCGCAAGACGGACAACGTCTTCGCTTCCACCAACAACACCGGCGAGGCCATGATCGGTAGCGCCGGGGCGGGCGGCAGGGGAACCATCCAGGCGGGTGCCCTCGAGATGTCCAACGTCGACCTGGCGAGCTCCTTCTCCGAAATGATCATCGCCCAGCGCGCTTTTCAATCGAACTCGCGAATCGTCACCGTTTCAGACGAGATCCTCCAGGAAATGATGAACCTGAAGCGCTGAGGATTAGCATGGATATTCGCTTCGATCCGGTCAAGACCGGCAATGAAGTTCAAGGCAGGGGCGAAAAAGCCCCTGCCTTCGATCTGGGGAGTCGCCTGCAGGGAAAGGTCATAGAGGTCAACGGCCAGACGGCGCGCATCCAGTTCGGCGGCACCATCCTGGAGGCCAAGATTCAGGTCCCGCTCTCGGTGGGGGACGCCCTCCTGCTGACCGTGGTCGCGAAGGATGCCTCGGGGATCCTCCTCAAGGTCGTGCCCCCGCAGAATCCTGTGCCTGGAACACTGACGGATGACGATTTAGGCGCTATACTCAATGGTTGGAACCTCCCCAAAGGGGGAATGGAAGCCGCTCAAGCCCTTATACGAAGGAGCGGGATGCTGGGCCAGTCGGAATTAAAGGAATTTATCGCACAGTCGAAAGGGGTCGAGGACCTCGATACGGCGGCCTTCCTGTTCACCAAGGGCCTGCCGATTTCCCTTGACACCCTCGAGTGGGCGAAAGGGAAAGAGGATTTCCCCCTCCAGGGCCTGGCGGAGAAGACGGATAAGCTGGCGAAGTCGGTGAAGTCGGCAAATTCTTCCGAGCAAGAGGCTCAAAAGGAAGTGCGGACCTTGGGGGATTTGATCGACCGCTTTCGCTTCGACCCCAGGGGGGGCGCGAAGGCTCTGCTCGAAAACTTGCGATCGCCCGAGTCCGTCCTCCTCAAGTTCCTGCACGCTTCGAAGGACGAAGAAACCCCTATGGGGTTGGAGGAGAACGCGACGCTGCAGTTGCAGGTTTTGGCCGACAAGGGCGGCCCCGTCGGGAACTTGGCCGCCGATTTGCTTTCGGCCATGCGCTTTTCCCAGCTGGTCAGCACGGTTCGTCCCGAGGTTCCCTTCCTGTTGGAAGACGGGGAGGGCCGGATCGAGAGCGAGGGGGAAAAAGTCACCCTCGACCTGAATTTCGATCGCCTCGGACGCCTTCGCGTCGAGATGATCCAGATCGAGGGAAGGCTCAGTCTCCTGGTGCTGGCCGATGAGCCGGAAACCGCCCAGTGGTTGTCCGAAAGGCTCGATTCCCTCCGGGAGGGGCTCGAGTCCAAGGGCTACCGTCCCAAGATGCTCGTTCGTCGCAAGCCGCTGGTTTTATCCGAGGCCCCGCAGGGCCGCGTCGACCTCAGGCTATGAACGAAAAAAAAATCGAAAAGCCGAAAAGGGCGGTGGCCCTCGGTTTCGAGCAGGGAAAAGACGAGGCCCCCTACGTGATCGCCTCGGGCACGGGGAAGGTGGCCGAGAAGATCCTCGAACTCGCGGTCGAGCACGGAGTGCCCCTGCGCGAGGACAAGGAGCTGGTGGAGGCGCTCGCCGGGTTGGAGCTGGGCGATGCCATCCCGGACGAACTCTTCGCGGCGGTGGCCGAGGTCTTGGTTTTTTTCGAGAAGGTGAATCGGGAGAGGAAACGCGCGTGATCAAGGCGACCAGATTAAACGGAACCGAATTCTACCTCAACCCCGAGTTGATCGAAACGATCGAGGAAACCCCCGATACCGTGGTCAAGCTCACGACGGGTCAGACCTTCGTCGTCCGGGATTCCGCCGGGGTGATGGTCGAGCGCTTCATGGAATACAAGAAAGCGGTATACGGAAGGTCCCCGGACCTCCCGGAAGAAAACAAGGAATAAGGGCGATCGCGCAACTCTCGATCGTCAGCTAGGAAAGTGGAAGGGGGGATCAAACTGGATTTTTCGACCGTCATCGGCCTGGTCTTCGGCTTCGCTTGCATCTTGCTCGCTCATGTCTACGAAGAGGGCGGCAATTTCGGTTCCCTGATGGGCATGGTCAACATCACCGGTTTTCTGATCGTCGTCGGGGGAACCATCGGGACGGCCTTCACCTCCTTTCCCATGAAGGACGTCCTGGGGCTTCCCAAGCTGATCGGCTTGGCCTTCAAGAAGAACGAGCTGGACATCGTTTCCCTGATTCCTCAATTGGTGTCCCTGGCCGACAAGGCTCGCCGGGAAGGCTTGCTCGCTCTGGAGGCGGACGTCGCCGCCGCCACCGACGAGTTTTTCAAGAAGGGCGTCCAGATGGTGGCCGACGGCATCGACCTCAATACCGTCAAGGACATGCTCGAGACCGAATTGAGCTTCATCGCCGCCCGGCACGCGGGGGCCTACGGCATCCTCGAGTCGATGGGGGGCTACTCCCCGACCATGGGGATCATCGGAACGGTCATGGGCCTCATCGGGGTCCTCAGCAACATGGGCTCCGACGTCACCAAGCTGGGGGCCTCGATCGCCGTGGCCTTCATCGCCACCCTCTACGGCGTCGGTTTCGCCAATTTGATTTGGCTGCCGCTCGGGACCAAGCTCAAGCGCAAGAGCGAGGAAGAGATCCTCATGCGCGAGGTGATCATGGCCGGGGTGCTGGCCATTCAGTCCGGGGACAACCCCCAGATCGTCGAGGAGAAATTGAAGGGCTATCTTCCCCCGGCCCTCCGCCGGGAACTGAACAAGAACCGCGAGGCCCTTTCTTAAATGGCCAGACGTCGCAGAGGCGGCCACGGCGGCCACGCCAGCGGCGAGCGCTGGTTGCTGACCTACGCCGACCTCATCACCCTGCTTTTGGCCCTCTTCATCATCATGTACGGGATGTCCCAGACGGACAAAGTCAAGTACAAGGCGATGACCGAGTCCATGGCCAAGGCCTTCAACCCCATTCAGAAGGGCGGTGGGGCCAACGACAGAGGGGTCTTGCCCCCCGCCTCCGAGAAGGTCCTTCCGGCCGTTCTTCCCATGCCGGAAGAGCAGATGCTCAAGGAAATCAAGTCTGCGGTCGAAGGGGAAGCCCGGGAGGCCGGATTCGAAGGGAAGATCGAGGCCAAGATCACCGAGCGGGGCCTGGTGATCTCCTTCAGCGACGCCGTCTTCTTCCAAAAAGGCGAGGCGGGGATTCGTTCGGAAAACCTTCCCCTCTTCCGGAAGTTGATGCTGCCCCTTTCCCGGATGCCCAACTCCATCCGCATAGAGGGTCATACCGACGACGATCCCATCCACACCGAGCGTTTTCCCAGCAACTGGGAATTGTCGACCTCTCGTGCCACCAGCGTGGTCCGCTACTTGATCCAGAGCGGTCTGTTCGGGCCGAAACGTCTGGCAGCGGCGGGTTTCGGCGAGTACTGGCCGAAGGCCCCGAACGACACCGCGGCCAACCAGGCGAAGAATCGTCGGGTGGACGTGGTGGTGCTGCGTTCCACCTCCTTGAGGGAGAAGCCCTAGCAAAAGCCTCGTTTTGACGGTAGAATCGATTCTGGAGGAACCAATGGCGCCAAAAGAAAACAAACAACCCCCTTCGACCGTCGCCCTGATCGCGATCGGTTGCGCCATCGCGGCGGTTTCCGCGGTGAGTTCCTTCGTGGCGATTCGCTTCGCCATGCCGCGCCAGATCATCGTCGAGAAGGTGGAAGGGGAAAAGGAACACGTCAAGGAAAAGAAGCACGAGGCGACCGTTCAATACCCGATCGGCGAATTCATCGTCAACCTGAGCGATCCCGGCGGAAGGCGCTACCTTCGGACCTCCATCACCCTCGAAATGGAAGAGAAGAAGAAGGCCGGCCTCGAGACCGGCGTTGCCTACGGTTGGGGAAGCGGCGCCTTCGGCGGGGGCGAGGGCGAAAAAGTGGCTTCCGGGGGGGGAGAGAAAAAATCCGGTCCCCCGCCCTACGAGCCGATCTACAAGGACGTCATCATCGGCGCGATTTCCCGCAGGACGGCTTCCGAGATTTCGACCGTGAGCGGCAAGGAGCGTCTGAAGGACGAGCTGAGGGAAATGCTCAATCAAAGGGTTCCCGATGAAGTGGTGGTCGCCATTTATTTCACGGACTTCGTAATCCAGTAGGGGGGCTACTTGGGTGACATTCTCTCCCAGGCCGAGATCGATGCGCTGCTTTCCGCCCTCTCTTCGGGCTCGGAAGTCGTTGCCGAGAGACCTCAGGTCGAGGTGGCCGAAGAGCCCGCCCGTATGGTGCGGCTCTACGACTTCCGCCGCCAGGACAAGTTCTCCAAGGAACACATCCGCACCCTCTGGATGCTCCACGAGGGTTTCGCCCGCATCCTGTCCACCGCCCTGTCCGCACACCTTCGGATGATGGTCCAGCTCGAGGTGGTCGCCGTCGAGCAGTTGACCTTCGACGAATACGGGCGTTCCCTCCCCAATCCGACCATCCTCAACGTCTTCACCCTGCCGCCCCTGGTCGGGAACTCCCTCTTCGAGATCAACCTCGATACCGCCTCCATCATCATCGACCGGATGTTGGGAGGGCCGGGCAAGGTGACGAGAATCAGAAGGGATCTCTCCGATATCGAGCGCACCTTGATCGGAACGGTGTTCGATCGGGTCATGTTCTCCCTTTCGGAAGCCTGGTCCTCCATCACCCTCCTGCAACCCCGGCTGGAAGGATTGGAGATGAACCCCCGCTTCGTCCAGATCGTCCCGCCCGGCGACATCGTCATCCTGATCACCTTCGAGGCCAAGTTCGCCGATCACGTCGGTCCCCTCAGCCTCTGCATCCCCTACATGGTGCTCGAACCGGTGATGAGCAAGATCAGCGCCCAGACCATGTTCTCTCTCACCCGACAGGAACAGGAACCCAGCCATCGACAAAAGATCGAGAACCGCATCTTCGCCACTTCCCTCGAACTGCAGGTGATCCTGGGGGAAAGCGATATCCGGGTGGAGGAAATCATCGAACTGGGGATCGGGGACGTCCTGAAGCTGGAATCCCCCGTGGATCGCGATCTGGCGATCCTGGTCGGGGGTAGAAACAAGTTTTTGGGCCGACCTGGCTTGATCAAAAACAAACTCGCGGTACAATTAACCGAGGTATTAGGCGAAGTGGAGTACGAAGAGGAATGAGCGATCCCCTTTCCCAGGATATGATCGATGCCCTGCTGAGCGGGGTCTCGCAACCATCACCGCCCTCTTTGAGCAGCGGGGACATCGACGGGCTGAAGAAGCTGTCCAGTATCTGCATGGACGCCGGGGTCAGCACTTTGCTCATTCTCCTGAACATTCCGGTTTCCCTGCCCCTGATTTCCATCAATCAGGTCAGCGAATTCGAATGCGATCCTTCCCAGCCCCTGGTGATGGTCCATCTCCCCGCCACCATCGCCGACAAGCTCGCCGATCACTACTTCCTCCTCACCCCCCAGATCACCTCGGCCATCACCGACCTCATGATGGGCGGAGAGGGCAAAAACCTGGACACCCCCGTGGACGACCTCCAGCTTTCCGCCGTCTCGGAGGCCATCAACCAGATGATGGGCTCGGCCATCACCTCGGTGACGAGCTTCTTCAGCAAGCGCATGGAGATCGCTCCGCCCGCCGCGAGCCTGATCGACTTGCCCGACGGCCTGCCTTTCCCGGGTCCCATGGTCCGATTCGATTTCGAGATGAACATCGAGGGGATCTGCAGTGGGCCGTTCGTTCAGTTCCTGTCCCTCGAGGCCGCCCAAAATCTGGCCGTGGAACTTTTCAAGAAGCCCGCCAAACCCGCTCCCGAAGCCGAGAAGACCGCCCGGGTCCCTGTTTCCGAGCCCGCCCCTCAGCCGGTTGCGTCGGCACCGAAGGCGCCGCCTCCCGAGGTTCGTTCCGCACAGTTCGCCCCCCTGGTTTCCTCCATGCCCCCCCTGGCCCCTTCCGGGCTGGACCTGATCCTCGACGTTCCCCTCAAGGTGACCGTCGAACTCGGCCGCACCAAGATGCAGGTGCGACACATCCTCGAATTGAGCAAGGGGTCTTTGGTTGAGCTTGACAAACTCGCCGGAGAGCCAGTAGATTTGTTTGTCAACGGGAAACTGATCGCCCGGGGAGAAGTCGTCGTCATCGAAGAGAACTTCGGAGTCCGGGTCACCGACATCGTTTCCCCCGTCGATCGCGTCAAGAGCCTGAAGGGTTGATATCTTCGTGAAGAGACTTTCCCCGATTCTCGGCTTCCTCTTTCTTTTTTGGTGTCGGATCGCCCTGGCCTCGCCTTCCCCCACCCCCTTCCTCCTCGACGACTACCGGGACCCCGCACTCGATCGGGCCGTTCCCATCTGGCAGTCCATGCTGGCCTTCGGTTTCAAGCTGCTCTTCGTTCTCGGACTGGTGGTCCTCACCCTCTGGTTTTTGCGTCGCTTCTGGGCGCGCAACACCCTGGGCGGAGGGCTCTCCGGCAACCGGATAAGACTTTTGGAGTCCCTTCCCCTGGTCGGAACCCAGACCCTCCACCTCGTTTCCGTCCGGAACCGGGTCCTGGTGCTCGCCAGCAATGGCCAGGGAATGGTCGAAAAGTTGCTCGATCTGCCCGAGGAGGAGGTCTCCTTCAAGGAGCTGGCCGAAATGGCCGATAAAGGCGAAGGCCTCTTCGATGCGGCCCTGCGCCAGGTGGTGATTCCGGAGAGCGAGGAGTGAAAAGATTTCCGCCGCTGGTTTTCCTCTTCCTCTTGCTGGCTTCGCCGGCCGCAGCCGCCATCCAGGTTCCCCAGATCCCGCTTTCTTCGGATCCCAAGGACGTCAGCGTCGCTCTCCAGATCATGGGGTTGTTGACGGTACTGTCCCTGGCCCCCGCCCTTCTCATCATGATGACTTCCTTCACCCGGATCGTGATCGTGCTCTCCTTCCTCCGTCAGGCCATGGGGACCATGACCATGCCCCCCAACCAGGTCATCCTGGGGTTGGCGCTCTTCCTGACCTTTTTCGTGATGGCGACCCCCCTGGGCCAGATCAACCACGATGCCCTGCAACCCTACCTCGCCGGCAACATGGGCCAGCAGGAGGCCATCCAAAAGGGAGTCGAGCCCCTGCGCAACTTCATGTTCCACCAGACGCGACAGAAGGATTTGGCGCTCTTCGTCCACATGGCCAAGATCGCCCGCCCGCGTACCCCGGCTGACATCCCCACCCACATCCTGATCCCGGCCTTCCTCATCTCGGAGCTCAAGACCGCCTTTCAGATCGGTTTCATGATCTACCTGCCCTTCCTGGTGATCGACATGGTGGTGTCGAGCATCCTGATGTCGATGGGGATGATGATGCTGCCCCCCGTCATGATCTCCCTCCCCTTCAAGATCATCCTCTTCGTACTGGTCGACGGCTGGCATCTCATCAGCCGCGCCCTCGTCGCGAGCTTCCACTGATGAACCAGCAAATCTTCCTGGGGATGTGCCAGCGCGCCCTCTTCGTTTTCCTGATCCTCGGCGGGCCCGCCCTTTTCATCAGCCTCTTCGTGGGCGTGGCCATCTCCATCTTCCAGGCCGTGACCCAGATCAACGAGGCGACCATGACCTTCATCCCGAAGGTGGCGGCCATCCTGATCGTGCTCGTTTTGACCGGCCCCTGGATGCTCAATTCCCTGCTGGACTACACCTCCGAGATCCTCATTTCCATCCCCAACTACGTTCGCTGATGGACCTGGCAGCCCTGCTCTCGGGAATCATGGGGGTCTCGATCGATCTGCCGCGCTTCCTGCTGGTCTTCGCCCGGGTTTCTTCCCTCTTCGTCATCGCCCCCGTCCTGGGCAACGTCAACGTTCCCGTGCGCTTCCGCCTCGCCCTCGCCCTCATGATCTCCTTTTTCCTTCTGCCGGCGACCGCTCCGGTCTTGCTTCCCGATCCGGGCAACCTTCTTCTCGCCCTCCTGAGGGAGATAACGGTCGGGTTGTTGATCGGCTTTCTCGCCCAGTTGATCTTCTATGCGGTGCAGATCGCCGGCCACATGGTGGCCATGCAGATGGGCTTCGGGATCGAGCGGATGCTGGATCCCAATTCCCACACCCAGGTCACGGGGATCGGTCAAATCTACTTGTTTGTCGCCATGTTGACCTTTCTCGCCGCGGACGGCCACCACGTCCTGATCATGTCGCTGGCGCGCTCCTTTCGCCAGGTCCCGCTGGGAACCTTCGCCCTGGGGGGCCTGCAAATGGAGCGGATGCTGGCGGCCACCAACGGCATGTTCGTCGTGGCCTTCGGTTTGATGCTGCCTCCCCTCGGGGTCTTGCTCTTGATCGAGATCTCCCTGGCGATCGCCTCCCGGGTCATGCCGCAGTTGAACGCCTTCGTCTTCGGATTCCCCGTCAAGATCATGGTCGGGGCCGCGACCCTGATCGCCACCATCCCGCTGCTTTCCGACCACTTCGAAGGCTTGATCAACGGAATGGCCGGCCAAATCATGCGCTTCTTCACCTGATATGAAGGACCCCTCGAAGACCGAGAAGCCCACAGCCAAGAAGGTCGCCGATGCCCGCAAGAAGGGCTCGGTCGCCAAGAGCCAGGACGCCACCATGGCGGTCATCCTCCTCGCGGCCTTCCTGCTCCTGCGCAACCAGTGGCCCGACCTCGCCGAGGGCCTCATGTCGCTCATGAGGGAATACCTGGGAAACTTCCCAACGAGCGACCTGAGCGTCATGGACTTTTCCACCCTCCTCCTGCGCCTCATCGTGAAGCTCGTTTCCATGCTCGCCCCCATCATGCTGACCCTGCTCCTGGTGGGGATTCTGATCAACTTCGTGCAAATCGGACGCCTGTGGTCCTGGGAGGGGCTCAAGCCCGACCTGAACAAGCTGAATCCCATCACCGGCTTCAAGCGCTTCTTTTCCCTGCGTCAAACCGTCGAGACCTTCAAGGGGATCCTGAAGATCTCGGTGATCATCCTGGTCACCTTCCAGGTGATCTCCGATCGCTTCCCCTTGTTCGCCACCGCCATCGGGGCCGACCAGGCCAAGCTGGGCTTCATGTTCGCCGAGACGGCCTGGACCATCGCCTGGCGCTCGGCCTGGGTCTTGATGCTGATAGGGGCCTTCGACTACTTCTACCAGCGCTACGAGTACTTCGAAAACCTCAAGATGACCAAGCATGAGGTCGAGGACGAAGCCAAGCAGCAAGAACTGCCGAGCGAGGTCAAGGGAAAGATGCGGGAGGCGCAGGCCATGCTGGCGCGCCGCAGGATGATGCAGGAGATTCCCAAGGCCTCGGTCGTGATCACAAACCCCACTCACCTGGCGATCGCCCTCCGCTACGACAAAAAAGACGAGGAAGTCCCCATCGTCCTCGCCAAGGGGGCCGATCGCCTGGCCGAGCGGATCAAGGAGATCGCCCGGGAGGCCAAGGTCCCTCTGGTCGAGAACAAACCGGTGGCGCAGGCCCTTTTCAAGCAGGTCGAAATCGGGGAGGAGATCCCCAAGGACCTCTACACCGCCGTCGCCGAGATCCTGGTCCTGGTCACCCGCCTCAACAAGCGCCATGCGTGAGAAGATGAGCTAGAATAGGGTATGGCCACGCAAACAAACCAGGCCCCGGGCTTGAACAAGCTTTTTCAGCAGACCGACGTCCTCCTCTCGATAGGGGTGGTGTTGATCGTGGTCATGATGATCGTCCCCCTCTCCACGGGATTGCTCGACGCCTTGCTGGTGCTGAACATCGCCCTTTCGCTGACCATCCTGGTCGTTTCCCTCTACGTCATGGAACCGGCCCAGTTCTCGACCTTCCCCTCCATCCTCCTCCTCGCCACCCTTTTCCGGCTGGCCCTCAACATCTCGACCACCCGATTGATTTTGCTCAACGGGGACGCCGGCCACGTGGTGGCGGCCTTCGGCAACTTCGTCATCGGCGGCAACTACGCGGTCGGTATCGTCATCTTCCTGATCATCATGGTGATCCAGTTCGTGGTCATCACCAACGGCGCCGGGCGCATCGCCGAAGTGACCGCCCGCTNNTCGGGCCTGATCGACCAGGACCAGGCCAAGCTGCGCCGCAAGGAGCTGGAGCAGGAATCGACCTTCTTCGGGGCCATGGACGGCGCCAGCAAGTTCGTGAAGGGCGACGCCATCGCCGCCCTGGTCATGGTCGCCGTCAACATCCTCGGCGGCTTCGCGATCGGCGTCCTCCAGCGCCACGTCGACATCTTCCAGGCCCTGCAGACCTACACTCTCCTTTCCATCGGGGACGGTCTGGTTTCCCAGATACCCGCCCTCATGATCTCCACCGGCACCGGCCTGCTCGTTTCCCGCGCCGCCTCCGAGGTCAACCTGGGGGAGAACATCGGCGCCCAGTTCGTGGCCAGTCCGAAGGCCCTGGCCATCGTCGCCGGCACCCTCCTCTTGATGGGGTTGGTCCCCGCCCTTCCCAAGATCCCCTTCTTCCTGGTCGGCGGGGCCCTGGCTTACGGCTACTTCTTCTTCACCAAGCGTCAGAAGGAACAGGCGGAACAAGAGAGAACGGTGGAGACGGTGGGCCCCGAAGCCCCCAAGGGACCGGAGAACGTCCTGGGTCTGCTGCAGATCGATCCCATCGAGCTCGAGATCGGCTACCGCCTCATTCCCCTGGTGGACGCCACCCAGGGCGGGGACCTTTTGGAGCGCATCGCCCTGATCCGTCGGCAGACCGCTCTCAAGCTGGGCCTGGTCCTGCCCGCCATCCGGGTGCGCGACAACCTCCAGTTGCGCCCGAAGGACTACCGCATCAACCTGAGGGGCATCGAAATCGCCCGCTCCGAGGTCCATGTCGACCACTTCATGGCCATGAGCCCCGGCCTGGCTACCGAGCAGTTGGACGGCATTCCCGCCATCGAGCCCGTCTTCGGACTCCCGGCGGTCTGGATCAGCGAGAACCAGAAGGACTACGCCGAAATGCTCGGCTATACCGTCTTCGACTCCAGCGCGGTCATCTCGACCCACCTCACCGAGGTCATCAAGAACCACGCCCACGAGATCCTGGGGCGCCAGGACGTCCAGCTTCTGATCGACAACATCAAGAAGGACCACCCCACCGTGATCGAGGAGCTGATCCCCGATATCCTCTCGGTGGGCGACGTCCAGCGCATCCTCCAGAATCTCCTGCGCGAAAGGGTTTCCATCCGGGACCTCTTGCCGGTTCTCGAGCAACTGGCCACCTACGCCAAGGTGACCAAGGACGTCGACACCCTGACGGAGTATTCCCGCTTGGCGCTCGCCCGCGCCATTTGCAAGAGCTTCCTCTCCCAGGAGGGGAACCTTCCCGTCTTGACCGTGGACCCTCGCCTCGAACAACTGCTGGCCGAGTCGATTCAGCTCTCGGATCAGGGCGCCTTCCTTTCCCTCGATCCGGGTGTGGCCCAAAAAGTGGTGAAGAGCGCCGGAGACCATCTCGACCGCCTTTTGGCGCAGGGCCAACAGCCCGTGGTGCTTTGCTCTTCGAAAGTTCGTTTGGTTTTGAGGCGCCTTCTCGAACGGAAGCTGCCGAACTTGGCGGTGATATCGTACAATGAAGTGGTTCCCCCCCAAGTCGAGGTCCATGCCCTGGGGATCCTCACCGGTTAATGGCGGTTTGAATGGACATGTCGGTCTATCTGGCGGTCTTCGTCGACGAAGCGCGGGAAATCCTCCAGCGCTTCAACGAGAACCTCCTCCGCATCGAAAAGAACAAGGCAGCCTCTTCGGGCCACGAGGAGAACATCGAGGCGGCGCGAGAGATCTACCGATTCGTGCACACCATCAAGGGCATGTCCGCGACCATGCGCTTCGCTTCCCTCGAAGCCCTCTCCCATGACATCGAGAACCTGCTCGTGGGGGTCTGCGAGGGACGGGAGGCCGTCGGCGGCATCCTCGAGCGCCTCTTCCAGGGGGCCGACGCTCTCGGCCACCTGATCGAAAGCGCGGCGGCAGGCGCCTTGCCGGAAAAGGACCCCGGAAAACCCTCCCCGAAATGCCTGGAGATCGTCCTGGCGCCAGGTTGCCTCCTGAAGGGGGTCAGGGCTTCCATGGCCCTCGCCGCCCTTTCCAAGATCGGTGAGCTGTCCTTTTCCTCGCCCTCCCTGTCGGAACTGGAGGCCGAACGCTTCGGAGATCGCTTCACCGTTCAGGTGGAGGCGCGGGAATCCTTCGAAAGGATTCGCACCAGGCTGCTCGACGTCCCCGAGGTTTTCGAGGTCATCGAAGTCGTCGAGGCGAGGATCGAGAAGAGCGACATGCTCGTTTCTCAACCCCTCCCTCCGACCCGCCGCTCCCATCCCACCGTCCGGGTGCCGACCGAACGCCTCGATGGACTGATGAACTTGTTGGGAGAGCTGGTCATCGATCGGACCAGAATGGAAGAGATCGCCCCGGGCTTGAAGAGCGCCGATCTGGACGAGATCCTGCGGCACATCGGGGGGGTCACGGCCGACATCCAGGCCGCCATGATGAAGCTGAGGCTGATCCCCATCGAGAACGTCTTCAACCGCTTTCCCCGCATGGTGCGCGATATGTCGCACGGCCTGGGGAAGGAGATCCTGCTTTCCATGGACGGGATGGAGACGGAGTTGGATCGCCGTATCATCGACGAGGTGGGGGCCCCCTTGATGCATCTGGTGCGCAACGCCGTCGATCATGCCCTGGAGCCGCCCGAGGAGCGCCTGAAGAAGGGAAAGAGCCGGGAAGGCCACCTTCGCCTCTCCGCCTCCTGCGAGGGCAACTTCGTGCGGATCGAGGTGAGCGACGACGGGCGCGGGATCCATCCCGCAGCGATGAGGGAAAGGGCGATCGCCCAGGGCTTTCTCGAACGGGAGGAGGCCTCGCGCCTGACGGATAAGCAGGCGGTCGACCTGATCTTCCTCGCCGGCTTCTCCACCCGGGAGTCCGCAAACAACCTCTCCGGCAGGGGGTTGGGGATGGACATCGTCCGCAACCGCCTGAATGCGCTGGGCGGCTCCATCGAGGTCCGGACGGAAGCGAACGGGGGGACTTCTTTCCACCTGATCCTGCCCCTGACCCTGGCCATCATCCGGGCGATGCTGGTCGAAATCGGCGGGGAGGTCATCGTCATTCCCACCGCCCTCCTGGAGGAAGTGGTCGAATGGGAGGAGGTCACCCTCTCGAAAAAGGACGGCAAAGAGTTCTTCCACCTCCGGGAATCGGCTTTCAGGCTCTTCCGGCTGGGGGAGGAATTGGGATTCCCCCCTCTTCCCGACACCGAGCCCGTGCTCCTCGTCACCCGCTTCCGCAAGAAAACCGTCGGTTTCCTGGTAGACCGCATGATCGGTCAGAGGGAAATCGTCGTCAAGCCCTTGAGCCGTTTGCTCAGCGCCTTTCCCCTCATCAACGGAGCGACGGTCCTGGGTGACGGGAGGGTGGCCTTGATCCTCGACGGCGCGGCTTTCGAATGACCGAGGGTGCGAAGCCGAAGAACGACTGGGTGACGGCAGGCGCCTGCCTCGGTTTTCTGCTCCTCGGGGGGGTCGCCCTCGGCGCGGACGTCGCCGTGGAGCAAATCTTCCTGCGGGCTTCGGTCGGAGCTTTCGTGGGCTGGCTCCTGGGACACGCCATGAAGTTCATCCCCGAGCCGAAGGCCCCGCGGCAGGTCTGGACGGTCAACGCTCCGCTCGATCTCCGTGAATTCGAGAGGGACCCCGCGCTCGATTCCGATCCCCCCTATTAGGGGCACACTAGGATCGGAGCGACGATTTGAGTATACTGTTCCTTTGGAGGGAAGACCGTGGCCATGATGACGGCTGCCTTGTGGCAGCAATACGCCGAAAGCCAGGATCAAGCCGCACGCGAGCAGCTCATCCTTGAATACGTTCCCCTGGTGCGCTACGTGATCGGCCGGCTCGCCCTCACTTTGCCGCCTTCCCTCGACTCCGAGGATCTCTACGGCTACGGGATCATCGGTCTCATCGACGCGGTGGAACGCTTCAACCCCGAAAGGGGAGTCAAGTTCGAGACCTACGCGGTCACCCGCATCCGCGGCACCATCATCGACGAGCTGCGCTCCCAGGACTGGGTTCCCCGCTCGGTGCGGAGCCGCGCCAAGAGTCTGTCGGGGACGCTTTCGACCCTCGAGTGCGAACTGGGACGGCCCGCCAGCGACGAGGAGCTCGCCAAGGCCATGGGCATTTCCCCCAAGGACCTGGGCCACATCCTGGCCGAAGCCACCTCCCCCTTCCTTTCCCTGGATGAGCTGGTCCAGCTGGGCGACGACGGCCAGCACGTCGCCTGGATCGACTCCATGGCCGATGACAAGCCCGGCCCCGCCGCCGTCCTCGAAGAAAGCGAGTTCCGCTCTCAGCTCACCATGGCCATCGACGGCCTTCCCGAGCGCGAGAAGCTGCTGCTTTCGCTTTACTATACCGAGGGCCTCACCCTGAAGGAAATCGGCCTGGTCCTCTCGGTTTCCGAATCGAGGGTCTGCCAGCTGCATACCCAGGCGATGCTGCGCCTCCGCAATCGCATCACCCGCTATCTCGATGGCCTGGAGGAGCGGGTCACCTCATGATCCAGGCCGTCGCCTTCCGGCTCGGGGAGCGTCATTTCGCCCTCCCCATCGGGATCGTCAAGGAAGTCCTGAAGTCCTTCAGCCTCACCCGCCTTCCCCAGGCCTCCCCCCATGTCGCCGGCGTCATGAACCTGCGAGGAATGATCGTCCCGGTGGTGGACCTGAGAATCTTTCTCGAGGTCTCCGAATATTCCCTTCGACCTCACCTGGTGGTGGCGGAGCTGGGCAAGGAATGGGTGGGTTTCATGGTCGACAAGATTCTCCCCGTCTGCTGGCTTCCCCCCGACTCCCCTTCCCTGCTCCATCTCGCAGCCCTCTTCCGCCGCGACGAAGAAATCAGCCTGCTTTGAAAATAGAGATGGAGACCCTTTCCCTGGACCCCGACCTTCCGCTGGAACAAGCCGTCCTCCAGGCCCTGAAGAGCCTGGGGGGAGAACCCTTGCGCTGGGCCATCGTTTCCTCGGGGAAAGAAATTCTGCTCGAAGTGGTGTCCAAAAATTGAAGAGCGAAAAGCCTTTCCTCGCCATGAACTTGATCCCGACGGGGCTGGGGGCCTCCTTCGGAGGCTATGCCGGGGACGGCGCCCCCGTCACCAACCTCTTGGCCTCGGCCTGCGACCTCCTGATCGCCCATCCCAACGCCCTCAACGCGGCCAACTTCCTCGAAAAGCGCGAAAACGTCCTTTACGTCGAGGGCTACGGGATCGACCGCTTCGTGGAGGAAGACTGGGGCCTGCGACGGGTGCGCTCCAACCGGATCGGCCTCCTGATCGATTGCGCCGCCGAAAAGCTTCTTCCCTCTCTCCTGAACGCCGCCAACGCCACCCGCGCTCACGCCGGGATCGAGATCTCGGGGTTCGAATTGACCAAAGAACCCGTGGGAGCGAAGGTCTTGCGGGGTGTCAAGGGCAACTTCCAGGGAGAGATTGCCAATCCCGACACCCTGCTCCAGGCGGCGAAGAGACTGGTGGACGGTGGCGCCGAGGCGATCGCCATCGCCTGCCCCATCGATCTCGCCGGCTTCGACGACGAAGGCTACGCCTCGGGCAACGGCCCCGATCCCATCGGGGGCATCGAAGCGATCCTTTCTCATCTGGTGGTCTCTGAATTCGGAATCCCCGCCGCCCATGCCCCCGCCGACCTGCCCTGGCTCCCCGAAGGGATCGTGGAGCCCCGCCTGGCCGCCGAGGCCTGCGGCACCACCTACCTGCCCTGCATCCTGCTGGGACTGGCCAGGGCCCCGCGATTCGTCCTCCCCTCGCAGAGAAAACATTTCGACCTCTTCGCGGACGACCTCGATATTTTGGTGGCCCCCTACGGTTGTTTCGGCGGCCCCCCCATGCTGGCCTGCCAAAAGAGGAAAATAGACATGATCGCGGTGAGGGAAAACTCCTCGGTTCTTTCCGTGACGCCCGAAAGCCTCGGGATGTCGGTCCTCATCGCTTCCACTTATTTCGAGGCGGCGGGGATGCTGCTCGCCTTGAAAGAAGGGCTGTCCTTCGATTCCCTGCGAAGACCCATCCCTGCTTTACCGAGGCCTTGAAAGAGTTTTCGTCATTTATTTCGAATGCCCTCTTCGCTTTCCTTCTTCGGCCCCGATTCCTATAATGGAAAAATGCTTTTCGTCGCCACCGCAAAGGAAACCCGAAAAATCGAGGCCAAGCTCATCGAGGACTGGGGCATGCCCCAGCTTCTGCTGATGGAGCGCGCCGCCATCGGGGTGGCGAACCTGGTTTCTTCGCAATACCCCGAAACCCCGGTCGTAGCCCTGGTCGGTCCCGGCAACAACGGTGCCGACGCCATCGCCGCTTGCCGCCTCCTCGCCAACCGGGGCTATCGTGTCCGGGTCCTGCTCGTTTCGGAAAATAAAGCCTCCGAGACCCAGCTATCCTGGCTGAGAAATTACGAAGTCCCCGTCAAACGCTGGTCCCCCGCCATCGAGGCCAAGGGGGTCCTTCTCGACGGCCTTTTCGGCTTCGGTCTCGCCCGCGCCCCCGAAGGCGTCTTCGCCGAGGCGATCGCCTGGGCGAACGCTCAAGAAGCCGACGTCGTTTCCATCGACCTCCCCAGCGGCATCCTGGCCGATACCGGGGTTGCGCCCGGTTCGGCGATTTCCGCCACCCACACCGTGGCCTGCGGCCTCCTCAAGGTCGGTTTGCTCTGCGATCCCGCCCTTTCTTTCGTGGGGAAGCTTTGGCTGGCGGACATCGGCTTCCCGCCTTTTTTGCTCGAAAAGATTCGCGGCCGCCTCCTGGCCTCGCCCACCCTGCCGCAGCGTTCCCCCAGCGCCTACAAGGGCTCGATGGGGTCGCTCCTCGTCGTGGGCGGCTCCCGCTCTTATAGCGGCGCGGTGACCATGGCCCTGCGCTCGGCCGTCAAGAGCGGGGCCGGCCTGGTTTACGGCGCCGTGCCCGGGAGCATTCGAGAGACGGTCGCCGTGGCGGTGCCTGAGGCGGTCGTCCTTGGCCTGGAGGAGACGCCGGAGGGTTTCATCGATCCTTCCTCTTTCGAGGCCCTCCTGCCCATCCTCGAGGCCTGTCGCGCCGTCCTGATCGGACCCGGCCTGGGAAGAAGCGAAGCTTCGGCGGAACTGACCAAGAAGTTTTGGTTCGGCTCTCCCATCCCGATGGTGCTGGACGCCGAGGCCCTCATCCCCCAGCTGGCCAGGCTGGAGCGCCGGGCGCCGGCGATTCTCACCCCTCATCCCGGGGAGGCGGGACGCCTGCTCGGTCTCGAGGCCGCCGTCATTCAGGGCGATCGAAGGCGGGCCGCTCTTTCGATTTCCGAGAGGTTCCGCTCCGTCGCGGTCCTCAAGGGGGGGCGCTCCCTGGTGGCCGAAGGCCCGAACTTCCGGGTCCTGGCGGAAACCAGCCCGCTGCTGGCGACGGCCGGCAGCGGCGACGTTCTGGCGGGATTGATGGGCGGCCTGCTGGCCCAGTCCTTCCCCCCCTTCGAAGCGGCCTCCCTGGCGGTCTCCCTTCAAGGAAAAATGGGTTGGCTCGCCCAAAGGGAGGGCCGAAGAAGTTTGTCCGCCCTCGAGGTCCTGGATTATTTCGACCGGGCCCTTTCCTTCACTCCCCTTCCCCCCGGAAGGCCCGAAAGGATTTATTGATTTGCCTTTTCTCTTCTTCCTTTCATCGAGGCAGCTGAAGGCGCGCTGGCGCCAGGCCCTCCTCCTGGTTTTCTCGGTCTCGATCGGGGTCGCCATCCTGACGACGGCGCTTTCCCTGACCAACGGCTTCGAGAAGGACCTGATCGACCGCATCCTCGGCACCACCCCGCACGTGACCCTCAGCAATCCCTTCTCCGGGACCATCCCCCGCTGGGAAGAAAAAATCGAGGCCCTGCGAAAGGAAAAAGACCTCCTCGCGGTGACTCCCTTCATCAACGGCAAGGCGCTGCTGATGTCCCCCTACGCGACGGAAGGGGCGCTGGTGCGGGGCATCGATCCCCGGCTCGAGGGGAAGGACCGGAAGTGGAGGGACTACGTGCTGGCGGGCGATCTCTACGATTCCCCCGGTTTTCCCGGGCTCTTGCTCGGTAGCGAGCTGGCCAAGCGCCTGGGGGTGGGGATCGGCGATCGCCTCTCGATCTTCACCGGGGGAGGGAAGGTGCGCGGCCGGGTGACGGGCCTCTTCCAGGCCGGGCTCTACGAGTACGACGCCCGGATCGCCTTCCTGACCATTCCCGCCTCCCAGAGGCTCTTCCACACCCCCGGAAAGATCTCGGGGATTTCCCTGCGATTGTCCGACGTCTTCGCCGCACCCGGGGTCGCGAAAAAACTCGATGGCCGCTTCAACCTGACGGCCCGCCCCTGGACGGAAAGCAACCGAAGCCTCCTGGGCGCGCTGGCCCTGGAGAAGCGAGTCATCTTCCTGGTGGTTCTTTTCATCGTGGTCATCGCCATGCTCGGTATCTCCAACACCCTGGCCATGTGGGTGCTGGAGATGAGGCGCGAGATGAGCATCCTGAGGGCGGTCGGGACCACCAGTCGGCAGGTGGCTTTCCTGATGGCGGTGGAAGGACTGATCGTTTCTTTTTTGGGGGTCTCTCTCGGGTCCCTGGCGGGTTTTCTACTTTCCCTCGCCCTCACCCTCTTCCCTATCGGGCTACCGAGCGATGTCTACTACATTTCCCGGCTGCCCGTCGAGATGAGGGCTTTCGACTTCCTGCTGGTTGCGGGGAGCGCCCTCTTGATCAGTCTGCTCGCCTGCTTTTTGCCCATGCGCAAGGCGGCGCGGCTCGACCCGATCGAGGTTATCCGCCAGGTGTGAGGAGAAAGATAGACGAGCGGGCAATTTCCCCTGTATGATACCTGGAGATGTCTCCGAAACGATTCGTTTTCCCCCTCCTCATTTTCCTCCTCACCGGTTGCGCCGCGAGCCAGGCTCAGCGAAAAGAGCCCGTCGCCAGGGCCGACTTGGGGCTTTTCGGGATCCGCAGGGTCGCGGTCATCGAATTCGAGGACTTGACCAATCGAGGGGTTTCCGGCGAAGCCACCCGCACGGTGCGGACGCAGTTGGCGCGGGAACTGGGCCCGCTCCTGGAGATCGTCAAGGTTCTTCCGCGCCCGGGCAAGACCATGAATTCCGCCTGGTATCGGGAACAAATCGGGGATTCGGGTATCCAGGGGTTCATCAGCGGGAAGATCACCGGCTACAGTCTTCAGCGCGCTCGCCGGAGGGTCTGGGTCTCCCTGAACTTCCGCTTATTGAATTCCGAAGGAAGCATCATGTGGTCCAAGAGCGCCGTCGGGACGGTCGCTCAGAACCCTTCCCGGTCGATGGACAGCCTTTTCGAAGAGGCAGCAACGTTCGCAATAAAGGAGTTTGCCGATGATTTCATTCCGCCCCGCGCAGATTTTGATTCCGGGAGCGCTGCTCGCTAGCGTCCTTGTTTTTTCTTCTCCCGCAGCGGCTCTCCCCCTGGTCGGCATCACCCTGGGAGGCGATGTCGTTTCCTTCACCCAGAACCCGGGCGGGTTGCAGTCGACGGGAGCTTCTTTCGTCGGACGCCTCAACGCCGTCGGCATGGAGTTCGAAGGCAGCTTGTTGAAACTGCAGGATCGCCAAAACGGCGAGGCCTTCGCTCGTTTCGACGTTTCCCCGATTCCGATGCTTTCCCTCAAGCCCGGCTTCGGAGTGGCCTATCAGGACCTCTTCACCCCCGGCACCCTCGCCTGGTCCCCCGGGATCGGCCTCAGGGGAGAGTTCTCGCCCATCCTGATGCCCTTCTCGCTGGAAGGCGATCTCTCCGCCATCGTTCCTCTGAGCGATCGCAATCCCATCTACCGCGTGCAGGCCGGCCTCAGTTTTGCACTGATGCCCTTTTCCAGTCTTCACTTCGGTTTGCGCTCCTTTCAGCGTGATGATAAGGTCTTTCTCGGACCCGAGATCGGTTTACGCATAGGCATATAAATGGTATCTTCAAAAGAATCAGCACCTAGATAGGGGAGTATCGAGCATGGACAGAGAAAAAATCCTCGTTGTCGACGACGAGGCGAGCATCCGACAGATCGTCGAAACGCGTTTGAAGCTGGCGGGTTATGAAGTCATCACCGCCGCGGACGGAGTCGAGGCACTCGAGCAGGCAGCGGCCCACCAGCCCGACCTGATCGTCCTCGACATCATGATGCCGAAGATCGACGGCTTCGAAGTCTGCCGAGAACTGCGCAAGAACATGACCACGCCCATCATCATGTTGACCGCCAAGGGGGACATCACCGATCGCATCGCCGCCCTCGAACTGGGCGCCGACGACTACGTGGTCAAGCCCTTCAGCCCCCG
>DOBT01000055.1 GCA_003503675.1 Cyanobacteria bacterium UBA8530 | reverse complement strand
ATCGTCTTCTTCACCTACTTCTACGCATCCCTGGTGCTGAACCCGAAGGAATTGGCCGATAACCTCAAGAAGTACGGCAACTTCATTCCGGGCTGCCGTCCCGGGAAACCGACCGCAGACTTCCTCGAGGAGGTCATCAACCGCATCACCTTCATCGGAGCCATCTTTCTCGGCATCGTTTCCCTGGCACCCAACATCGTCGAGCGGATCACCGGAGTAACGACCCTGCAGGGACTGGGCGCCACCGCCCTCCTGATCATGGTCGGGGTCGCCGTCGATCTCTTCAACCAGTTGCAAACTCAGCTGCTGGCTCGACAGTACGAAGGATTTATGAAATAATGGGAGATCGCCCTATGAAAATCGTCTTGCTGGGCGCGCCCGGGGCCGGAAAAGGTACGCAAGCTCGCTTGCTGTCCGAGTCCGCGGGCATTCCACAAGTGTCGACGGGGGACATCTTCCGCGCCGCCATCAAGAACGGAACGCCGGTCGGCCTGGAGGCCAAGGCCTATCTCGACCGGGGAGCATTGGTTCCAAACGAGGTGGTCGTGAAGATCGTCGCCGAAAGGCTGAAAGAAGAGGATTGCGCCGGGGGCTTCATCCTCGACGGCTTTCCGAGGACGGTCGCTCAGGCGGAAGCACTGGAAGGGATTTGTCCGGTGGACCTGGCCATCGATATCGCGGTCGGAGAGGAAGACCTGATCAGGCGTCTCACGGGACGACTGGTTTGCAAAAACTGCGGGGCCTCCTTCCATCGGGACACCACCCCTTCGGTGAAGGCCTGCGAGCACTGCGGGGGAGAACTGGTCCAGAGACCGGACGACAACCTGGAAACCGTCAGGAACCGGCTGAAGGTTTACAACGAGCAAACGGCGCCGCTCATCGATTACTACCGCCAGAAAGGCAAGCTTGAGGTCGTGAACGGCGAAAGAAAAGTAGAAGACATCCAAGGAGAGATTTTGAAAATCTTGCAAAGCGGGTCGAGGAAATGATCGTCAAGACATCCGAACAACAAGCCCACATGAGAAGGGCGAGCAGGATCGTTGCGGCCGTACTGGCCAAGCTGAAGAACAACATCCGGCCCGGCATCTCGACGAGGGAACTCGATCGGATGGCCGAAGAAGAAATCATCGCCCTCGGAGGCTGCCCTGCTTTCAAGGGATATCAGGGGTATCCCCATACCCTCTGCGTGTCCGTCAACGAGGAAGTGGTCCATGGCTTCCCCAACCGACGCCGCCTCAAAGAAGGCGACATCGTCAGCATCGACATGGGTGCCATCTTCCAGGGACTCTACGGGGATGCCGCCCTCACTGTCGGGGTCGGTGTCATTTCGCCCGCAGCCGCCCGCCTCATGCGGGTGACGAAAGAATCCCTCTGGAAGGGGATCGAGATGGCTCGTGCCGGGAACCACCTGGGTGACGTCTCTCATGCCGTCCAGCAGCATGCGGAGTCATTCGGTTACTCGGTCGTACGGGACTTCGTCGGTCACGGCATCGGGGAAGCTCTTCACGAGCCGCCCCAAGTTCCCAATTTCGGGGAAAAGGGGGAAGGCCCCCTGCTGGTTCCCGGAATGGCGATCGCCATCGAGCCCATGATCAACGAGGGCGGTTACGGGGTGAAGATCCTGAGCAACAAGTGGACGGTGGTCACCGTCGACAAGTCGCTTTCGGCTCACTTCGAACACACCGTCCTTTTGACCGAAGGGGATCCCGAGGTGCTCACCCTACAGGAGGGGGAACTGGGGTAAACTAAAGGTTGAATCACCTATCGGATGAGATAAGGGGAATTTAATGAAAGTTCGTAGTTCAGTAAAGCCCATTTGTGACAAGTGTCGGATCATCAAGCGCCATAACAAGGTCATGGTGATCTGCGAGAATCCCAAGCACAAGCAAAGACAGGGTTAGGAGGAAGAATTACATGGCACGCATTTCCGGCGTCGATTTACCGCGCGACAAGAGAGTCGAAATCGCGCTTACCTACATCTTCGGGATCGGGTTGAAGACCAGCCAGACCATCTGCGCCAAGAGCGGGGTCAACCCCGACACGCGCGTCAAGGCCCTTACCGAAGAAGAGATCGCCCGCATCCGGGAAGAGATCGATCGCAACCACCAGGTAGAGGGGGATCTCCGCCGTTCCGTCGCCATGAACATCAAGCGGCTGATCGAGATCGGCTGCTATCGCGGCATCCGCCATCGCCGCGGTCTCCCCACTCGCGGTCAACGGACCAAGACCAACGGCCGCACCAGGCGGGGCGCCAAGAAGACCGTCGCGGGCAAGAAGCAAGTTAGCAAGTAAAGGGGTAAAGCGTGGCGAAACCAGCCGTTAAAACCAAGCGCCGTGAACGTAAGAACATTCATTCCGGCGTAGCCCATATCGTTTCGACCTTCAACAACACCATCATCTCGATCACCGACCCGACGGGTGCGGTGATTTCCTGGGGCTCCGCCGGGACGGTGGGCTTCAAGGGCGCCAAGAAGGGCACCCCGTTCGCAGCTCAGCAGGCCGCCGAGACCTGTGCCCAGCGCGCCATGGAACATGGCATGCGCACGGTCGAAGTCATGGTCAAGGGCCCCGGTAGCGGTCGTGAAACCGCCATCCGCGCTCTTCAGGCCGCCGGACTCGAAATCAGCATGATCAAGGATGTCACCCCTATCCCCCACAACGGCTGCCGGCCGCCCAAGCGGAGAAGGGTATAAGGAGGAAAGAAATTGGCTAGAGATACAGGACCCGACTGCCGCCGTTGCCGCGCTGAAGGAATCAAGCTCTTCCTGAAGGGCGAGCGCTGCAACACAGGTAAGTGCGGAGTCGTTCGTCGGCCCTATCGTCCCGGCATGCACGGCCAAAGCCGCGTCAAGCTTTCCGAATACGCCATCCGTTTGCGCGAAAAACAGAAAGCCCGCCGCTTCTACGAAGTCCTCGAACGTCAGTTCGAAAAATACTACAGCATGGCTTCCCATCAGAAGGGCGTCACCGGCGAGCGCTTGCTCCAGATCCTGGAATCCAGGCTCGACAACGTCGTTTTCCGGCTCGGCATCGCGGCCAACCGCAGCCAAGCCCGGCAGTTCGTCCGCCATGGCCATATCCTGGTCAACGGCAAGAAGGTCGACATCCCTTCCTTCCTCACCAAGGTGGGAATGCAGGTGTCGGTCGCCACTTCTTCTTCCGAGATGGTCAAGAACCGAATCGCAGCCGCCACTGCGCCCCGCACGCCGACCTGGCTGACCTTCGACGCCGATCACCTGTCCGGCGAGATCAAGGCCATTCCCTCCCGCGAAGAGATCGACACCCCCGTCAAGGAAGCGCTGATCGTCGAATACTACTCGCGCTAATTATTCGCTTAGGAGAGGGAAATGGATAAACCCAAAATCGAATGCGTTGAAACCTACAACACCCCCGAGGGGTTGACTTATTCCAAGTTCGTGGCCGAACCCCTGGAGCGCGGCTACGGCATCACCATCGGCAACGCCCTGCGCAGGGTGATGTTGTCCGACATCGAAGGGGCGGCCATCACCGCCATCCGCATCGAGGGCGTGCCGCATGAATTCACCACCATCCCCGGCGTGGTCGAGGACGTGGTCGACATCATCCTCAACCTCAAGGGCGTGGTGATGAAACTGCATACCGGCGACATCAAGACCGCCCACCTCTCGATCCATCGGGAGGGAACGGTCACCGCCGCCGATATCGTGACCGACCCCGACGTCGAGGTCATCAACCCCGACTGGCACATCGCCACTCTCGACAAGGACGGCTCTTTGGAGATCGAACTGCAGATCGAGAAGGGTAAGGGCTTCGTTCCGGCCGAACGCAATCGCAAACCGCATCAGGCCGTGGGGGTCATCCCCGTCGACGCCATCTTCATGCCCATCAAGAAGGTCAACTACTACGTCGAGGACACCCGGGTCGGCCAAATCACCGACTTCGACCGCCTCAACCTGGAAGTCTGGACCAACGGCTCGATCGAGCCTACCGAGGCCATCAGCACCGCGGCCGAAACCCTGATGTCCCACTTCGACGTCTTCGCCGAACTCTCCCGGGGTCCCGGTCAGGGCGCAGGCAAGACCGATGGAGCAAAGGGCGAGGAAAGAAGAGCTCAGCCCACCGACATGAGCATCGAGGAACTCGAACTCTCCGTCAGGGCCTACAACTGCCTCAAGAGGGCCAACATCTACACCGTCGGCGACCTTCTGAAGAAGACCGAGCGGGAACTTTTGGAAATCAAGAACTTCGGAAAGAAATCGGCTGACGAGGTGATCGAGCGGCTGCGCGCCTACGGCTTCCATATGGCCAAGGGCGAGTCGGAAGAAGAACCCATCGCAGCCTCAATGGAGGAATAGACATGCGCCACCAAAAAGCACGGCATCTCCTCGGCAAGCCCGCCGATCAGCGCAAAGCGCTCCTGCGCTCGCTTACCACCGAGCTTCTCCGCCACGAGAAGATCACCACCACCGAAGCCCGCGCCAAGGCCGTTCAGTCCTGGGCCGAGAAGATGGTCACGCTTGCCAAGCGCGGGGATCTCCACGCCCGCCGTCAGGCCGCCGCCTACATCCTCGATCCCGAAGTGGTGAAAAAGCTCTTCAACGAGACCGTCACCCGCTTCACCGAGCGTACCGGCGGATACACCCAGATCGTCAAGATCGCCCCCCGCATGGGAGACGGCGCCCCCATGGCCGTCATCCAGCTGCTATAAGTGAACCTCGCGCTCCTGCTCGCCTTCGACGGCACCCGCTTCAATGGTTCCCAAAGACAACCAAACCGGCGGACCGTCCAGGGCGAACTGGAGACGGCGATCGGAAGGATCACCGATCGATCGCCGGAAGAGCTCGGGCTCAAACTCGCCGGACGCACCGACGCCGGAGTCCACGCCCGAGGAATGGTGGTCAACTTCGCGACGGAGAGGGATAAGGTCAACTGGGTCAAGGCCCTGAACGGCCTGCTTCCCCCGGACATCGCGATAATCTCGGCGAAGGAAGCCCCCCGAGACTTCCACAGCCGCTACAGAGCGATCGGCAGGACCTACCAGTATCGAGTGCTCAATCGGGAAACCCCGGATCCCCTTGGGCGCCTGTACAAGTACCACCTGCCGGGAGAACTGGACAAAGAAACAATGAAGAGGGCCTGGAGTCGACTTTTAGGCAAAAACGACTTCGCCGCCTTCTGCAGCACCGGTAGCCCACCGCGCTCGACCCTCTGCACCGTAACAAGGGCGGAAATGGAAGAGGAAGGAAACGAGCTGATCTTCTCGATCAGCGCCCAAAGCTTCCTTTACCACATGGTCCGGCGTCTGGTAGGGTCCATCCTCGAGGTCGGCAAGGGGAGGATGGAGGAAAGTCATTTTTTCTCGCTCCTTGAGGGCAGGGGAAAATCGGGGCCGACCGCGCCCCCTGAGGGGCTGACCCTCATGGAAGTGAGCTATCCGTCCCCCTGGGGATGGGATTCGTCGTTTTGAGGAGGATAAGGTGAAAACGTTTACTGCCAAGCCGGAAGACATCACCCGCCAGTGGTACGTGATTGACGCCGAAGGGCTGACCCTGGGCCGCTTGGCCACCATAACCGCTACTTTGCTACGCGGCAAGCACAAGCCCATCTACACGCCTTCGATCGATACCGGCGACTTCGTGATCGTCGTCAACGCCGACAAGGTCGCCATCACCGGCAAGAAAGCCGAACAGAAGGAATACATCCACCACACCGGTTGGCCCGGAGGCTTCCGCTCCATCCGCTACAACAAGCTGATGGCCGAGCACCCCACCCGCATCATCGAGAAGGCCGTCCGGGGAATGATCCCCCACACCCGCCTCGGCCGCGCCCAGTACACCAAATTGAAGGTCTACGCGGGAGCGGAGCATCCCCATCAGGCCCAACAACCGATCACCTACGATGCTAGAGAGGAGGCCTTCCGTGGCTAAAGCAGCAGCCCCCGTGATGTACTGGGGTACCGGCCGCCGCAAAACCGCGGTCGCCCGGGTTCGCCTGACCCCCGGCAACGGGAAGATCACCATCAACGACCGGACCATGGAAGACTACATCGGGAACCGCGAGTTCCTGCACCGCGAAGTCACACGCCCCATCGACGTCACCGACAACACCGCCCGCTACGACGTCCTGATCAACGTCATGGGCGGCGGGGTAACGAGCCAGGTCGGCGCCATGAGACTAGGCGTTGCCCGCGCCCTGCTCAAAATGGACCCCGATTACCGCTCGGCCCTACGCGAAGGCGACTTCCTCACCCGTGACCCCCGCGCCAAGGAAAGAAAAAAATACGGCCGCAAGAAGGCCCGTAAGAGGTTCCAGTTCTCCAAGCGCTAATAAATTGCCCCCGGAAACGGGGGCTTTTTCTTGATTGTGCTAAGATCGGTTGTTCGCCATTCTCGCCGAAAGGAAATTCCTTCGATGGACCTCTTCCTTCGCCCCATCGCCTCCTTTTTGCACGACCCGGCTTCCCTGATCCCCCTGAGGGAGAAACTGCGCTCCTGGCTGCTCGAGGCCGGAGTCGAGGCGTCCTTCTCTCCCGACGCCCAAAGCGCCTTTCTCCTCTTGACGGGCGGAACCGAGGCCCTGACCATGGCCCACAAGAGAGAAGCCCCGATCCTGCTTTTGGCCCACCCCTGGCACAACTCCCTGCCCTCCGCCCTCGAGGTCAAGGCCCGCCTCGATCGGGAAGGGATCCCGGCGGCACTCCTCTTTCTCGACGGTTCCCCGGAAAGCATCAACCGGGCCGTGTCGGTCATCAAAATCTTCCGTGCCCTGCAAAAGATGAAGGGGAAGCGCCTGGGGGTCATCGGCCCTCCCAGCGACTGGCTGGTGGCCAGTTCTGACGGCGAACTCGCCAAGAAGCTCGGGGTGGAACTGGTCCACATCCCCATGGACAAGGTTTTCTCCCGGCTCACCAAGGACCAGGGACTGGCCGACTGCTACGAAACCGTGGCGGTCGGAGAGGTGAACAAAGAAGACCTCTTGAAGGCCAGCACCTTCTACCCCGCCCTCAAAGAAACCGTAAAAGAGGAAAAGCTGGATGCCTTGACCGTACGCTGCTTCGACCTGGTCGAGCAGAAGAAGACTTCGGGTTGCCTGGCTATCGCCGAGTTGCTCAACCAGGGCTTCATCGCCGCCTGCGAAGGAGACCTGACCGCCGGCCTCACCATGATGCTCGGGCAGGAGTTGAGCGGAGAGATTCCCTTCATGGCCAACGTGGCCCGCGCGGGAGCCGCAGAGGTCATGTTCACCCACTGCACCATCGCGCCGTCCTTGACCCTGCGCTACCGCTTGCGCACCCATTTCGAATCGAACCTCGGCATCGGGATCGAAGGGGAGTACGCCTCCTCCGAGGTCACCGTCAGCCGTCTCGGTGAAAACAACCGCTTTTTCGTCCAAACGGGAAAAGTCCTCCCGTCCCCCCCCGAAGAAGACCTCTGTCGCACCCAGATCAGGGTGAAGATGGACTTCTCCTATTTCTTCGAGCACCCCCTCGGCAATCACCACATCGTCTGGCCGGGAGATCACCGGGATGATTGGTTGGCCCTCGAAGCCTTCGGCTGGAAATCGAAATAAGAGCGAAGAAAGCGGAGGACTTCGGACGCTTTCGACGTGGTAAAATCGATGAGTGCCGCCGATCAATGAAGAAAGGAAGCGCCGTGTACGATAACATCCGGCTCATGCTCCCCGGTCCCACCCCGGTTCCCCCCTCCGTCCTCCAGGCCCAGGCCCTGCCCATGATCAACCACCGTGGCAAGGAGTTCTCGCAGCTCCTGTCCGAAGCGGTCGAGGGCGTGAAATGGGTCTACCAAACCAAAGGGGACGTCCTCCTCCTCACTTCCTCGGGAACGGGCGGACTGGAATCGGCCATCGTCAACGTCCTCTCCCCCGGGGATCCGGTGTTGGCTCTCGTCACCGGAGAATTCGGCGAAAGGTTCGCGAAGATCGCGGAAACCTTCGGGGCTTCCGTCGATCGGCTGAAAAGCGAAACCGGCAAGGCCATTGAAACCGATGAAGTGAAAAAGCAACTGACCCAAAAGAAATACAAGGCCCTCCTGATCACCCACAACGAAACCTCGACCGCCGTCATGAACCCCATCGAGGAGATCGCGAAGGCGGCCAAGGAAAGAGGTATCCTGGTTTTGGTGGACGGGATCACCTCGGTCGGGGTGGTCGACCTACCGGTGGACGAGTGGGGACTGGACATCGTGGTCTCGGGCTCTCAAAAGGGCTTCATGATGCCGCCCGGCCTGGCCTTCGTCTCGGTTTCCCCCGATGCCTGGAAGGCCCACCAGGAAGCCAAGATGCCCCGCTTCTACTGGGATTATTCCCGCTTCCTGCTTTTCGCCGACAAGGGGCAGACCCCCTGGACTCCGGCCATCAGCACGGTTTACGCCCTGCACCGCGCGGTCGAGCTTTTGCGTGAAGAGGGCCTGGAAAATATTTTCGCCCGTCATGAACTCTTGACCAAAATGGTCCGCGCGGGGGTCCGCGCCATGGGCTTGAAGCTTTTGGTCGAGGAGGACCGGATCGCCTCCCGGGCGGTCACGGCCGTCTTCCCTCCCGACGGAATCTCGCCCCACCAACTGCGCGCCAAGGTTCAGGAAAAATTCGGAATCGTCCTCGCCGGAGGGCAGGGTGGGCTCAAGGACTCCATCTTCCGCATCGGCCACATCGGGAATTACCGCCCTGCGGACATCCTGATCGCCCTCGCCGCCCTCGAGGTGGTTCTTCGGGAAATGGGGTACGAAGCGCACGGCGGGGTCGAGGCCGCCCAGAACCTCATGAGCCCCGTCCCGGCTTGATGGAANNGGAAGAAGAAATCGCGCGCCTGAAAGAGCAGGTTCGGCAACTGGTCGATATCCTGCAACGGGAGATGGGGATCCACGATCCCCTCACCGGCCTCTTCGGGAAGCGCTACCTTTTCGAGCGGTTGATCGAGGAGATCGACCGCTCGGATCGCTTCGGTCAATCCGTCTCCCTGATCCTGGCCCGCCTCCAGGGGGGGGACGAAAGCGTCATGAGAGCGGTGGGACAGGCGATGCGAAGGGCCTGCCGACGCTACGACATCCCTTCCCGCTTGGGGGAGTGGGAACTGGCCATCGCCCTGCCGGGCACCGAGAGGGAGGACGCCAGGAGCTGGGCCGAACGCTTCCTCGAAAGTATTCTCCCCCAACTCGGTGAAAGCAAGCTGAGCCTCGGCGTCCGCCACTACCCCAGTCCGGAGGCCCAGGACGCCCCTTCCCTGGTGGAAGCCGCCGAGAGGGCCCTGGACAAGGCCTCCAAAGAGGAAGAAAGCGCGATAAACGGGTAAAAAGAAGGAAAAAACCTTTCCCCCTTCTTTTTACAGGACGATGGCGAGAGCCCCCTTCTGGAGACAGTTCTTGGCGGGCAAAAGCCGTTTGGAGGTGGCCTCGTCGAGGATCAGGTCGGCGCGGGTGGCGCCGCCGGACAAACGAGCCTTGATCAGAAGAGGATTCTTCCCCATGGCTGCCTTGGCCGCGTCGGGACTGTGGAAGTACTTCACCGGTCCGGTCTGGAAGGCGGCGGGATCGAAGCCGATGGGAAAAAGGACCTTGCCGTCGATGTTCTTCAGGGAGGGCAGGAGGGCGGGTTGAGCCCCGCAGCCCCTGCCGTCCACCACCACCCCCGTGAAGGCGCAGCTCGCCGTCGCGACCGAGGGTTGGAGGGGCAGGGCGGTCCCCGCGAGACTTGCGGCCCCGTAAAGCGGCAAAGAAAGGGCGACCTCGACCGAGCCGTCGGACAAAAGCCTGGCCTCGCCAATCTGGGCATCGCGCACGAGTTCGTTCAGGTGAAGCTTCAGAGCCTCGTCTCCGACCAGCAGATCCCTCAAAGCGGAGTCCCCGTTCACCCGGATCGGGTCGAGGGCTTCCGAGAGGGACTGATAGGCATCCTGATAGGCGTCACGCCGGGCCAGGGCACGCCGCTGGCTGAGGGCTCCCCTTTCCGGGGCAATCCCCACTCCCGTGGCCTTGATCATCCCCTTGGTCCAGTTGACTTCCGCTCCTTCGATGCGCTCTACCAGCTCGGGGTTCACGATGGCCGGCGAAATACTCGGCTTGGGAGAGGGCACCTTCTTCTCTATCTTCGCGGTGGCGGGCAAGGCGCCCAGAACCAGGAGAGACAGGAATAAAGCGGAAAACTTCGCAAAGGTCCTATTCATCGGACTTCCTTCCATAAAAAAGAAACGATCCCCCTTATTCTAACCCGAAAAATCTTCCCTTGACAGGGGTCGTCAACCTGCTATGTTGAATAATCGAAAAAAAGGAGAAGAGAATGAACATCGAAGAACGCCTCAAAGAGCTCGGCCTCGAACTTCCCGCTTTGGCCGCCGCAGCCGGGAACTACCTTCCCTACGTCAGGGTCGGCGACATGATCTACCTTTCGGGCCAGCTCCCCTTCTTGAAGGGAGCGTTGACGCACAAGGGCAAGGTCGGGGCCGAGGTGAGTCTCGAGGAAGCCCAGCAAGCGGCCAGGACCTGTACTCTCAACGGATTGGCCCTCCTGCGCGAGGCCGCGGGCAGCCTGGACAAGATCGCCATGGTCAGGGTCGGCGGCTTCGTGGCCAGCGCCTCCGGTTTCACCGACCAGCCCAAGGTCATCAACGGCGCCTCCGATCTCCTGGTCCAAATCCTCGGCGAGAACGGCAAGCACGCCCGGGCGGCGGTGGGAGTATTCGAATTGCCGCTGGGGGTTCCCGTAGAGATCGAGTTCACCGCCCGAATCCTATGAGCCGCCTCCTCCGGTCCTTCCACTCGCTCGCCGACATCGCCGACCGGATGGTCGAAATCACGGTCATCCTTTTCATCGCCCTCACCCTGACCTACCTGGTCGTGAGATTGACCGATTTCGCCTTTCGAAGGCTCAGTCGAGCCGCCGATGCCCTCAGACCCGAAAGGGCGGCCCAGAGAGCCAAAACCCTGGCGGCCATCTCCCGCAGCACCATCAAGACCCTGCTCATTTCCCTTTCCTGCCTCATCACCCTGGGAAAGGTGGGCATCGACCTGACCCCCATCCTGGCCTCGGCCGGAATCCTGGGGATCGCGATCGGCTTCGGGGCCCAGAACCTGATCAAAGATCTTTTGAGCGGTTTCTTCATCGTCCTCGAGGACCAGTACGGGGTCGGCGACATGATCGTCATCAACGACAAATCGGGGATCGTCGAGGCCATGAACCTGCGCATCACCCGCCTGAGGAACCTGGACGGCGATTTGATCACCATTCCCAACGGGACCATCGGAGCGGTGGCCAACCAGTCCAAGGGCTGGTCGAGAGCGGTGGTCGACGTCGGGGTATCCCTGCAAGAAAACGTCGATCGCGCCCTGTTCGTCCTTTCCGAGGAAGCCAAGCTGCTCTACGCCGAATGGCCGGAAAAGATCCTCGAAGAGCCCATCATCCTGGGGGTCAACGAGTTTCAAGCCAACCGCATCTCCATCCGCCTCATGGCCAAGACCCTGCCGATGGAGCAATGGAACGTGGGCAGGGAAATCCGCAGAAGGATAAAGAACGCCTTCGACCGGGAAGGCATCGAGATCCCCGGCATGGCCATCGTTTCCCCCCAATTGAAGAACTGAGAAGTGCTAGAATAAGCAAATGATGAAGATTTTTGCAGGACTTTTCCTCGCCCTGGCGGTGGCGACCCCGGTCAACGCGGAGGTTCGCGATCCGAACGGAAATCAGCCGATGAAGGTCATGAGGGTCCAACTCGGCAAGGAAAATTATTCCTTCAACCTGGGCTACGGGGTCGAGGACAACGCCCCCATGGTTTGTTTTCGCCAGGGAAGCCTGGTCCTGGATGCCGGGGCCTCGAAGACCCGCATCAATTTCCCCACCCTCAACCCCGTTCCCCTCAAGCACTTCAACCTCAAGGCCGGTCCCACCGACATCAAGGTCAACGGCCTGGGCAACAGCAACTTCGAGGACTTCTCCTTCGAAGGAGGGGCGGGACGCTATTTCCTCGACTTCGGGGGCGACTACAAGAAGAAAGGCAAGGTCAAACTGCTCCTCGGCATCGGCGAGGTCACGGTGGTCGTTCCCAAGAAAATAGGCATCCGCCTGGTCGCCAACGGTTCCCTGCTCTCCAACCTCTCCCTGCCCGACTTCATCAAGACCGGCAAGGACAGGAGCCCCAATTACGGAACCGCCGACGGAACGATCGATTTCGACATCCACTGTGGATTGGGCAGCAGCCTCCAACTCCGCTGGCGCTGATCACAGCATGGTGATGTTGGCCAACTGCCCCCGGAGGAAGAAGTACTCGTTGACCGGACGGTCGTCCCTCAAAGCCGGGGCGTGAGGCCGCATAGCCAGGATCTGCTCGACATCCACTTCCTTAACCAACACGCTCTCGAAAAGCCCTTCCGGCGAAGCCTGGGGGGCCCATTCCAGCAGGTCGCGCTTCGCACCGGCCGGCAGGCGTCTCGCCAGTCGGGACGCGGGGAGATCCTGCAAGGGGCTCATGCTGGCGATGCAGTGCAGCCCCCAACCCTCGCAGGAACGAAAGATCCTCAGGTAAGGGAAGGATTCCCCCAGGGCCCGGCAGAAAGAAGCCACCGCGGCGGGCTCCCCGTCGGGAATCCACTGCTGGAGGATGCCCTCGGGCTGCAGGCGTTTTTTCGCGACTTCGTAGAGTTCTTTCGAATAAAGTAGACTGGACCCGGCCGCGGGAACCGGCGGGGGGGGATCCAGGGTGATGACGTCGAACTTTTCCTCGGAGCGCTCGAGGAAACGCCGCCCATCGTCGATCACGACCCGGCTGAGGGGAGAACGCAGGAGTCCGGGGCCGTCCTCGAAGAAATAGCCGAACAATCCGGGGACGCTGGGAACGAGTTCGACCGCGGTGGTGGGGATGCCCCAGGAAAGCATGGAGCGGAAGCAGGTCCCCATCCCGAAGCAGATGACCAGACCGTTGCGGGGAGGATAGGGCAGGATGGCCAGGGGGAGGTGGGCCATCATCTTGGTGATGGTGGTGAGCTTGGTGATGCCGACGCCGTTGATGAGGAGGGACTTCTTCAGGCCCTGGCCGGCGGCGATCGCCGTGGCCGTGTAATCCCTCCGGATCACCTTCCTGATGAAGACGTCCTCGAAGTCCCAGGTGCCGAAAAGCAGGAGGACCGGGGCCAGGGCGGCCAGGACGAGGGACAGCCTCTTCGGCTTGAAAGCGAGGGCGAAGAGATAGAACGGCAGGGCCAGCAGAAGCAGGGACCAGCGCTCCCCGACCAGGGGGAGGAAAAGGAAGCCCGCGAGCAGGGGCCCCAGGATGCAGCCCAGGACGTTGACCGCGTAGGCCTTGCCGGCCCTTTCCCCGTCGCCCGCGGACCACTCGTCCACCAGCATGGGGGTGAGGAAACCCAGGATTGCCGAAAAGGGCATCACCCCGAGCACGACCCGCAGGACGGCGGGGCCGAACCCCACTCCGACGGGCAGTCGGGGATCGGTGGCGAGAAGGGACAGCAAAGCCGATAATCCGGCCAGGCTCCAGAGAAAGAGACTCGACCCGGATTTCGAAGCGGTCCGTTGGCGATAAAGGGTAGAGCCCAGGAAGGTGGCGGCGAGGTAGATCGCCAGGATGATGGCGAAGGCGTAGACCTCGGTCCCGATATAGGGAGTGAACTTGCGGGTCCACACCACCTCGAGTCCCATGGATGCCAGACCGGTGACGAAAAGCATCAACAGGATGCGGGGAGAAGAAGGAAGATTGGACTTCGAATCCTCTTGATTCGAAGCGGGAGAGGGATGACGGCTGAGGAAGAGGGCGAGGAAGGCGAGCAGGAAGTTCAGGAGGGCCGAAAAAACCAGGGTCCCCCGGAAGCCCAGGATCTCGATCAGGAAGAAGGCCGAAATCAGGGTGCCCAGGGTCGCCCCGATCACGTTGGCCAGATAAAGGTAGCTGAAGGAGCGGTTCGAATCCGCGGTTTTGCGCAAAGCCGCCATGCCGAGAGGGAAGGTGGCCCCCATGCAGGTGGTGTAAGGCAATAGAATGAAGGCCACCAGCAGGCCCGCCCCCAGGTAATGGCCCAGAGAGCCCCAGGCTCCCATGGCGAGGAAATGCCTACCCCAGGAGAGACCGCGGGGAACGGCGAGGGCGGAGATTCCGATGAGGAATTCGGCCAGGGCATAATAGCGGATGATCTTCCCGACGTCGGTCACCCCTCTCGTCAGGAGTCCCGCGCCCCAGCTGCCGAGAGCCAGTCCCGCCATGAAGACGGAGAGGACGATCGAGACCATGGGGGTGGTGACCCCGAAGCTCGCCATCGCCAGCCGGAGCCAGACGATCTGGTAGACCAGGCTGCAGAAGCCCGAGAGGAGGAAGAAGAAGAAGAAAGATCGAGCTTTCAAAGCGGAGCCTCCTGCTTGAAAAGACTTACTGAGGGATATCCGACTCTTCCGTCAGCTTGGTCATGATGTGGGGGGTGACGACGATGATGATCTCGGAGTCGTTTCTTTCCTTGCTCTGGTAGCGGAAGAAACCGCCGATGAAGGGAAGGTCGCCCAGGAAGGGTATCTTCCCCATGGCGTTGGTTTCGTCATGGCGGATCAGGCCCCCGATGATCACCGATTCGTTGTCCCGGACTCGGACCTTGGTGTCGACCGAGCGGGAGTCGATGACGGGGACGGGGTTGCCGTTGACGATGACGTCCTTGGTGCGGGCCGAGATTTCGGGCTTCAGTTCCAGGGTGACGTAGCCCTTGGCGTCGATGTGCGGCGTGATGTCGAGGGTCTGGCCGACCTCCTGGAACTCGACGTTCTGGGTGCTCCCGGTCTGGGTGACCGTGGTCTTGACGATGGGATGCTTGTTGACGAGCTTGATGGTGGCCTTCACCGAGTCCTGGGCGAAGACGCGGGGGTTGGCGAGGACGGTGGCCGAGTTCTCCTGGACCAGGGCGTCCAGGCGGGCGTTGAAGTTGGCGGTGAAGTTGCCGAGGGCGCTGAAGGTGATGGAGGAACCGGCGCCGGTGGCGGGGTTACCGGACTGGGGCTGTCCCGAACTGGCGGAGTTGTTGTCGGCGTTGTTGAAGCCCGCCCCGAACTTGGAGCCCCCGAAGCCGTAGTTCATGCCGAGGCGATTGATGGCGTTGAGCGAGGTCTCGATCAGCTTGACCTCGATCACGACCTGGGGGGTCGGAACGTCGATGGCCTCGAGGACTCCCCGGATGCGGGCGATGTTCTCTTCCGAGCCCGAAACGAAGATCGAATTGGTCCGCTCGTCGGCCACCATCTTCATGTCCTGGCTGCCCAGAAGCTCGGTGATCTTTGCAATGGCGTCCGCGGGCTTGCAGTTGTTGAGGCGCAGGGCCTTGGTCTCGTCGGTGGCGAAGCCCTTCTTCTTGAAGGCTTCCTCGCTCCCCACCATGATGGTGGAACCGACCCGGCGGTAGGTGATGTTGGCCATCTTCATGACCAGGGAGAGGGCTTCATCGAGGGGAGTGGCGCGCAGGTTGAGGTTGATCTTGCCCTGGACGGAATCGTCGAAGAGGAGGTTCATGCCGGCCTTCTGGGCCATGATCTCGAGCACCGTCCGGACGTCGGCGCTGTTCATCTTGATGGTGATGAAGGTCGGGTTCTTGAGGAGCTTCGGCTTTCCCTTGGATCCGGCGCTGCGTTCGGAACCCAGAGCCGAGACATCGTCGACCGCGGCAGCGGACCCCGNNCCCCGCCGTTCCGGCGATCAGGCTTGCGACCAGAAACAGGCGGCCGATCCGGCGGCAAAAAGTGCTGCTCATTTGCTCTCTCCTATGGTCTTGACGAACTTCTTTCCGTTCTTGTAGAGGGTCATCGTCTGGGGCGTGATGTCCAATACCCTGGAGTTGTCCTCGAGGATGTCCCCGACCCTGGCCTCTCGGCTGACGTCTCCGGCGACGATGATCGCCAGGGTGTCATGCCCGGTGGAGAGGATTCCCGTGACGCTCCAGGCCGGCTCCTCGATGGGCGGCGGGGTAGGGGGCGGGGTGGCGACGGCGATGAACACCGGCTCGGTGATCACCCGGGTCACCTCGGTCATCTGGCCGGTCTTGGCATTGCGGACCTTGACCTTGACGGTCCTCTTCTTCAGCTTGACGGCCAACTTCTTGCCGGTTCTCTTGTCGATGGTCGGCAGTTCGAGGGGGTCCAGCATCGGCAAGGCCACGATGGGTGGCGGGACCACGATGGAGGGATCGGGTTGCAAGAGGGGGATGAAGGGGTCCTCCCGGCCGGAGTTCTCGCGGGCGCGCGTCATGAGCTCCTTCTGGCTGGTGGCCTTGATGGTTTCGTTTTCTTCTACCGCTTGCCCCAGGGAACCGGGAAGCGGCAACTCGATCCCCATGACCTCGGCGGCAGCCAAGCGGAGCGGCCGGACCACCCGCATGGCCGGAATGACGGGCTCGACGATGGGGGCGGCGAAGCCGACCGGTCCGGTAAAGGAGATGTTCTGGGCATACAGGAGGATTCCCAATCCGACCGTGGTCAGGAATGGAACCACCATCACCTGCTGGAAGCCAACCTCGCGCATCGTCAACCTCCTAGCGGTTCAAGACGTAGGTGGTGAGCGTGAACTGGATCCCCAACTTGTTCGAGAAGCCGTCACCGCCCTCCGGGGTCAAGGTGAGCTCTTGCATGTCGAGAACGCGCTCGTATTTGCTGAGCCGAACGAAGAGGGTGATCAGGGCGGAATAAGAACCCCGAGCGGTAATTTGCACCGGAAGGAGGGAGAGGTCCCGCGTGATCTCCCCGGCGGCTCCCGTGTTGAGGGGTTGGGGCTCGCCGGGCCCGAAGTTGCTCAACTCGCAGTCGCATTGCCGAAAGATATCGGCCAGGTCCACCAGGAGGGTGGAAAGGATCTGGGCCTTGGGCGGGAAGCGATCCCTCACCTTCGCCAGATTGTGCCTGACCCGGGTGAGGTCGAATTGAAGCTGGGCCATGTTGCGGGTCCCGCGCTTCATTTCTTCGATTTCTTTCCGCTTCAGCTCGTTTTCGGCTCTCTTGCCGAGGTAATCCTGGACCTTGGGGAAGGTCTGGGAATAAAGCATCCAAAGACACAGGGCCCCGCAGGTCCCCATGATGCCCATGCGAATCTGCTCCAGGGTGATGGTTCGGTTGAAGATCTGGATGTTTTCCATTACTGGCTACTCTCTTCGGTCGCGGCGCCGGCATTCTTCATGGAAGTCCCCTGCAGCGAGAGCACCTGGCAGTTCACGTTGAAATCGATCGCCCTCTGGTTGCCGACGGGAACGACTTTCCCCTTCTCCTCCGTCCCCCCCCTGGAGGAGATGGGACCGAGGACCGGACTGCCGAAATTTCTGGCGTTCTGGAGGTTGGTGTAGAAATAGGCGACGGACTTGTAGTTGAGGGCCCGGGCGGTGATCCGAAGGGTGTTGCCTCCGATGGCGACGTTGGTCACCCACATGTCCGTCGGGATGAGGGTTCGCAACTCCTCGAGGATCGAGGGCCAGATGGCCCCCTGGCCGACCAGGGTCTTCAAGAGGTTGTACTCCTCTTCCAGGGCGCGGAGGTGGGTGCGGTACTCCCCGATCTTGGCCATCTCACCGGAGCTCTTGCCCAGGACCCCTTTCAGGCGTTCGCTTTCGCGGGCGGCCCGGGCGAGCAGGACTCCGTCCACGACGAAATTGAAGAAGAAGGGAATGAGCAGGGCCAGGATGAAGCCCGCCGCCCCGACTCCCACCAAGCCCAACATGTCCGCGTCGACGTCGACCGGAAGCTTTATCTTTTCCGATCCCTTTTCGCCGACCAGGTTGATGTTGATGGTGATCATCGGCTAATAGGCTCCTTGTACGCCTCTCATGGCGAGGCCGATGGCGGTGGCCAGTGTCGGCGCCTGGGGATAAAGGAGGTCCGGATCGAAGGAGTTCTCGTCGACCTCTATCTTGGTGAAAGGATTGGCCAGGGCCACCTGAATTCCCAGCCGGGTGGTCAAAAAGCGGTCCAGATTGGTCAAGTTGGCTCCCCGTCCGCTGATGAGAACGGTGTCGATCGGATCGGTGCCCTGGGAAAGGTAGAAGTCCAGGGAACGACCGATCTCACCCGTCAACTCGGCCAGGGCGGGCCGGATGATCTCGGTGGCCTGCTCGATCTGCGGCTTGGAGGAGTCGTAGTTCTGGGGGTCGATGTCGATCTCGTCCAGGAGCTGTCTGGCGGCATCCTCTTCGAGGCCCAGGCTGTTGGAAATGGAGTCCAGGAAATAGCTGTAGCCGATGGGAATGGAGCGGCTGAAACGGGGAACCCCGGAAACCAGGATGTTGATGTCGGTGGTCCAGCCCTGGATCAGGATCAGGGCGCAGGTCTGGCCGTCCTGAAGCTGGTCGGTGTCGGCGATGGTGCGCAACACGGCGAAGGAGGCCACGTCGACGCACTCCAGCATCAACCCGGCCGCCTCGGCGGTCTGGATGTAGGAGTTGACCAGGGCCTTCTGGGCGGCCACCAGGATGATCTCCTGTTTGGGAGCCCCGTCCTCCTCCACCTCGCTGACGGCCTGGAAGGAAAGATTGACGTCGTCGATGGCGAAGGGAATGTAGCGCTCGGCCTCATAGTTTNNCCGCAACTCCGCCTCCGGCATGGGGGGGAAGCGGACGGGACGGACGATGGTGCTCTGACCGGAGACGGCCGAAATCGCCGACTTGGCCTGGATCTCGTTCTCGGCCAGCAGGTTCGCGATCACCTCGGCCACCGCCGCAGGATCGGAGATTTCGCCGTCCTGAACCGCCCCTATCGGAGTGTTGGCGACGGCGATGTTCTCGAGGTAGATGACGTTGCGCTGCTTCTTCAACTCCACCACCACGATGGTATCGGAAGTGATGTCCAGCCCGATGGGGACGGCGCGATTGAAGTAGGCCTTCAGGCTATCGACGAATTGCTTGACTTGATCCATCTATCCTTCTTCCCCCTAGAACAAGGCCAAATACCAGTGCCCGATCGATGCCCCCCAGAAAAGGCTGAGCAAGCCCCCGATCACCATGGCAGGCCCGAAAGGAAAGTATTCGCTCTTTCCCCTCCTGAAACGCATCGCCAACCCCACGACCGCTCCGATGAAGAAGGAGAAGTACAGGGCGACGATCAGCCCTTGCACCCCGAGCCAGGCACCCAGCATGGCCGCGAGCAGGGTATCTCCATGCCCCATCCCCTCCTTCTTCAGGATCCAGAGGGAAAGATAGGCGATCGCCTCGAAGAGAACATAGCCGCCGACTCCGGCCAACAAGGCCGACAGGAAGTGGCCATTCCAGGCGCTGAAGGCCAGTCCCAGGGCGATGCCGGGAAAGGTCAGCACGTTCAGGATCAGCATCTCGTCGATGTCGATCCAGAAAATCACCACCAGCAGAGAACAAAACAGAGCGAGAGCGATCCCCTTGATCCCGAAACCTTCGAGATGAAAGACGAGCAGGAAAAGCAGTCCGGTTGCCGCTTCGACCAGGGGGTAACGCCAACTAATCGGCTGCTTACACGTCCTGCACCTGCCACGGAGCCCTAGGAAAGAGAGCAGGGGGATATTCTCCCACCATTCTAATGGAACAAAGCAACGAGGGCAATGGGAAGCGGGCCAGGCGACGGACTCTCTTTTCGGAAGGCGGTGGATCACGACGTTCAAGAAGCTGCCGATGAGGAGGCCGTAAAGGAAGGAGAAAAAGAGAAAGAACGCCCTCATTTTTTTCCTTCCTTCCGCAACATCTCGAGGTGTCGCTCGGCTATCCGGCGAGTCTGGAGGTCCTTGGCCTGGTCCAGGATCTCCTGCCAGGTCGCCCGGGCAAGGTCTTTCTTGTTGACCTTGGCGTACATGGAGGCCGCCATGCGCCTGGCCCTGGGAGGACAACCGGGCAAGCGATCGGCGATCATGAACCACCGCGCCGCCTCGTTGTAGTCGTGGCGGAAGAGGAATTCGACGAAACCGCGCTGGAAGGGAATCATGGCGTCTCGGGGCAGGGCGCGGTGACCCCTATCCAAAAGCCTGGCCGCATCGGCTTCCTGGTAGGCATCCGCCAGCGCCCAACCGCCGAACTGGTAGGCGAAGGTGAAGCGAGGATCCAGGTCGGTGATGAAGAAGAGCATGGCCCCGATGTTGTGGACCTCGTCCTTGTAGGGGCGATCGGAAATCAACTTTTCCCCGTTGTACTGGAGGAAATCGAGCCAAAACACGTCGGCTATCACGGTGTTGAAGCCGGAAGCGACCGCGCGGACCACCTCGAGGGGGGGGACGAGGAGGTAGGAACGCTCGTCCTGCTCCGACGGAAGGGAACGATCCAGGGAAACCTGGAAGAAAAAAACCAGGCCGGCGGCCAAAAGCAGGAAAACGACGGCCGAATAGGGGATCCCGCTCCGCTTCATCAGAACTCCCGCAGGCTGAAGACGATGACGGCGGCCGCCAAAAGGAAGGAAGTGTAGGCGATGCCGTAGGACAGGGATTGCAGCACCCTTACGGGATCGACGGAGAGGGCGTAGACCGCGGCTTCCTTGAAATCGAGGTCCTTCAGGTTGGGCAGGACGTAGTAGGCGACATCGGTGAAGAAGCGGACGAGGGGAGAGGCCTTCTGGGCCAGAAACTTCCAGGTGGCCGAGTTGTGGCCCACGAAAAACAGCGAGAAGACATAGACCATGCTCATCACGGGGGAGGCGAAGGTGGAGAAGAAGAGGGAGAGAGCCGTCAGAAGCACCAGTTCGACCAAAATGAAGAACAAGGCGAGAAACGTTTGCCCGGAAAGGGAATGGGCCAAGAAGAAGACCAGAGCCAGGTAGGTGGCGGCCATGGCCGCCCAAAGGACGAAAAGGGTCGAGGCAAGGCCGAAGAACTTGCCCAGCAGGAACTGATGGCGCCCGACCGGCTTGGTCAAGACCACGAAGACGGTCCTCT
>DOBT01000020.1:7227-8967 GCA_003503675.1 Cyanobacteria bacterium UBA8530 | reverse complement strand
GTCCGCTGGGGAGTGGCGGGGAACATGCTGACCGCCTGGTTGGTAACCATTCCGATCACGGGAGTTCTCGCCTGGACGGCCTACACCGTCCTGCGCTACTTCTTCCACTTCTAACCAAATATTGTCCGCTTCCGACAAGCGGAAGGCCGAGCGAGAGTAAAAAAGGACGAAAANNTTTTCGTCCTTTTTTACTCTCGCTCCCGTTTACAAATCGACGGCCGCATGCTATCTTGGCTTCATAAAAGGAAACACCATTCCCGATCCTTGGCAAAGATTCGTAAAGACACAGTTCGATTCTTCCCTTCCATCGAGTACCGAATGCATGACAATGACGTCCTGCCAAGTGCTTGTTTTGAAAGGAGCGGATCGAATGGTTGGCAACCNNGACCGGCCAAAGGCGATATCCGCATGGTGGAAGCTGGCAGACGCGGTGGTCAGACGGTCAAGGAAGAGAGAGGCCGCGAGTTCTTCCAGCAGATCGGCCAAAAGGGCGGCCAAGCCACCAAGCAAAAGTACGGTCCCGAGTTCTTCTCCGCCATCGGACGCAAGGGCGGCGAGGCGGTGAAAAAGGAACGCGGAGTGGAGTTCTATTCCTCGATCGGACGCAAGGGCGGTTCGACCTCCCGTGCCGGCCGCAAGAAAAAAGCACCCGAGAAAACCTAATCGGCGAAATGAAATGATCGGGGGGAGTTACCTTTCCCCCCTTTCTTTTTTTTTCTCCCTTCCCCACAATGGGGTCATGCAGAATCCCGACCCCCACGATGAAGTCCTCCCCTATTTCCTGGCGGCGGCCCTCGCCCTGGCTCCCCTCTACGGACGCAACGCCACCTTTCAGGCGCTCTTCGCCCTCTGCGCCCTGCTTTTTCTCCTGCGCGATCCCCCCCGCTTCGAAAAGAGCCATTTTCCTTTTTTCGCCTTCTTCGGCCTGGCCGCCCTTTCCCTGATTTATTCCATCAACCGCTTCCACACCCTGGGAGGGCTGGCGCTGCTGAGTTGCTGCTTCCTGGGCTTTTGCCTGGCCGCTTCCCTCGAAAGGAAGAAACTGGCCGACGCCGTCATCCTCGCCGGTCTCTTCGTCGAAATCGCCGCCGTCCTCCTTTTCGTCCACGACTCCCTCCGCTACCCCGATCCCTTCTGGGGAGGCCCCTTCTATCGGACCAACGACCTCGCGGGCTTCCTGATGATCGTCATCCCCGTCGCCCTCAGCCGCCTCCTTTCCTCGGAAAAAAAACTTCGCGCTCAACTGCTTCCGGCCTTGGTTTCTGGCCTCGGCATCGCCGTCTGGTTCGCCACCTGGTCCCGTGCCGGCTGGTTCGCCGGATTCGTCGGTCTCCTCGTCTGGTTCTTCCTGGCCGGCCGAAGTTCATGGAAAAAAATCCTGCCCGTCCTCCTCCTCGGGCTGACCCTCACCCTCGTTTTCAGCCACGGCCACGACCCCGTGAGCCGGATAAGCAGCCTGGCGCCGGCCAACCTCAAAAAGCCCACCGAGAACTCCCTGGTCTGGAGAGCCAACCTCTGGCAGAACGGCAAAAGCATCGCCCTCGCGCACCCCGTTCTCGGCACCGGCTACTCCACCTTTTCCGATGCCCTGCCCGCCTACCAGACCCGGGCCGGATTCTTCGCCCACGACGCCCACAACCACTTCCTCCAGCTTTTCAGCGAACTGGGCGGCCTCGGCCTCCTTTTCTTCAGTTCCTTCCTCTTCCTGCTTTTCGGAAAAGCCTGGCAAAACAGGAAAAA
>DOBT01000020.1:0-7182 GCA_003503675.1 Cyanobacteria bacterium UBA8530 | reverse complement strand
GACGGCAAGACCAAGGCGGCGCTCGCCCTGCAATCCGAAGATCCGAAAGAAACCCTGGACCTGCTCGATCAGGCCCAAAAACTGAATCCCCTCGATGCCAACCTGCTTTACCTCGAGGGGAAAATCCTTTCGAAGAAAGAGCCCCGAAAAGCGAGCGCCTTCTTCCGAAGGGCCATCGAACTCAATCCCTACAGCAGCCCGGCCTTTTACCGGGCCCTGGCGGAATCCTCGCCCGATGAAGCGATCCCCGTCCTTTCCCTGGCCCTTTCCCGCTTTCCCGCGGAGAAACTGCCTTCCTACGAGCCGTATACCCCCTCGATCCGTCCCACCCTCCTGGGGATCGCCCTTTCCCTGCGAGAAAACCTCCTCGCTGAAGGGGATCTCGCCGGCGCCGCCCGCAACGAAAAGAATATTTCCCTGCTGCTTTCCGGGACCTGGGTGCCCCATTTCTCGCCCCTTCTCCTTTCCCCCTGGAAGACCCTGGAGACCTTTTGGGAAGCGATCGAACACGGAAACGGAAAAGTTCTCGAAACCCTCCTCGATCCCCCGCCGAGTCCGGCCGAGTGCGAACGCCTCCTGAGCGAAATGAGGGGGAAAAGATGGGGTGCTACGATCAGGATCAGGCGAGTTTTTTCGGAGGGGGACCAGGCCTTGCTCGAATACCAGATCGATAAAGAAAGCTTCCACGCTCTATTTTTGGCCAGACCCGACGGCTGGCACCTCCGCTATCCCTGATGAAGGAAAAAAAACTATTTCCCCTCCTCTTGGCGGGGCTCGCCCTGCTTTTTTACCTCTTCGGGGCCTTCGAAGGGGCTGAACGCGCTTCTCTCGCGCTTCGGCTGAATCTCAGGGGCCCTCGTCCCCCTTCTTCCCTCATCGAGGTGGTGGCGATCGACGAGGCCTCCCTGGCCCGATACGGGCAGTTCCCCTGGGATCGCCGCCTCTACGCGCTGCTCCTGGACAAGTTGGCGAAGGACGGGGCCAGCGCGGTCGGCTTCGACATCGCCTTCAACGAGAAAGGCCCCCGCCCCGGGGAAGACGAAATTTTCGCCCTGGCCATGAGGGAACGCCCCGTGGTGCTGCCGCTCTACCGGGCCTTCGCCTCCGGGGATGGCCTCGATTTGCAGTTCCCGCTGCCCATCTATCAAAAAGCGGCCCGGGCCCTGGGTTCGGCCCAGTTCGGCCCCCTCCAGGAATCCCCCCTGCTTTCCTTCTCGCCCCTGCAACGACAGGGAGAAAAGATTTACCCCGCCTTCGCCCTGGCCCTCGCCAAGGTCGGAAAAAAAGAAGTCCCGAGCGAAAACTTCTTCCTCGATCCGGTCGGTCCCGCGCGCTCCTTCAAAATGACTCCCTTCCGGGAGGCCCTGGGGAAACCCGCGGGCTTTTTCAAGGAGAAGTTCGTTCTGGTCGGGGCGACGGCGGCCGGACTGCCGGATACCGGCTATCAAAGCTTCTTCCCCGCCGGCGGTCCGATCTCGGGCGTCGAACTCCAGGCCAACGCCCTGGACAACCTCCTGAGCCGCCAAGGACTGAAAAGGATTCCCTGGCCCGGACTGTCCCTCCTGCTGCTTTTTTTATCCTTTTGCTGGGCGCCCCTGCTCCTGAATCCCCGCCTGCAAAACCCCTTCCGCAGAACGCTGTGGATGCTCCTGATCTTTTTCTGCCTTTCCTTTTTGGGACAAGTGACCCTGCTTTGGGGGCTCTGGCTGGATCTGGTCCCCCTGCTCTTCTTGGCGGCCACGCTCTTCGTCTTCGGCTTGATCCTGGAAGAAGCCGCGCTGTTGGGCGATCGCAATGCCTGGCTGGAGTGGTACAACGTCGAACTGCAAAGGGAATCGAAGCGCCAAAGGGAGCGGATCGACGGGGAGCTTCATGACGAGGCCCAGCAATTGCTCGTCGCCCTCATTCGGGACCTGAGACGCTTCCCGAAAGTCCTGGAACGCTCGAAGGAAGAGGTTTTGGGAAAGCTCACCGAGATGGAAGGGATCGGCAGCGCCGTCCTCGACGAGATCGTGAGGGTTCGCCGCGATCTCACCCCTCACACCCTCTCACGCGCGGGTTTCCTGCCGGCCGTCGAGGAGATGCTTCAGGAAGCCGCCCGCCGGGGGGATTTCGAGGGCGAACTCGAGGTGTCGAGCTGGGATACCCTCGACCAGGACCTGGAAAACGAGCTATATTGGGTCCTGAAGGAATGCCTGAACAATACTATCAAGCACTCGGGCGCCAANNCGCCAAAAAAATCCACCTGCTGCTGGAAGAAAAGAAGGATGGCCAACTTTCCGTTGCCTTCCGGGACGATGGCCAGGGTTTCGAGGTCCCCGATTTTACCCAGCCGCCCGTGGGAACCGCCCACAGCGGCATCCACCGTCTCTATATGCGGATAAGCGCCTTGGGTGGAACTTTACGACTTTCCTCTCGTCCAGGAGAAGGGACGACTCTCTTTTTTCTCTTCCCCAAGAAAGGTCGAAGCAAATGAGGATTCGAGTCCTGGTGGCGGATGACCATCCGCTGGTAAGGAAAGGGACGATCGATATCCTGGAGGAGTTCGAGGACATCGAGGTGGTGGGCGCGGCCTGCAACGGACAGGAAGCGGTCGAGCAATGCGCCCTCCTGACGCCGGACGTCGTCCTGATGGATCTGAGCATGCCGATACTCGACGGAGCGGGGGCCACCCGCCAGATCAAGAAAAAACAAAAGGGCGTCGGCATCGTGGTTCTCTCCGCGCTCGACGATGACGGCGCCATCCTGAGAGCGCTGCAGGCCGGAGCCGACGGCTACCTGATCAAGACCGCCACCGAAGAGCAGTTGGTCCAGGCCATCCGGCTGGTCGCCCAGGGAAAACCCGCCCTCCTGCAGCCTGAAATCGCACGGTCGGTACTGGCGCAAGCCCGCTCCCCGGTGGAAGCCCTCTCGCCCCGAGAAGTCGAGGTGCTGAAGGAGGCGGCCCATGACCTGGGCAACAAGGAGATCGCCACCCGCCTCTCCATTAGCGAGCGAACGGTACAGCAGCACCTCAGCAACATCTTCAGTAAGCTCGACGTTTCCTCGCGCACCGGAGCCGTATTGAAAGCCCTGCAACTCGGCACCCTCACCCTGGAGGAAACCCTCAAATGAAAAAAAAGAAAAAACTGAAAGCCCTGCAACTCGCCGTCTCACCTTGGAGGAAATGATCAGATGAAAAATTTTTTCCTTCTGATCATTTGTTCGCTGCTTCTTTTCTCCTCGAGCGGGGCGAGCGCATCGAATTTCCTCGCTTCCCTGGGTGAACACAGCGGTAAGGTCGAGGTCCTTCGCAGCGGAACCACGAACTGGTCCCCCCTCGAAAACGGCGGCGAGCTCTTTGCCGGGGATCAAGTCAGGACATCGGAGCAGTCGACGGCGTTGATCGAACGTCAAGACGGGAGCACCCTCGAACTGCTTTCCCTGGCGGAAGTGACCGTGTTGGACGAAAAGGGCTTTTTCGTCCACCTGGGTCAGGTATGGAGCCACTTCGTCAAAGCCCTCAAGGGGGATTCCTTTTTGAAGACCCCCACCACCACGGCCTTGATCCGGGGCACGGTACTGAGCGTCAGCCATGATGGCCTGGATTCGCGCGTCATCGTCCAGGAAGGCCTGGTCGCGGTTCGGGATGCCAACCAGGGCGAGGTGGAGGTGGCGGGCGGCCATGCCGTCAGCATCAACCGGGGGCGGTTGTCGCGCCTCGAAAGGGCCGGGAACAAGGAAATGATCGAGGGGCGCCGCTTCCTCGACAGAATGCAGCGGTTCGACCGCTTCAGAAAAACGAGGGACCCGCGCCAAGATCCGAGGCAACGTCTGAACGACCGGCTCGATCGCCGTCCCCCGCTGAACGAGTTGCAGAAGGAACGGCGGGACCGCCAGATGGAGGACCACAAGCAAAGGCGAGAGCTGCGACAAGAAAACCGCGAGGAGCAGCCCCTCCCCAGAGTCCGCCCTTGAAAAAAAGGATTCTGCCTTTCCTGGTCATTTTTCTTTCCGCGGGACCGGCGTCGGGCCTCGAATTCGACAAGCCCTACGGAGTGGTCGGAGCGGATCTCGGGGTTCAGAGCGGCCCCGTTTCCTCACGCCTTTCCACGGTCTTTCGCAGCTCCGTCCAGGCGGGCTTCGGCCAGGACGTCTACTTGAACCCGGATCTGGTCTTCTCTCTCTTCGGACGCCTGAAATCCTTCCCCACGTCGCTCTGGGGCAACGGGGGCTTCGAACTGGCCAGCTACGACGTCTTGCCCGACTTCGACCTTTTTCTCGACGGTTCGCTCGAAGGCCAATCCGTGTTTTCGCCGACCTATTCCCTCTGGCTGAGCGCGGAGAAAAAGTTGCCCCTGGAACTGGTGGGAAAGGCCGAAGCGGGGGGCTTCAGGACCTCCGATAGCCTGGGCTGCTGGGGAAAAGGCGGGCTGATGCGGAAATTCTGGAAACTGCGCCTCTTCCTGGACGGAACCGCGGAGTGGGAGCGAACCTTCGATGACCTCGTCTTCCCTTCGTTCATGCTTTCGCTCGGGGGAAGGCACCCCTTCCTGCTCGGCAGTTCACTCTGGGCACTGGGGGAATATCGCTTCAGTGAGATCAGCCCCAGTCTCGCCCTGGTCAGCGGAATGAGCTGGGTCTTCTGAGAANNGCCTGCCCGGCAAAGGCCATCCAGAGGGAAGGAAAAGGCATGTTCGGCCTGGGGGGAAAACAAACGGTGGACCGTGCCAAGTGCACCGGCTGCGGCCTTTGCGTCCGTTATTGCCCCCACAGGGCGATTGAATTGAAAGACGTAAACTCCGCAGCAAACTGACAAGGCGACATTTCACCGACAACACTCTGTCGCCTTTTTCCGGCGGAACCCCGAAGATCTTTCCCTCGTCATAAGGATAGGATGTAGAATTGACGAGGTAGCGGTTTTGGGGGAAAAGAAGATGCTGGATGAGGCGATCACCTATTCTTTGAGGAACATTCAGGCCGATTCGGGGCAATACTACCAAAATATCGCCTCCTTTACCGACGAGGTCCTGGATAAAGCCGCTTCCCTGGAGCCTCTGAAAAGAAATTTCCAGGCTTCCCTCAGCCCTTCCGGGCTCTCCCGCGATCCCCTCGAGATCCCCTTCGAACTCTTGTTGCTGGGAACAATCTGGCGAGTTTACGGCGGCAGGGCCCTTTCGCTCTCCACTCTTCCGCGCCTGGCGCTGACGGGCTTGTCGAATCTGCGAGACGGCGTTCCTTCCCTGAAGCGCGGCATCGATGGCCTGAGGGGAATTTTGGAAACGCTTTTCCTTTCCCCTTTCCATTCGCTCGAGCTCTTCCAACCGACCTTGCCCCATCTCGATGCCTTGTTGGGCTGGCTCTCCGCCACTGGGGAGTTCAAGCAGGAAGTGAGCCGCTTTCGGGATTGGCGGAATTACTGGGGAAGCCTTTCCCCGACCAAGGCCGGCGAGGAGATGGAGGCCGTACTGGGCTTCGCGAGTTGGTTCGAGGACCGCTGCGAGCAAGTTCTCGGGAGCTACACCCTTCCCCTGGAGCGCTTCCTGGAAGAAAAATATCCCAAATACCGCTGGCGGGAAGACCTCATCGCCTGCGGCCGCAAGCGGGTCGAATACCACGCCAACATGGTCGGAGCGGAGATCCTGAACCGCGCCTACCGGGAAGCCTTCCTTCGCCAGCCGAAACGGGAGGTCCTGTTGCCGTCCTGCATGTGCAACCACCCGGAGCAATGCCGGGCGAAAGAATCCCCCCTCGGCCTGCGCTGTACCGGTTGTGACTCGGATTGTCGGGTCCACCAGTTGAGAAACGCCGGCGCGAAGAAGGGCTTCGGGGTCATCCTCATGAAGCACCAGTCCTCCCTCTTCCGGGGATGGCCGGCCGGTGAAATCGCCATCGTGGGGGTGGCCTGCGTCTCCACCCTGATAGGGGGCGGCTTGAAGGCGAAGGCCTCCAGTATCCCGGCCCAGTGCGTCCTTCTGGACCACTGCGGATGCCGCAGCCACTGGCATGAGAGCGGAATCAAGACCGATATCAACCTCGCCGAACTGTACCACCTGCTGGAAATCGACGACCTGAAAGAAAGCGCTTGATCCCAGGAAAGTCCTGCCAAAAAAAGAACCCCTGCGACTACCAATACGGGAAATCGCAGGGCTGGCTGGAAAAGAAAAATATTGCGAGGCAGAGAAACTACTTCTTCCACCACTTCTTGACCTTGTCGAGGAATCCCCCGGCCAGTTCACCGACGATGCCGATGGCGGGCCCGACCCCGTTGACGAGGTTGCTTCCCGTTCCGAGAAGCCCTTCCCTCTGGTTGGGGATGAAAGCGCTCATGATGTGCTTCTCGAGGTCCGCCTGACTCAAGGACTCGACCCTGCCCCAGGGGTTGACGAAGGTGGCCTTGCCGTCCTTGATCCCGGTAATCTGGACGAAGTGGCCATCGTTTACCAATCTGTTCCCGCCGTAGGTCAGGGAGATGGGGACCGGGTTATCGGGGGTCGCTATCTTGGCGATGTCGTTGAGGACCGAGTGAGCAGGGCTCGTGACTCCGACGATGACGGCCTTGTAATCCTTTTTGAGGGCCGCTTCGGCCAGACCGTCGAACTGCCCGTTCATGAGGCCACCGGCCTTCACGATGTGGTAGTTGGTTTCGTCCTTCTCGTTGCTGTAGCCGAAGATGCCGTTGCCGTATTGCATGAAGGCGGGTGCCATCAGGCGAGTGGCAAGGGTCCTGCAGGACTTGTCGTCCTTCTCGGTACCGGCCTGGCGGGAGATCTCCGCCCCGCTCGCCAGAATCGCCTTGCCACTTGGCGAGGCCAAACCGGAAATCAATCGGGCATAGTCGGCGGGGTTCTGCTTGGCGAGCAGAATCTGGACGGTGGTGGCACCGCAGGTCCCCTTCGACCCCTGGCTGATGCAGGTGGGGTCGTAGACCTCCTGGATCAGGTCGCCCAGAAGTTTGCCGCCTTCCTTGGCCAGATCGGCCTGCATCGGACCATCCGAGAGTTTCGAGAGGTTGGACAAAAGATCGTTGCCGCCTCTCAGGTCCTTGGATTTCAAGAGCCTTCCGTCGAGCAGCATCTCCTGAAGACAAAGGCGAGCATCGGGATCGCTTTCGGGGATGGCCTTGGCGATCTTCTGGAACTGAGCCTGCTGGGAGGCGCTCAGCTTGGCGAGAGCGGCCGTTTCCTTGGGTTTATTCGCTTC
>DOBT01000167.1 GCA_003503675.1 Cyanobacteria bacterium UBA8530 | reverse complement strand
AATCCAGCCTATTTCCGTTCGCCCTGAGGTATCGAAGGGCACACCCTCGCTGTCTTGCGCAAACGAAATTTGCGATAAAACCCCGTTAATTTTTCGTTCGCCAGCGCGGTGCCATCTCCTGCGAAGCGTGTTATTCTGAAAAGGTATTTTTACTGGACGATAGGAGGCTTCAAGGTGCGTAAATTTGCTATCGCTGCTGTCAGCCTCGGCTTAATGGCCGGTTCCGCTTACGCCCAGGCGAACATGGGCGACTTCTCTCAGTTGACCGACGTCGTGGGCGCCGACAGCCCTCCCTTCCAGGCTCAGATGCTCCTGGACGCCAACGTGGGCCAGGACCGGGTCATGAACATCTACTACGTTCCGGGCAAGATTCGCATCGAGGGAGCTTCCTCGCGCACCGCCTACATCGCCCGCACCCATGAAAAGATGTATTACGTCAACTTCGAGGGCAACAGCTGGGTGAAGATGCCGATGGGCGCCAACGCCAGTCCCGTCAAGACCGGCATCGAGGAACTCGACGAGGAGATCTTCAAGACCGAGACCCCCCGCTACACCACCCGCAAGCTGGGGTCATCGACTTTCGACGGCAAGCCCTGCGACGTGACCGAGATCCTCAACGAGAACGACGGCCGCACCATCACCACCTGGGAATGGAAAACGAAACACGTTCCCCTCAAGGTGGTGACGAAAGAGCGCAGCGGTCAGGCCTCGAAGGTTCTCTTCCAGAATTTCAAATTCACCACCCCGCCTGCCTCTCTCTTCCTGCCCCCCAAGGGTGCCAAGGTCATGTCCGTGCAAGAATTGACCAGGGGGATGTCCGATGGCGACATGAAGGGGCTCAAGGGATTGGATTCCCTGAAAAAGGGCCTGGGCAACGACGAGTAACTTCTTTTATTTTCTCGGGGCATTGAAATAAGATGGATCAACATACCTATCGGGTTCTCGAATGGCCGCTCATCGTCGATGCCCTCACCGCAGTCGCTAGCTCAGCCTGGGGCAAGGACCGCTGCCGCGCGATCGAGATTTTCGACGAAGCGGAGCGCATTTCCCTCGAGCTGAGGATCACCACCGAAGCGCGGGATCTCCTCGAGATCGGCGCCCAGTTCCCTCTGGGCGGGATCCGGGACCTGCGCCACTCCCTGGTGCGCCTGCGGCAGGACGCCACTTTGAGTGGCAGCTCCTTGCTGGAGATCGCCGACACCCTTCAGGCGGCCAAGCGTCTGAAAAATTTCCTCGAAGAGCGTCGTGACGGTTCCGAGACCCTGGCGGACCTTTCCCTTCCCATCCTTCCGCTCGATCCCCTCCGCACCGAAATTCACCGTTGCTTCGATGCCTCGGGGGAGGTCTCCGATGCCGCCAGTCCGGAACTGGCGCACGTCCGCTCCAAGGTCAAGCAACTCGGCAGCAGCCTGCGCGATCGCCTTCAACACATGCTCCACTCTCTCGGCTCGGCTCTTCAGGAGCCCATCGTCACCATTCGGCGCGATCGCTTCGTGCTTCCCGTGCGCGCCGACTCCAAGTCGCAAGTGCCCGGCATCGTCCACGATCAGTCCGCGAGCGGCGTGACCCTCTACATCGAGCCCCTCTCGGTGGTCGAGATGAACAACAACCTCAACCAGGCGAGGATTCAGGAAAGGCAGGAAGCCGAAAAGGTCTTGATGCGCCTGTCCGAGCTTTCGGCTCGTTCTGCCGACGAGATCGAGTACACCTGCCTGGCCCTGGCCGAGATCGACTTCGCGGTCGCCAAGGCCCGCTTCAGCCTTCAGTTGAACGGCGTCTGCCCCCGCCTGGACGCCCGAGGTCACACCATCCTTTACGGGGCCCGTCATCCGCTGCTCGCGATGTCCGGAAAAGTGGTCCCCGTCGACCTCGAGCTGGGCGGAAAAGCCTCCACCCTGCTCATCACCGGACCCAATACCGGCGGAAAAACCGTCACCCTGAAAACTCTCGGACTGGTGACCCTCATGACCCAGGCGGGCCTGCATCCCCCGATACACGTCAACAGCCAGATCGGGATCTTTTCGGAAATCTTCGCCGACATCGGGGACGAACAAAGCATCGCCCAGAGTCTCTCGACCTTCTCCGGCCACCTGCGCAACCTCATCGGCATCCTGGAAAAAGTGAATCATCGCTCTCTGGTGCTTTTGGACGAGGTCGGGGCGGGGACGGATCCTTCCGAGGGAGTCGTCCTGGCACGCGCCATCCTGGAGACCCTCCAGGGGCGGGGGGCCAAAACCGTCGCTTCCACCCATTTCGGAGAGTTGAAGCGCCTGGCTTTCTCGGTTCCCGGTTTCGAGAACGCCTCGGTGGAGTTCAACAACGAAACCCTTTCTCCGACCTTCCGCTTGTTGATGGGGGTCCCCGGCCAATCCAACGCCATCAACATCGCCAAGAGGTTGGGGCTGCCCCTCGAAGTCGTCGGCCGCGCCCTCGAACTCGCCGAAACCGGCAATCAGGAATCGGCCAGGTTGATCCAGCACCTCGAGGAGGAAAAGATTCAGGCCATCCTCGCCCGAAGAGAGGCCGAAGAGGCCATGACCCGTGCGAGCCGCCTCGAAGCCGAGTTCGAGAAAAAGAACGAAGCCTGGCAGCAAGAAAGAGCTCGTTTGCGGGAAAAAGCCCTGGTCGAGATCGCTTCCGAGTTGAAAAATGCCAAGGAGGAAATCTCTTCGACCATCCGGGAGCTTCAAAGCAGCCGCTCCGGACAGGCCGCCGAGAAGGCCCAGAGCAAGATGTCGATGATCCTCCAGAGGATCCAGGCGCAGGAAAAGAAAGCCAAGCCCGTCAAAAAGGAACTGAAAATAGGCGATCTGGTTTTTTTGGAGAAGCTGGGCCAGAACGCAGTGATAGTGTCTTTGCCCGATATGGCCGGCAACCTTTCCCTGGCGATCGGGCCCATGAAGATTTCCGCCAACCTCAAGGAGATTTCCCCGCTGAAGGAAAGCCTCGGGGGGCCCAAGAAGATGAGCAAGATGCGCGAGGCGGTGCTTTCCCCCACCCCCGTTTATTCCGGTCGCCAGGCGACGCTGAGTTGCGACCTGCGCGGAAGGATCACCGAGGATGCCCTCTTCGAGCTCGAGCAATACCTGGACACCGTCTACGGCGCCGAGGTCAAGTCCGTCACCGTCATCCACGGGGCGGGCACCGGGGTGCTCCGCAAGAGGATTCGCGAATACCTCAAGGACAGCCCCTATGTCGCGTCCTTCCGTCCCGGCGAGAGCGGCGAGGGCGGCGACGGCGTCACCGTGGTCGACCTCCGCTGAGGATTCGAAACTTTAAATTCGATCCCCCTGAAAATTAAAGCCCTCTTAACTCCGGATTGACAAGATCTCCATGTAAACAACGACAAGAATGATATCGGGTCGTCGCGTCGAGTTTTGGAACGAAGGAGCGGGAAGATGAGTAAAGTCGTCGGATATCTTTGGGTCCACCCTTCTTCCAAGCACGCCAACGCGGAGATCGAAGCCGAAAAGCAGGCGATCGCCTCTTATTGCCAGGCGAACCGACTCGAGATGGGCGACTTCGTGGTCGACGCCGGCACCCTGGGCGCCGCCCTGGAGCGCCCCGCCATGAAGGACCTGATCGAAGGCGAGCCCATGACCGTCATCGTCCGCTCCCTTTCCAACTTCGGACGCCGCTTCCACGACGTGGCGACGGTCCTTTCGGAGTTCTCCTTCCGCTCTATCCGACTCGTCAGCGTGGACGAAAACATCGATACCACCCGTCCCGAGGGCCAACAGCTGCTCAGGATGTTCGTCACCATCCCCCAGATCCGCTCCTGCGTCCGCGCCCCCAAGCAGGAAGCTGCCAAGACCTTCGTGAGAGCCCGAGAAGTGCTGCACAACGGCGGAGCTTGCCCGTTCGCCTACTCCCTCAACGAGAAGTCCAACCAGTTCGCCATCAACGAAAACGAAGCCAACGTCATCAAGCGCATCTTCCGCGAGAGAGCCCAGGGACGGTCCCTGCGCCAGATCGCCAACGATTTGACCAGCGATGCGATCGCCACCAAGCGCGGCGGCCGCTGGCAAGCCAACACCGTCAAAACCATCCTCGAGAATCCTTTCTATACCGGCGACTACCACTGCCAGGGCAAAATTCACCAGGACGACCACGAAGCCATCATCGACCGGGCCCTCTTCAATAAGGTCAGCTGCAATGACTCCATCCTCCAAGTCGGCTGAAAAAAATAATAAATAAAAATGATAGCCCTCCTCCCGCTCGGGAGAAGGGCTATCATTTTTATTTATTTTATTGGAGTTGGATTTCCAGGATGGAGACCGATGCCCTGGGAAAGGAAAGAGCCTTTGATGGATCGACGGTTTTCGTCGAAACCGCGGCGTCCGTGGAGTCCCAGCCGTTCGATCCCTTCAGCTGATGCAGTTTTCCTTCCGTGCAATCCAGGCCGGTGGCTATCTTCGTCGTGACATCCGAGTCGTTGGTGCGGTTCACCACCATGACGAAGACCTTTTTGTCTTTGCCGCGGGCGGCGGTGAAGGTCAGTTTCGGCATTTCGACGGAATCGTCGGCCCCTTGAACGTGGATCGATGGAATGTTTTGGCTTTCGGTCTTCAGGACCTGATCGCCCCAGTGCTGGGCCAGCATTTTCTGGAACTGGAAAGTGGGCGTGGTCTTGTTGGCATCGTCGTTGTAGAAGAAGCTGGCGTCGGCCTGGTCGCCGTGGTCGAAGCAGAACTGACTGGCGATCCTTATGTCGTGGTTGA
>DOBT01000064.1 GCA_003503675.1 Cyanobacteria bacterium UBA8530 | reverse complement strand
ACGGAGGTTGCCATCATGCCCAATCCCGAAGTCGAGCCAAAGACCGAACGTCGAAGATTTACCGCCGAGTATAAGCGTCGGATCGTTCGTGAAGCGGATGCATGCACGCTGCCAGGCGAAGTTGGTGCCTTGCTGAGACGGGAAGGAATATATTCCTCCCATCTGGCCGAATGGCGGCGTAGCCTGCGTCAAGCCGAACTCCTTGCATTCAGTGCGAAGAAACGCGGTCCCAAGGTCAAGGTAGACCCAAGGGACTTGGAGTTGTCTCGCCTTCAACGGGAGAATGAACGCCTGAAGACCGAACTTATGAAAGCGGGGGTAATCATCGACGTCCAAAAAAAACTCTCGGGGCTTTTGGGGATATCTCTCGAACCTCAAGAGCCCACGGAGAGCAAGTGATCGCGATGGTCCAGGAGGCAGGGGCCGTGGTCGGGCGTACCCGAGCCTGCGATAAGCTCGGGGTAGCCCGTGCCACGTACTACCGGCGCATCCGCCCTCGGGAGTTTACCCCGAGGCCCCCTCGCCCCAAGCCGGCGAGAACCCTTGCCGAAGAGGAGCGAAAGGCCGTGTTGGAGGTGATGCACAGCGAACGGTTCGTGGACAAGGCCCCTGCCACCGTTGTTGCCACCTTGCTGGATGAAGGACGTTACCTTTGTTCGACCAGGACGGTCTACCGGATCCTGGCCGGGGCGGATGAAATTCGGGAACGGAGACGACAGGCGAGACGCCCCGAATACAAGAAGCCGGAGCTGCTCGCTACCGCTCCCAATCAAGTGTGGTCGTGGGATATAACCAAGCTGAAGGGGCCCATCAAATGGACCTACCACTACCTCTACGTGATAATCGACATCTTCAGCCGCAACGTCGTGGGATGGATGGTCGCAGATCGAGAAAACGCGGGTCTGGCCCAGCTCCTGATCGATGAAAGTTGCGAGAAACAAAATATCTTGCCGGGGGAATTGGTGATCCATTCCGATCGAGGAAGCCCCATGATCGCGAAGGGTACCGCGCAGTTACTGGCCGACCTGGGCATTACCAAAAGCCACTCCCGTCCATACGTCTCGGACGACAACCCTTTCTCGGAGGCGCACTTCAAGACCTTGAAGTATCGACCGGACTTCCCAAGGAGCTTCGGTTCTATTGAAGATGCGAAGGCGTTTTGCCGCAACTTCTTCAGCTGGTACAACGGCGAGCACAGGCACTCCGGGATCGCCTACCTTACCCCAAATGATGTTCACTATGGCCGTGCGGTAGAAAGGTTGGAAAATCGGCAAGTAGTCATGGATGTAGCTTTCAAAAACCACCCTGAGCGCTTCGTCCGCAAGGCGCCTCTTGTCACCCCTCTACCCGAAGCCGCCTGGATCAATCCACCGGCTCGTCAAGTAGCCCTGGAGGAGGCTACTCAGTAAATTCTCAAGAAACTTGTCTCAAACTACTTGACACGTTCCGCCCCAGGCGATTCTCTGGACTTCTTNNAGTGTAGCCTCCGTTTCCTGCCTGGCGTTCAACAATCCGTTTGTCAAGGTCATCGGTGTGACCGACGTAATAGCTTGAATCAGCACAACGCAGGATGTAAGCCCGGAATGGCTTCATGGCAGAGCCCCCAAGAAGTAGTGCTTCGATACCTCAGCACGAACGGAAGGGTGATCAACGGAAGGGTGATCATGGATGCTCTGATGATTATCCCACAACGCTTTCTCTCTTTACATAAAAAATTAGCCGAGACATCTCTGCCTCGACTGCTCAAAGGGCCAAAGTCGAGGGGCACCCGGCCTCAAGCCGGGTGCCTTTGTTTTTCCCCTTCCAGGGAAGACAGTTCATCGAGGAAGCATTGCCCGACTTTTTTCCAGGTGAAGTTGTCCTCGATCCATTTCCGGGCGCCCTGGCCGAGACTTTCGCGCAAGGAAGACTCTTTCAGGAGGCGGATGATGGCTGCGGCGGTTCTCTCCGCCCCGTCAGCGATCAGGAACTCCGAACCGTCCCTTCCCCCGATCCCCGCGGCGGTTATCCCCGAGGTCACGATGGCCTTGCGCAACGCCATTCCCTCCAGGACCTTGGTTTGCACTCCGGCTCCGAAGCGGAGCGGGGCGGCGAAGACCTTCGCTTTTTCGAGGTAGAGGTAGGGGTCCTCCACGAAGCCGGTCACCTCCACGCCCGGAGTGTTGGCGAGTTCCTGGATTTCGCGGGGAGGCTCGGCTCCGACGATGGAAACGCGGCAGTTCGGGACTTCCCTCCGAACCAGTGGGAGCACTTCACGGACCAGAAAGCTTGCGGCGTCCTTGTTCGGATGGTAGGACATCTTGCCCAGGAAGACGATCGAATCGTTTTGCGCCCCCTCGTAGGGCAAACGCTCGAAGGCCGCGTCGGGCACGGCCAGTGGGACCGTCAGGATCCTGGCGGGATCCGCCCCATGGCTGATGAGGTGCTGGCGATCGACTTCGGAGACCACGAAGGAGCGAGACAGCTTATTGATGCTTTCCACTTCGTATTTGAGCAGGCGATCTCTTTCCAGGGAATACAGCCAGCGCCAGGGCCCCCGAACGTTGGGGATGGCCCGTTCGTAGTTGAGGGAGATGGCGTCGTGCAGGTCGAGGGCCACGGGAACCGATAGCCCGTGGAGCATCTCGACTACCCGGATGTGGTTCGCCAGGATGGCCTGATAATCCCCTTGGTTGGCCATGAGCCAGCGCCGCACCTCTTCGAAGGTGTAGTAATGGACCTGGATGGGCTCTTTGCAAAAAATCCCCTTGGTGGCGTTGGCGAGGTAGCGGTACCGAGGATAGGGGAAGCAGAAGACGTTGCGGAAGACGCTTTTTAGCATCCGGACGCTTTCCGGTTCCACCTTGCCCCGGCTCATGAAGAGCAGGTCGACGTCGTAGATGCTGGAAAGTTGCTTGGCGGCATGGAAGATGCGCAAGCCGAAGCCGGCGATGAGAGGAAAGGGGATTTCGCGCGAGCAGATGACGAGCAACTTCGCTTTCATTGTTTCTCCTCCGAAAGAAATCTTTCAAGGACGAGGGACTTGGAGCAATTCTCTGAGGGACGAAACACCAGCCGTCATTCCCGCGCAGGCGGGAATCCAGGGGAAAACCCGGATAAAAGGGGACTAAGGCAATCGAGGATCGCTCTATTTGTCGAGCAGGTTCTGGAAGAGCCGCTCGTAGGCACGAACGGTCGTTTCGAAGCGGAAGTCCTGCGCCCGGAGGCGTCCTCCTCTTCCCAGACGAAGGGCCAAAGGGGGATCCCCGAGCACCTTTTCCATCGATCGGGCGAGTGCTGCGGGGTCCTTGGGAGGAACGAGCAGGCCGTTCTCTCCATGCTGGATGATCTCCCCGGGGCCATGGGGGCAGTCGAAGGCGACGATGGGTTTTCCGAGCGCCATGGCCTCGACCAGGACGGTGGGGAAGCTGTCCAGGACGGATGAGAGCGCCAGCAAGTCGGCGCGCTCGATCCAGGGGAAGGGATTCGATTGGTAGCCGAGAAAGAAGACCTTTTCGCTCAATCGCAGGCGTGCAACGAGCTCCTCGAGCCGGGGAAGCTCGGGCCCGTTCCCGATGACGGCCAACCTGGCCTCGCTCTTGAGCTTGGCGAAGGCTTCGAGGAGCAGATCATAGCCCTTTTCGGGGCTCAGCCTGCCGACGGCGAGAACGAGGGGGATTTCATCCTTCGGCCAGGGCTCTACGATGGGTTGAACGATTTTTTCTTCGAGATCCTCGGGGATGATGGGGTTGTAGAGGATATGGATTCTTTCTCGGGGTAGCTTGAGGGTCTTTTCGAGTTCCCGGGCGACGCCCTGCGAGATCCCGACCACGGCGTCCGCCATCCGGCCGATCATCGGCAAGAGCCCGCAAAGCAGGCGATCTATCGGCCTTTGGGGCATCCGGCTATCCTTCCACCATTCGGAGAGCAGGGTGTGCTCCGTCAAGACCAGTTTGGTTTTTCGACCGCTGAGTTGGATCGCCGCGGCGGCGATCACGTTGAGGTAGGCTCTCTGGGAAACCAGGATCGCGGGACGTTCCTTCTTCAGAAAGCGTGCGAGGGATAGTACTGCCGAGGGGAGATGGTGCGCGTTCAACGAGTGAAGAGGAACCTCCGACGGCAACTCTTTCAGCAGGGCGCCCTCGAGCCGATTCAGCACCAGCCTGGGGGTCCATTCCTTGCCCTTCATTCCCTTGATCAGGTTCAGGACAATCCGCTCGACCCCCCCCATCTCGAGACGATCCAGGTAGAAAACGATGGTTCGATTCCGCTTCATGCCTCCTCCTTTTCGACAGGAATTTTTCCATCCTACGGTCGAGCGAGGGTTGCTCGGAATGGCAGATCGATCGCATTTTTTCGTTTCTTTCCTCCTTGAGATGAAACAAAGCGGTCTTCTTCCCTTCTTTTTCCTGAAAAGATGTTTCTTTACAGTTGATCTCGATGTCTGCTTTACTTGAAAGGAAGTGTTGATGAAGGGTTACCGAAAGAGGATCGCCTTGCTGCTTTTAGCTTCGAGCTTGACGGTGATAGGCTGCGGTCTCTCCAATCCCTTGGAGTCGTTCCGGGAGGGGGCGACGATCTCGCCACAGGATTCTGCCACTTACACGGAACAGCGCCGCAAGAAGGGCACCCCCGCTCCCACCATCGCTCCGAGCATCGCTCCCACCAGCGTTCCGAGCATCGCTCCCACCTTCGATCCCATCCTCGATCCCATTGCCGATCCCGATCCGATTCCAACCGCCGCTTCGCTGTACTTCCTCTATGTTTCGACGACGGGGAACGACTCGAATTCGGGGACTCAGGCATCCCCCCTGCGGACCATCTCCGCCGCGGCTGGAAAGGCCAAGCCCAGCACGACCATCCTCATCGCGGGGGGAACCTACTACGAGCAGGTGGTGACCAAGGTCGCGGGAGCAGCCGGGCAAGAAATCATCTTCAAGAGCTACAACGGGACCGCCGTGATCGACGGCTCCAAGCTTTCCTGGGCGATAAACGGAAACCAAAACCAGGGGCTCTTCGAGTTCAGGCATCCCTACGTGCGTCTCAACGGACTCAAGATCACCAACTCCAAGAACAGCGGGGTGGTTTTTTCGGCCGATAACGTCACCGTGAACGGCTGCGAGGTCTCCCAGATACAGCACCACGCGATCAGCACCCACACGAGCTACCAAACCAATGCACCGGATTCGTACCGCAAGAACATCCGCAACGTCACCATCAGCAACAACAACGTCCATCATGCCGTGCTCGGGAACAATGGCCAGGCCATCAGCCTGATTGCCGACGGCTTCACGGTGAGCGGCAACAGCGTGCACGACATTCAAAAGGAAGGGATCGACATCTGGCTCGGCTCCAAGCACGGGGCGGTGTTCGGCAACACCGTCTACAACTGCACCACCTCCACGGGCATGTTCGTGGATGGCGCTTCCTACGTGCGCATCTACAACAACCGTTCCTACAACAACCGGCATGGAATCGTGATCTCCTCCGAGGCCAGCAACTACACCACGCACCACCTCTGGGTCTACGACAACTGCTTCTATGACAACCGGGAGCAGGGATTTGCAATCTGGGATCCGAACACCGGGCCGACCAACATTCTGATAGCGAACAACACGATCGTCAGCAACCCGGTCGGGCTGGCCTTCTCGGGCTCATCCCTCTCGGCCGAGGCGATGAACAACCTCATCTACGCTCCCCAGAAGGCCGTCGCCAATGGAAGCTCCAACTCTTCCATCAACGTCCACGACAACACCACCATCACGGGGTTGACGGGCTTCGTCGGGGCCTCGAGCAAGAACTTTGCCCTCGCTTCCGGCTCGCCTGCCATCAACAAGGGGAAGGCCATCCCCACCTTCTCGGACGATCAAGGCCGTACCTTCAGCGTGACGAAGGATTTCGCCGGTCGCACTCGAGTGGTCAACGGCTACCCCGATGCGGGGGCCCACGAGTTCCAATAGGTTCGAATCAAACAGACCGGTTCCTCTCGGGCGAGGCGACGAAATTTTTCTGNNTTTTCGTCGCCTCGCCCGAGCCTTTTAGGGGGGACCACGCTAAGTTTGACCTTCATAGCCGATGAGATGCGGAGGAAAAGCCATGCAAAGTAGCCTAAAGAAATTATTGAATGTCGGAAAAAGGCTTTACGAGATCCCGAAAAATCGGTTGCTCAATTTTATCGATCCCCCCGCAAACGTCTTGCTCTACCATCGCGTGACCGATCTCCCCTCCGATCCCCTGGCGTTGGCGGTTTCTCCGGCGCATTTCAGGGAGCAAATCCTTTTCCTCAAAGAACGCTTCCACGTTCGTCGCTTCGAAGAACCCTGGTTCCCGGGGCCTTCCGCGCTGGTTTCTTTCGATGACGGCTACGCCGACAATGTCCTGGAGGCCCTGCCCATCCTGGAAGAGGTCGGGGTCCCGGCGATTTTCTTCATCAGCACCGGAACCATCGGTAGCGATCGGGAGTACTGGTGGGACGACCTGGAGCGCCTCATCCTCTTGCCGGAAAAGCTTCCGGAGCGCTTTTTACTGGATGACCCCGAGTTCGCCGCCTTTTGGCCCACCAAGGAAGCCGAACAGCGGAGGACCTTCTACCAGGAGATGCAGGCCCTGATGAAACGGATTGGTTTCTCCCGCCGGGAGGAATGGTTGGCCCAACTTCGGGAGTGGTCTGGCCTGGGGGCGGCGGGGAGGCCCACCCATCGTCCCATGTCGCTTCAGGAGCTGAAACACCTTGCCTCGAGCCCCTGGGTGACCATCGGGGCGCACACCATCACTCACACCCGTCTCTCGAACCTTACGTCCGAGGAACAGGAGCGAGAGATCATCGGCTCCAGGAATCAGTTGGAGGCCTGGCTGGGAGAGACGGTGCCCTTCTTTTCCTATCCCTTCGGGGACCGTGAGGACTATGGTCCCCAGACCGTCGAGATTTGTCGCCGTCACTTCGCCAAGACGGCTTCCACCCTGTGGCGACAGGCACACTCCTGGAACGAGAACCAACAACTCCCGCGCTTGTTCGTCGGGGACTGGCCGGGGCAATCGCTGGCAAGGAAGTGCATGCGCTAGGAGGTCCTCTTGAAAAAAGCCTTCATGTGGAAAGCCCTATCCCTCTTCATTCTCGTCTCGACGACACCCTTCCTGATCTTCTGTAATGCTTCGCCGGTCGCCTCCCCGGAGCGGAAGCTTTCGGTTTATGCCGACGACCTTCATGAGGGACCGGTACTTTACGTTTCCTTCGAAGGCCGTGATGGGAACCCCGGAACAAAGAAAGCCCCGCTGAGGAGCATCTCGGCCGCGGCCGAACGTGCGACTCCGGGGACCCTCGTCTTGATCTCCGGCGGCACCTATGACGAACAGGTCATCACCAAGGTGGCGGGAGAGCTCGGAAAAGAGATCACCTTCCGGGGAGTGGCCGGTTCGACGGTGCTCGACGGCTCCAATCTTTCCTGGGAGGTCGGAGAGGATCAGAACCAGGGCCTTTTCGAGGTGAGACATCCTTTCGTTCGGGTCGAGAACTTGGGAGTCGTCCATTCCAAGAACAGCGGCATCGTCATCGCCGCAAACCACGTGACCATCTCGGGATGCGAGGTCGCCTGGATTGAACGCCACGCCATCTGTACCCACACTTCCTACCAGACGAATCATACGGAAGCCCTCGGTTTCATGCTCCGCGACATCGAGGTCGAGGGAAACGTCGTTCACCACGCGACGCAGGCCGGAAAGGGAAACGGCCAGGCCATCAGCCTGACGGCCGACGGTTTCGCCATTACCGGCAACCGGGTCTACGCCAACCGGACCGAGGGCATCGATATCTGGCTCGGTGCCTCGCATGGCCTGGTCATGGGAAACGCGGTCTACGACCACGCCGGGACCCCGGGCATCTACGTCGACGGAGCCAGCTACCTCCGAATCTGCGGCAACCGCGTCTTCGGAAACAAGCATGGCATCATGCTTTCCTCCGAGGCGAAGAACTATGAAACGCACCACATCTGGGTCTACAACAACCTCGTTTACGACAACAGGGGGGTCGGCTGCAGCATTTGGGACCAGGACGACGGACCACGCGATGTCCTTTTCGCCCAAAACACCCTGATCGGAAATGCCCGCGCCTTCTCCTTCGAGGGCCGGAACCTGTCGGCCGAGGTGGTGAACAACCTCGTTCATCCTCGTCAGGATCAGCGCTTTCCCAAGGGCATCCTGAATAACCGGAATACCTGGCTTTCCGACCTCTCCGGTTTCGCCGATCCCGACAAAAAGGACTTCCACCTGACCGACCGCTCTCCGGCCATCGGACAGGCAGAAGTCCTTTCCCCTCTGGAGGACGATCAGGGGAAACGCTTCGAACTGACCAGCGATTTCGAGGGAAAAGAGCGTCAGATCTCCGCTGCGGGCGCCTTGCAGCTTCCCTGAGCGGCTTTGCCTTTCGACGCCCTCCTGTGTTACTTTATGACAAGATGTAAACACAGGAGGGCGTCATGCGATGGCTTCGGAAGACCCCGTGGATCCTCTTCGGGGGATTCCTCTTTTTCTATTTCTGCCTCTTTCTCGTCAGGCCCTGCCTCGGTCCCATCGATGACCATGTCCTTCTGAACACCCTACAGGTGGGCAAAAGGCTGCATTTCTTCATCGTCCCCCAAGAGGGAAGGTTCTATCCTCTCGATGCCCAGGAATACAACCTGGTCTCCCTCATCGCTCCCGCGCCCCTTCTCTACTACCTTTTCAACGCCTGCCAGTTCCTGGCCTTGATCTTCCTCTTCTTTTCGATCCTGAAGAAGCTCGCCCCCCGGTCCAGGCTCGTTCTGCCCTCTCTCGTTTATTTGGCCCTTTTGCCGGGTTTTACCGCGGCCTTCTTCCGGCTCCAGGTCCCGGAGCGGGATTCTCTCTTCTTTTTCTCTCTCTTCCTCCTTTTTTACCTGCGCCATCTCGAGCGACCCAGATATCTCGACCTCTTCTGCGGCCTGCTCTCGGCCAACGTCGCCCTCTACTACAAAGAACCGGGCTTTCTCATGCTGGGCGCCTTCGCCTTCCTCCATTTCTTGACGGAAAAGGAAGCCGCTCTTCGCCAGAAGGCCTTCGACCTCCTGCTCCTCCTCAGCTCCCTGATCTTCGCCGGAATCTATTACTGGGTCGCCTTCCGGCACATCGGGGCCCACCGTTACGGAACGACCTCCTTCCCCCCCCTCTTCCTGACCTTGAAGAACCTGCTCTTCTTCGCCCTCTCCGATCCTCTGGTCACGCTTCTGCTTCCGTTTTTCCTCGGCTTCCGCTTCCTTCGGATGAAGCAGGGGAAGACTCGCTTCCATCCGGTCCATGACTCCCTGCTGATCGGCAGCCTGCTTTATTTCCTCGCCTACCTGGCTTTGAAGATTCAGACCTACCACTACCTCCTCCCCATTTACGCCTTCCTGCTTCCGAGCCTGCTCTATTTTTTCCGCTTCTACCGGCCCTGGCGAATGGAAAAGGCGGCGATCGCCCTTCTTTCGATGCTTTTTCTAAACTCCAGCCTCATCGGGCTCCATTCCCTCAGCAATACCAAGTACATTCCCCACAACTACAACCTGATGCTGAACCAACTGGTCCGGGACCTTCCCCCGGAAGGAAAAACGAGCATCTTCCTCGACGGGGTGAATCCGGCGAGCGGCAACGAGATGTACCAGAGCCTGGGGCGCTTTCTCAACTTTCATGGCATCGGCAACGAGCGCTTCGACCTGAAATCCGACCTGCCCCCCGACAATCTGGTCTTCGCCAAGCGGGATCCAGACTCCCCCTACGCGGTGTTCAAAGGGGCGATCGATCGGGTAAAACGCGGCGACTATCTGATCGTCACCCCCCATACCGGAAAGGACTCCGGGCCGGAATACCTCGAAGCCCTGGGGCGGGATTACGACCTGCTTTATCGCACCCGTAGCCCTTTCGCCTTTCCCGATCTCAGCTTGAAGTCGGCATTGAAAGAACTGGCGCTCGTTTCGATGCGCCAGTTCAAAATGGATGCTACGCTCGGTCATCTCGTCAACGAGAACCGGCTCCACCGTCCCGACTACTACCTTTACCGCAAGCGTTGAGCGGTTCTCAGTCGAAGCTTTGGCGGCCCTTGTCGGTGAAGGTACCGCCTGCTTCGGGGATGAATTCCCATTCGTAGGCTTTCGGGAAGAGGGTGAGCTTGAGCACCCCGAAGGTCGCGTTGTAGCGGCATTCGCTGTTCGGACTGATGGTGGAGAATTGATAGATCATTTCCCCCCCCAGCCCACTGACGAACTGGCGGGCGCCGTTCGGGTCGGCATGCCCGTTGGCATCTTGCGGGGCGAACCGCTCGTAGACGTGGTCGTGTCCGCTTATCACCAGCTTGGCATGGTATTTGTAGAGGACCTGCCAGAAGTCATGGTAGGCCACGTTGTTGCCGTACTTGCCCGAGCAGTAACGTGGCCGGTGCCAGAAGGCCAGAATGGGCTTGCCCTTATTGGCGGCGAGATCCTTCTTCAACCATCGGATCTGTTTGCTGTAATTGTAGACGTCGACTTCCTCCTCGATCGAATTCAGGGAGACGAGGTGCCAGCCCCCCAGGTCGAAGCTGTAATAAGTCTTGTCCGGCCTTCCCGCGGCGGCGCCGAAGTAGCGGAAGTAGCCGTCGCCTTCGTAGTCGTGGTCTCCGATGGCAGGGTGGGTGATGCTCTTGAAGAGCCCCCAGGTGGGATCGAAGGATAGCAAATAGCTGTCGTAGGTCCCGTGCCAACCCTGAACGTCGCCCGGTATGAGCACGGCGTCGGGGTTGATGGAGCGCACGATCTCGGCGGTGGCCTTCTGGCGGAAGAAGCCGGGACGGCCCTCGCCGCGGTTGAAGTACCAGTCGGTTGGATCACCCGCGATGTCACCGGCGACGGCCAAAACGATGGGTGAGGCAGAAGGCGTGGGGCTCGGACTGGGAATCTCGGTAGGCGAAGGGCTGGGAGTTGGGAGCGGGGGCGGTGTGACCTCAATGCTTTGCCTGCCCTTATCGGTGAAGGTACTGCCTGTTTCGGCGATGAATTCCCACTCGTAGGCATCCGGAGAGAGGGTCAATTTGAGCACCCCGAAGTTCTGGTCGAAGTTTATTTCACTGTTGGGTACGCTCTTGCCGAGGGTGTAGCGCGTCGCTCCCCCCAGTCCGCTGGTGAACTGCCGGATACCCTTCGGATCGGCTTTGCCATTGGGACCTTGGGGGGCAAATCGCTCGTAGATGTGGTCGCTGCCGTTGACCACCAGCTGGGCGTGGTAATCGAAGAGCGCTTGCCAGAGTGGTTGAAAGGTCGAGTCGCTGCCGTAGGGGCCCGAACTGAACCTGGCGTTGAACCAGTAGGCCAGGATGGGTTTTCCCTTGTTGGCCTCGAGGTCCTGCCTCAGCCAGCGTTCTTGCTCGCTTCCCACCCCGACTCCGACCTTCGAGCAAATCGAGTTCAGCGCGACGATGTGCCAGGCTCCCAGATCGAAGCTGTAATAGGTCTTGTCCGGGCTTCCTGCGGCGGCCCCGAAAAAGCGAAAATAGCCGTCGTTATCGTAGTCATGCGCCCCTATGGCCGGGTGGGTGATGCCCTGGAATCGTCCCCAGGTAGGAGCATAGGAAAGCAGGTATTTATCGTAGGCTCCGTCGTTGTACTGCGCATTCCCGGTCAGTAAGACCGCATCGGGATTGATCTGGCCCACGATGTCTGCGGTGGCTTTTTGGCGTGAGTACTCTGGACGCCCGTTCCCTCCGTTGAAGGCCCAGGTATCGGTCGGGTCCCCCGCCACGTTTCCGGCGATGGCCAGGACGATTGGTTTTTCGTTCAAGGCTTGAATACGGAACGCCCGGTTTCCCCTCGAGGCGAGCGGAACGTTCAGGAGGCAGGAACTACAGGCGACCGAAAGGAGGGCGATGGTCAGCAAGGAAGCGGCATTTCTGCCCTTTTTCATCCTGTTTTTCCTTTCTCATCGAATGACTTGTCGCCCCTTGTCGGTGAAGTCGTTACCCGGCTCGGGCAGGAACTCCCACTCGTAGGAATCCGAGGAGAGGGTCAGCTTGAGCACTCCGAAGCTCTGGTTGTAGCTTTTCTCGCTGTTCGGGCAGTTTCTTTCGAGTTGGTAGAAGGTCGATCCTCCCAGGCCGCTGGTGAACTGCCGGATGCCCTGAGGATCGGCTTTGCCCTCGGGGTCTTGCGGGGCGAAGCGCTCGTAGAGGTGGTCGCTGCCATTGATCACCAGCTGGGCGTGGTAATCGAAAAGCGCTTGCCAGAACGGCTTGAGGGAAGAGTCGCTGCCGTAGGGGCCTGAACTGAAGCGGGTGTTGAACCAGTAGGCCAGGATGGGTTTTCCCTTGTTGGCCTCGAGGTCCTGCCTCAGCCAGCGCTCCTGCTCGCTTCCCACCCCGACTCCGACCTTCGAGCAAATTGAATTCAGCGCGACGATGTGCCAGGCTCCCAGATCGAAGCTGTAGTAGGCCTTGTCGGGGTCGCCCGCGGCCGCCCCGAAATAGCGAAAATAGCCGTCGTTGTCGTAGTCATGCACCCCGACGGTGGGGTGGGTGATTCCCTTGAATCGGCCCCAGGTGGATTCGTAGGCAGCCAGGTAATTTTCGTAGGTCCCGTCATAGTATTGGCCGTTCCCGGTCAGCAAGACCGCATCGGGCTCGATCTGATCCACGATGTCCGCGGTGGCTTTTTGGCGTGCGCCCAAGGGACGCCCCTCTCCCCCGTTGAAGAGCCAGGTGTCGGTCTGATCGCCCGCGACGTTCCCGGTGATGGCCAGTGTCACGGGGGAAGGGGCAATCGAAGGAGAGGGGGATGCTGAAGGGGCAATCGAAGGAGAAGGGGATGCCGATGGGGATGGCGAAGGGGATGCCGATGGCGGAGAAGGCTCTAATGCCTGATTCCTGTTCATGAATTGGGGCACGTTCCAGAGGGAGGATTTACAGGAGGCCGAGAGGGCGGTGGTGGCGCAGACGATTATCGCCGCGGCGACTTGCTTTCTTTTCATCGGAGTTCCTTTCATTTCTCAATCGGCTACGAGTTGGCGGTACATCTCGATGTGTCGTTCTGCAATCAGGGGCCAACCGATCGTCTTTTCGACGAGGTCTCGGCCGCCCTCTCCGATTCGCTTCCGTAGTTCGGGCTGCCGCCAGAGGCGTTCGATGGCATCGGCCAGGGCTTCCGGATCGTTCGCTGGGATGATGAGGCCGGCTTTCCCGAAATCCACCGCTTCGGGCAAACCTCCGACCTCGCTCACGATGGACGGTTTTCCGAAGGCGAAGGCGATCGCCAGTACCCCGGACTGGGAGGCCTCGAGGTAAGGGAGGACCACCATTCGGGCCTGCTGGAAAAGCTGGGCGACCTCCTCGTCGGGTAGAAAGCGGTTGATGACCCGGATGCGGCTCTCGGGATCGATCCAGGAGTCGAAGGAAACCTCCCCTTCTCCGGCGATGCAGATCTCGTAGGAATCGAGGCGCTTTCGGAGCAACCGTTCAGCTTTGCACAAAACGTCGATCCCCTTGTAGGGAATGAAGCGCCCGAAGAAGAGGATGGTTTCTTCCGAGGGCTCTCCCTTGGCGAAGCGTTTAAAGAAGCCGTAATCGCCGTGCGGGATCACCTCGATCCGCTCGGGGGGAAGCTTCTGGCTCAAGGCATCTTTGAGGGCTTGCCCGTGAGCGACGATGCGGTGGGAGAGCCGGGCCGTCCTCCGGTTGAGATAGTCTCGCAGGGAAGAGCCTTCCCCCAGATGGCAAGAGGGGTCGTGTTGGGTGAAACAGATAAGGCGATTTCCCAGCAGGGGGATGAGCAGGCTGTTCGAGGGATGCGCCGTCACGAAGTGGACGACGTCCAGGCCGGCTTTGCGGATGAGGCGGGCGTTTCGAAGGTGGGAGAGGGGGTTTATCTGGCGGAACAGGTTTCTTCTCTTTTCCCCCGGAAGGCTGAGAGGAAGGGTCGGTTGGAACTTCACCCTCGCGTCGAGGGATTTCTCCAGTTCCGGCTTCCAGGGGGTGAAGAGGTGTACCTCGGCCTTTTCGG
>DOBT01000159.1 GCA_003503675.1 Cyanobacteria bacterium UBA8530 | reverse complement strand
GTGGTGGTCTTCCCGTTGGTGCCCGTCACCCCGACCAGGGAGAAGGCGCGGGAAGGGTGTTCGAAGAAGCGGGCGGAAATTTCGGCGAGAGCCAGTCTGGTGTCTTTCGTTTCGAAGAGGGGGAAGCCTTCGATCCTTTCGATTTTTTTCTGGACGACGGCGGCTATGGCCCCCTTTTCCTTGGCCTGGGCGAGGAAGCGGTGTCCGTCGGACTNNCGGAAAGCGTCGAGCGCGGCGTATTCTTCGGCGATTTCAGAGAGCTTGAGGTTTGAATTCATTGGGGGGCTCCTGCTTTTTCACGATGGCCTCGGTCGGCTTGATGCCGAGGGACTGGAGGCTTTCCTGGGCGATCTGGCGGAAGAGTGGGGCCGCGGTGACGCTGGCCCAGTGGATCTTCTGCGGGCTGTCCAGGATGGTCAGGATCGCCAGGCGGGGGTGGGTGGCGGGCACGAACCCCAGGAAGCTGCTGATGACGTCTCCCGAGTAGCCACGCCCGTCCTCCCTGATTTTCTGGGCGGTCCCGGTCTTGCCGGCAACATTATAACCCGGAATTGCGGCCTCCGTCCCCGTCCCGGTCTCGACCACCTTGGTGAGCATGGCCATGATTTCCTTGGCGGTCGCGCTGCTGACCACCCGGCCCCTCGAGAGGGGGGGGAAGTTCTCGATGACCTTGCCGTCCGAGGAGGTGATCTTGTCGATGAGGCGGGGATGCACGCCGATGCCCCCGTTGGCGAAAGCGCAGGCGGCGGTGAGGAGTTGGAGGGGGGTGACCGAGATCCCCTGGCCGAAGGTGATGGTGGCCTGGGTGATGGGGCGCCAGGGAAGGGGGGGGATGCTGCCGGGAACCTCGCCCGAGATACGGCTGCCGGACACTTCCCCGAAGCCTAAGCGGCGGAGGATGCGGGCATGCTGGCGCGGGGGCATGCGCATCCCGATCTGGACGGTGCCGATGTTGCTCGAGACTTCCAGGATGCTGAAGGGATCGAGGGATCGAATCCCCTTGGGGGCCTCATGGTCGGTGATGGTTCGGCGGTCGATGGTGAGGGAGGGGCCGCAGGCGAAGAGGGTGTGGGGGGTGATCTTGTTGGCTTCCAGGGCGGCGGCGATGGTGAAGAGCTTCATGGTTGAGCCGGGTTCGTAGACGTCGGAGACGGCCCAGTTCTTGATCCGGCCCCAATCGGCTTTCTGGTACTCGTTGGGATCGTAGGTGGGCTGGATGGCGAAGGCCAGGATGTCGCCGTTCGAGGGATCCATCACCAGGGCGGCCCCGCGCTTGGCGTCGAAGTTCTTGATCGAGGCGGCGAGCTCCCGGTCGGCGATGTGTTGAAGGGACTCGTCGAGGGTTAGGACCACCTGGGCTCCGTCGGTGAGAATGGTCCTCAAGGGCGATTCGGTGTTCTCGCGGAGGATTTCCCTTCCGTGGGCGTCCACGGAAACCTCGAGTTTCTTGGGGGGGCCGGCCAGGACCTTGTCGAAGGCGTGTTCGATCCCGGCGAGTCCCTGGTTGTCTATGCCCACGAAGCCCAGCAAGGGTGCCGCCATGGTGCCCTTGGGGTAGACTCGCTTGCTTTCCTTGATGACGCCGATGCCGTCCAAGTTCAGCAAGCTGACTTCCTTGGTGAGCCTCTCTTCTTTTTGACGCAGGATCCAGCGCCAGTGGGGGCCGCCCATTTTCTCCAAGAGTTCCCGGGGGGGCACTCCCAGGACGGGAGAGAGTTTGGCGGCGATTTCGGCGGGGGGAAGGGTGAATTCGGAGGGATGGGCGTAGATCGAATAGGCGTCGATGGAGACGGCCAGCTCTTCTCCGCCGCGGTCGACGATTTCCCCCCGGATGCTCGAGAGGTTGAGGTGCCGGGTCCTTTGCTTGACGGCGAGGGCGGAGAGGCGGGGGGCCTCGAAAACCTGTAACTGGATCAGTCTTCCCATCAGGAGGACTCCGCCGAGCGCGAGAACCCCGTAGACGAAGGTCAATCGGGAGCGGATGATGTCTCGGCGGCCCATGCTAATAGCCTTCCGCTACCCCGACGGCGGAGAGGGATGGCGAACGCGCCGAGACGGGAGGGGCGATGGAGGCCTGCGGGGCGAAGACGACCTCGGCGGGCTTCGCCATTCCGAGTTCCAGGAGGGCGCGGGCTTCCACGATGTCGGGGGATTGCCTGCGGGAGAGCTCGGCTCTCAGGCGGACGTTGGTTTCCCTCACCTTGCGGATCTCCATCTGGTCGGCGTTCAGGCGGGCTTCCTGGTTGACGGTGAAGACGTAGAGAAGGAGGGAACAAACGAGCATTCCGGCGATCGCGCCCACCTCCAGCTTGGGAAGAGCCATCTCCTTGATTCTGCGAGGCTTTTTCATGGCGGCATGTTCGGCTAGGGACATCCCTTCTCCTCCGTTCGTTTGGCGATTCTGAGCTTCGCGCTGCGCGCGCGGGGATTCATTTCGATTTCCTCGGGGCTCGCCGTGATGGGCTTGCGGGTCAAGACCTCGATTTTGGGAACCGCCTGGCAGACGCAGGGGAAGCGGGGGGGGCACTGGCACCCGGTACCCAGCTTGCGGAAGGCGGTCTTGACGATCCGATCCTCGAGGGAGTGGAAAGAAATGACGGCGAGGCGGCCACCGGGTTTCAGGGCTTCGATGGCGAGGGGGATCGCTTCGGAGAGCACGCTCAGTTCGCGGTTGGTGGCGATGCGCAGGGCCTGGAAGGTC
>DOBT01000152.1 GCA_003503675.1 Cyanobacteria bacterium UBA8530 | reverse complement strand
TCCGCAAGGGCTGCGAGACCTACGTCATCAAACCGATCGAGCGAAAGAAACTGCTCGACGAGCTGCAAAAACTGGACTTGATCAACTGAGACTGCGGCGCCTGAACTGGGCCAGGGATGGCCTCGCCCTCTCTTTTCTGCCCGACTTCGGGGGCAAGCTCGAAACCCTGCGCAGAATCGAAAGCTCCCGCAATGTCCTGGCGGGGGCTTTCGGATGTTTGCAGGGGAATTCTTTCGAGGACCATGCCTTCGGCTTCGACGAGTGTTTTCCCACGGTCTCTTCCTGCCTCCATTCCGGGATCCGGTGGCCGGATCACGGCGAACTCTGGAACACCCCGTGGGCTTTCGAGTTTCAGGGCGAGGCCCTCTTGATGGAGGTCCGGGGCAAAAAATCCCCCTACCTTTTCAAGCGTCGCCTGACCATCAAAGAAACCACCCTCCGGATCGACTACGAGGTGGTTTCAGAGAAGCCCTTGTCCGCGCTCTGGTCGGCCCATCCCTTGCTGCGGGTCGGTCCCGGTTCCCGCATCCTTTTGCCGCTCGAGGTCGATTCCCTGCTCATCGCGGGCTCGAAGGGGAACCGCCTGGGAAAACCGGGCGATCGCTGTTCCTGGCCGATCTCGAAAGAAAAAAAACTCGACGTTCTGGTTTCCCCCGAGGTCGGCTGGGCCGACAAACTCTTCACCGATGCGCTCACCCGCGGAAGCTGCGCCCTGCTGGACGCGAGCGGAGAATTCGTTGTTTTCCGCTTCGATCCCCTGCTCACTCCCTACCTGGGCATCTGGATCTGCCAGGGCGGCTGGCCCGACTCGCGTCCCTTCGAAGATTTCAATGTCGCCCTGGAACCCTGTTCGGGGCGGCCAGATTCCCTCGCCGAAGCCGCCGCGCAGGATGCCTGCCGGCACCTTCAACCGGGAAAGCCCCTCCGCTGGTGGCTCGAAATCGAGCTGGGAAAGAACAAAGAGGAGATCCTTCTTGGCAGAAAATGAAGAAGGGGATTTCTAGAGCAATTCTTTCAAGCGCTTGCGAATCTGGCGCTCCTGGCTTTGCTGCTTCGGGTTCTTGGGAAGGTTCTTCAAGAGGTCCAGCTGCTTCAAGGTAGCGGACAGGTCCTTGTCCAGAAGGCTCTTGGCGGCACTGTCGATGAGGCCGTCCACCACCGTCTTGCTCCATTCGAGCCTCAAGGCCTTGACCTTGGGAAGCCATTCAGGCGCCTTGACAACGTCGAGAACGGCGAGCGCCCCCTGGTAGTCACCGCTCTCGGCGAGGCTGTAGGCTTTCAGGATGGATTCCTCGTCATCATCGTTCTCGAGAGGCAGCGGGGTCGCTTTGGTTTCGACCTTGACGGCGACCTTCTCGACTTTATCCTCGATCTTGGGGGTCGGCTCGACTTTGGCGATCGCCCCCGTGACCGTGATGGTGGTTTCGAGGGACTTGAGGCTGTCCCCGAGGGGCAAAATGGCCTTGATGGTTCCCTGCCCGGGCCGGAGGGCGTGAAATTCCCCGCTCTTCCCCGGATCGGCGGCGAGAACTCCCTCGAAGCGCCACTGGATCTTCGAAGAAGAAACCTTCTTCCCCGAATTCTGCTCCAGGACGACGGCTTTCAAGCGGCCGGCTTCCCTGAGATCGACGCGCCCCCCCTCGGTACCGGGAACCGAAAGGCCGAATTTGTACTCGTTGTAGGCACAGCCGGAAAAAAGGATAAAAAGGAGAAGGAAAAGTTTTCTCATGGCGGCGACTCCAGGACGGATTGGATGTTCGCGTTCTTGCCGTTGGCGGAAAGGGAGGCGTCGATGGCGGCGATGGTGCCGACGAGAATGAAGGCGATCGCCCCCAAGCCGATGGCGACATATGTTTCGCTGTCGTTGGGAACTTCGGAATACTGGCCAGTCCAGCCATAGGACAAAAAGCCCAAAGCGGCCCCGGCCGCTCCCGCGCCGAGGTAGATGGTGCCTTTCAGGGGGTCCCCGGAATAAAGCTGACCTCCCCCCGGAAGGATGGGGAAGCCGCAAAAAAAGGCGCTCACGGGATTAGGGGCGGTCACGACCAGAAAGTCGGACTTCCTTTCTTCGCTGGCGAAGGCGGGAGCGGCTAAAAAAGCGAGCGCGAGGCAAGTCGCAAGAATCCTCATGTTTCTATGCTAGACCGCTTTTGGCCACGAATCAAGCGGGCGGAAGGCTAGCCTGCAATTTTTTTTTTTGCTAAGATACCCTGAACCCCTCTGAACAAAGGAGTAACACGATGAAGCGGGCTTCAGGCTCGGATTTTTGGCTCTATGCCCTGTTGACCCTCTCGCTCTTGGTCTTCTCGAGCGGGCTTTTCTTCTACGGCGCGGTCGGCAGGACGGCGGGAAGCCTCACCGACAAGCTGGCGGAAATCGCGAAGATGGCCGACCTTTCCAAACTGCCCGGATTGGTCTCTCCCATCAAGCGCACCAATATCCTGGTGATGGGGAGCGACTTCAATTACAGCCGCGGCAAGGCCGACGACTCCTGCGGCCGTTCGGACACCCTGATGCTGATCGGCCTCGACCCCGAACACATGGGGATCAACATCCTCTCCATCCCCCGCGACACCATGGTGACCATTCCCGGCCGACGGGGGCACGACAAGATCAATGCGGCCATGGCCTACGGGGGCCCCGAGCTTGCGGTCGAGACGGTTTCCAAGTTCCTCCAGGTTCCCATCGACCACTGGATCCGCCTGAAGGTCGACGGGCTCATCAACCTGGTGGACCTGATCGGGGGAGTCAAGATCTTCGTCGAGAAGGGGATGGACTATTCCGACCGGGCAGCGGGCCTCACCATCCACATCAACCAGGGCTGGCAACAACTGAGCGGGCCGCAGGCCCATGAATTCGTCCGCTTCCGGCACGACGCCCTCGGCGACATCGGGCGAGTGAAGCGCCAGCAGCAGTTCCTTACCACCGTGCTCGAGAAGCTCTTCCTGCCCACCACCATCCTGCGCTATCCCCAGTTGATCGAGGGCCTCATGCGCAACATCGAGACCAACCTCACCAGCGCCCAGGTCGTTCAGATGGCCGGCTGGGGCAGCACCGTGGATCGCAGCCGCATCCGCATGGTCATGCTACCGGGCGAGTTCTCCGCCGGGCGCACCCCCGTGAGCTACTGGCTGCCCGACGAAAAGCGGGCGCTCGCTCTGGGCCGCAAGATGTTCGCCGAAGGGGGCCTCGATAGCCTGGTGGCCGATTCTCCCGAAGCCCGGCTCAAATACCGGGTAGCCGTCCTCAACGGGACGGCGCAGCCCGGACTGGCCACCACCGCCTCCCGCATCCTCCGCGAAGACGGCTGGACCATCTGGGGAGTGGGAGACGCCGACCGGCGTGATTACGCCACCACCCAGGTCGTGGCCCACAACGGCGACGACGACCTGACGGATATTCTGGGCCGCGCCCTCGGGGTCCGGGCCGAGCCATCCAACCTGAGGATCGGCGACCTTACGACCGACTTCACCATCGTCCTGGGCCAGGACTTCTCCCAGGCCCTGCGAGTGAAGGTATCCCGCAAGAATTAATGAAGGTGTCNNAAGGTGTCTCGCAAGAATTGAGGAAAAAAATGGAAGCGCTGAAAAGCAATTTCTTCGGGCTGCCCGAAGGTTTCTCAGGCTTCGAGAACTCGAAAGCCGTGATTTTGCCCGTCCCCTACGAGGGGACCACCAGCTACGGTGCCGGAACGAAAGAAGGTCCCGCCGCCATCCTCGCCGCTTCCCGCCAGGTCGAACTGTACGACGAAGAACTGGATTGCTCCCCCTACGAAGTGGGCATCTTCTCGGCGGAAGAAATGTGCCCCTCCAGGATCAGCTACCAGGTCCCCATCGACCAAACCAAGGATCTTTTCGCCCAGGTCCTGGAAAAAAATAAATTCCCGATCATGTTGGGCGGCGAGCACTCGATTACGCTCGGGGGGATCCTGGCGGCCCGAGAGAAATATCCCGATCTTTGCGTGGTCCAGATCGACGCCCATGCCGACCTGCGAATCGACTACGAGGAAAGCCCTCATAGCCATGCCTGCGTCATGCGCCGGGTAGTCGAAAAAAGCGTTCCGCTCCTGCAGATCGGGATCCGCAACATCTCCCAGGAAGAGATGGATTTCTGGAAAAAAGAAAGGCCCAGCGAGATCCTTTGGGGCAAGGACATGCCTTCTTGGGACATCCAAGCAGCGATCGGAAAGTTGTCCCGGCACGTTTATTTGACCATCGATCTCGACGGCATCGATCCCTCCGAGATGGCCGCCGTGGGGACCCCCGAGCCGGGCGGAATCTCCTGGTATCGCTTGCTCGGGATCCTGCGCGAGCTCTTCGAAAGCCGGGAAGTGGTGGCCGCCGACATCGTGGAACTCTGCCCCATCCCCGGCTTCCGCGCCCCGGATTTTTTGGCGGCCAAATTGCTTTACAAACTGATCGGCTATCGGTTCTTCAGCCGCTGATCCGAATCAACCCGCGAAATCGATTTCTCGAAGAAGCCCCTCGGGGCTTCTTTCTTGCACGCTCGCTGGATCATAAGCAAGCGTGCGTTGTCAAAGAAAGCAAGAGCGGTCATGATCTCCAATTGAACATGGAGGATCAAGGTTGACACGACGTTCCGTTATTTTCTTTTTCTTCGGATGGGCGCTGCTACTGGGTGGACTTCTTTCCTTCGCCATGCCGAGCCTGGCCGAGCCCCTTCCCCAGAAATCCCCCACCCTCGCCCAACAGGTCGATCAACTGGCCCAGGAGATGGTGAACCGTTTCACCCAGGTCGCGAAAAGATACCGATTGTCGATCCTGCAGGTATGGACTCTCAGCGAAATGCTGGAGCGTCCCGACTGGGAAAAAAATGCCCGCCGTCTCGGGCTCTCGAAGGAAAAGCTCAAGGCCCTTCACGATGAATTGAAGTCCCTGCCCCACAAAAACTTCGGGGAGCTCACCCCCTACAACCTCATGATCCCCGCCCCGGACAAGTGGGGTTACACCGCCAAGGAAGGGATCAGGGGATGGGAAAAGTACCGTCCCCTCATCGAGAAGGCGGCGATCGAGCAGGGCATCGATCCCATGATCCTGGGAACCTACATCTGGACGGAAAGCAACTTCGACAGCAATCAGGACCACCGCGAAAGAGGGATGTACGCCGTCGGCCTCGGCTCGGTCCAGGCCCAGTATCACCCGGAATTGGGGCCGCTGGAAACCCGGATCCGACGGTTGAAGGAGGATCCCCTTCTCAACCTGCGCATCACCGCCAAGGAATTCAAGGCCGTCTGGAAGTCGGAGGACATGTTCGGGACGGTCATGGACGTCTGGTACCCCGCCTGGCGCAAAAGAAGGTCCATCCCCAACCTCGGCAACGCCTACGGCTACATGCAGCTTTTTTCGAACCGCTATTTCATGCTCATCCAGATCATGGGGTCTTGACCCCCTACCTGAACTTCGCAGGCACTTCGTACAGCCCGCCGGACCATCTCACCAAGTCTTCCAGGTTCTGGGCGGCCAGGAGATCTCGATTCGCTCGAGAAACGTCGATGCCGAGGTCTTCCGGAGTCTTGACGATGCCCGCTTCACGCAAAGCCTTCTTTTCCGCGGGGTCGTTTTTCTGGCCTAGCGGGGTATCGCCGGCGATCGCCCGAATGGCCGCCCTCCGCTCTTCCAGGGACCTGGCCCGGTAGAGATAGGCGATCCCCTCTTCGCTCACGATGTGGCTGACGTCCGAACCGTAGATCATGACCGGGGGCAGGGGCAAACCGGCGGCTTCGGCCAGGTCCCAGGCATCGAGCCTCTCGACGAAGTTGGGTCCCTTGGCGTGCCGCGTCTCGAGCATCTGCACCACCAGTTTCCTTCCCCGGGGCATCTCGCCGTCCAGGGCGGAGTTCATCCCGTAGCCTTCCCCGGTTTTTCCCCAGGCCTCGGTCCAGTGGCGGCGTCCCCCCGCGTTTGTCCCCATGTTGGGCGCTCCTCCGAAGCCGGAGATGCGTCCCTTGGTGGCCGTCGAGCTATTTCCGTCCTGGTCGATCTGCAGGGTGGCCCCGATGAAGAGGTCGATGGCGTAGTGCCCGATCGCCTGGCAAATCATCCTATTGGAGCGCAAGGAGCCGTCCGGCCCGATGGCGAAGACGTCCGGCCTCTTCTCGATGTATTTTTCCATCCCCACCTCGGAGCCGAAGGAAAAGATATTCTGGACGAAGCCCGATTCGATGGCGGGAATCATGGTCGGATGGGGGTTGAGGGCCCAGTGGGTGGCGACCTTGCCCTTCAATCCCAGCTCGACCCCGTAGGTCGGCAAAATCAACTCGATGGCCGCCGTGGCGTAGCCGATGCCGTGGTTGAGCTTCGTTACTCCGTATTCGGCGTAGATGCCCTTGAGGACGAGCATGGCCATCAGAATTTGCTTTTCGTTGATCTTGGCGGGGTCCCTGGTGAAGAGGGGATCGAGGTAACAAGGCTTGCCGGTGGGGATCACGAAGTCGACCCAATCCCCCGGGATGTCGACGCGGGGCAATTTCTTCGCGATTTCTTTGACCTGGGCGATCACGATGCCCTGCTTGAACTGGGTGGCTTCGACCACGATGGGGGTGTCTTCGGTGTTGGGGCCGGTGTAGAGGTTGCCGTGTTCATCGGCGCAGTCGGCCACGATCAAGGCGACCCGGGGCACCAGGTCGAGGCAGTAGCGGGAATAAAGCTCCAGATAGGTGTGGATGGCGCC
>DOBT01000122.1 GCA_003503675.1 Cyanobacteria bacterium UBA8530 | reverse complement strand
AGCGGCTGCCGCAGAGAAGCGCGGTGAGGTTCAAAATATCGCCCCTCAGGCGACCGCAGAAGGAGGCGGTCGGCAGGAATCCGACGTCTCCGGCCAGCGCCCCCAGGTCGCCGGTATGGTTGGCGAGGCGCTCGAGTTCGAGGGCGATCGCCCTCAGGGCCTCCGAGCGCGCCGAAACCCTGGTTTCCGACAACGCCTCGAGGGCCTGGCAATAGGCGGTGGCATGGCCGATGGTGGTGTCCCCNNGGTGCTGGTAGCCCAGCGAGATCTCGAGATGCAAGACCTTTTCTCCGTGGCACTGGAAGCGGAAGTGGCCCGGCTCGATGACCCCGGCGTGAACCGGTCCCACGGCGACCTCGTGCACTTCCTCCCCCTCGACCCGGAAGAACTCCGAAGCGGCCAACTTGCGCACTTCCTTCAACCAGGGATGCCCGATCGGCTTTACCCCGGTGTTCTCGAAGATTTCCCTCTCGAAGAGGTGCAATTGCGGACAATCGAGGGTCAAGGAAGGGTAGCCGTTCTCGACGGAGGTACTGAAAACTCTGAATTTCACGGCCCGGCAATCGGCCAGAACCGCGAACAAGCGGTTCGAAGCAGCGAAGAAGGCGGCGACGGTACAACCGGCTCTCAAGGAGGAAGTCAAATTCTCCCTGAAGCGCTCGAACTCAAGGTGCGGGATCGAGTCGAGAGGACCGGCCTCCCCGTTTTCGAGGGAAAGGAAATCGAGGAAAGCAGGAAACTCTTTCGATGCTTTGGTGATCATTTTCAAGACCCTCCCAGAGAACGCGCCGCCGCATGCAGCAGTTGCTGCAAGGCGGGGGGAAGGAAACAGCCAATCAAGAGGGCGAGGCAACAAAGGACCAACGGCGGGGCGATCGACCAGAAGGAGGGTTTCCAATAGGAATGTCGACCTTCCTCAGGAACGATTTTCTTTCCCTGGGACATGGGGAGGAAGGCGGATACCATGCCGATGAAGATGAGGGAGAGGAAGGCCAGCAAGGCCACGCCTTCCAGGAGGAATCCCCCATCGAAGGCGCCCTTGAGGACGACGAACTCGCTGAGGAAGGTGCCGAAGGGAGGGAAACCCGAGATCGCGAAGAGGCCGGCCACCCAGAGAGCGCCGGTGGCGGGTTGGGTCCGCAGCATTCCCGTCACCTCGGAAATCTTCTTGGTGTGGTAGAAATCGAGGACGTTGCCGGCGAGCAGGAAGAGCATGGCCTTGACCAGGGAATGGTTGACCGCGTGGAGCATGGCCCCGAAAGTGGCTGCCCCTCCCATCCCTACCCCGAGGGCGAGGATGCCCATGTGCTCCACGCTGGAATACGCGAGCATGCGCTTGAAATCCTTCTGGCTCAGGATGAAGACCGCGGCGATGGCGATCGAGAAAAGGCCGAAGCCTCTCAGGAGGGAATCGCAAAAGGCCCCCTGATCGGCCGCGATGCAGACCTGATAGACGCGCAGGATTCCGAGGAAGGCGCCGTTGAGGAGCGCCCCCGAGAGCAGGGCGGATACGGCGCAGGGCGCCTCGCTATGGGCATCCGGGAGCCAGGTGTGCAAAGGCACGAGGCCCATCTTGGTGCCGTAGCCGACGACGATGAACAGGAAGCCGGCCCGCAGCCAGATCGTGTTGAGGCTATGCGCGCCTTTGACCAGCTCGCCCACCACCAGCGAGAAGGGCTCGCCGCCGGGCGGGGAGGCGGCCACCGCCAGAAAGAAGTTGCCGAGCAGGGCGAGGGCGATCCCGATGGAGCAGATCATGAGGTACTTCCAGGCCGCTTCGAGGGAGCGGTTGCTGCGGCGGAAGTAGATCAGCGGCGCGCTGACCAGGGTGCTGGCCTCGAGGGAAATCCAGAAGATGCCCAAATGCTGGCTGCTGCACATCAGGGTCATGGAGGAAAGGGTGAGCAGAAGACAGCAGGTGAAAGCCGCCTCGGGGATCTTCATGAAGCCTTGCAAGCCCTTCAGGGAGTGGAAGTAGCCGACGGCATAGATGGCCACCGCGAAGAAGATGAGGCTGGAGATGGTCAGGAAGAGGAGGCCCAGAGGATCGAGCACCAGCCAGCCGGTCAACTGAGCCTCGGGCAAAAAGAACCAGGAAAAGGCGCAGAAGACCAGATGCAAGGCGGAGATCGCCAAAAGCAGGAAGCGCCGGATGAAATCGAAGCGATCCTTTTTCAGGAAGAAGATGAGGAGCCCGGCCAGGGCCGGCAAGATGATGGAAACCGCGATCACTTTTTCACTCCTTGAGGAATGAGAGCTTCGAGGAGTCGATGTGCTCGAAGGTCTGGTTGATGTTGAAGAGGGCGATCCCCATCACGAAGACGGCGCCGAGGAGATCGAGCAGGGTGCCGAGCTCGACGAGCAGGGGGACTTTCACCAAAAGGGCCACCCCGAAAATGGTGATGCCGTTCTCGAGCAAGAGGTAGCTCAAGACCTGGGTGATCGCCTTCTTTCGGCTGACCAGGAGGAAGAGGCCGATCAGCATGGTGTAGAGCGCGACCGGGACGATCAGGGAGGAAGCCAGGGCATCGGGCAAGGGCAGGCGAGTTCCCAGCCAGAGGGAAAGGGGCATCAGCAAAGCGCCGATCAACAGGGAAGGACCGAAGCCGATCAAGGGGTCAACCGCTTGATCCACGTCGGCCCGCCGGATCGCCCGGACCAGGATCCAGGGAAAAAGGAAGGTTTTCACGAAGAGGCTGGCGAAGGCCAAGAGCAAGACATGGCCGTTGAGGGAATTGATATTCAGGGCGAGGATCAAGGCCGCGAGCAGTACCCCCTGAGCGGCGATGACCCTGATGCACTTACCGACCCGGCTCGAACCGAGCATCACGAGGTCGGTCAGAATCAAGAGGACCAGGAGGGTTTGGATCCAGGGATCGTTCATCTTTTCACCTCAGAACCAGGAGCAGGGCCAGAGCCGCCAGGACGGCCGCGCTCCCGATGAATTTGGGAACCCTGGGCAGGAACAAGCGGGCCCGCGAGGACTCGACATAGCCGACCAGCACCGCGAGCAGCCCCATTCCGAGGCGGAAAAGGATTTCTTCCAGCCAGAAGCCGGCTCCGCGCAGGGGCACCAGGATGCCCACGATCATCGAGCCGAGCAACCAGAGCTTGAGGGAGGCGGCGTACTGGATGAAGGCGAAGTCGGGGCCGCTGTGGTCGAGGACCATGACCTCGTGGATCATCGTCAACTCGAGGTGGGTGTTGGGGTCGTCGACCGGAATGCGACTGTTCTCGGCCAGGAAGACCACGAAGAGGGCGGCCACCAAGAGCAGGAGCGCCGGGAAAGCGGTCTTCCAGACCTCGATGTTGAGCCCGAAATAGACGGCGGAAAGGGAATAGGTGTGGGTCAATCCGGCGAGAGCCGCCAGGGAGAGGAAGAGCGCCGGCTCGGCCAGAGCCGAGAACAGGACCTCGCGGCTGGCCCCCATCCCCTCGAAGGCGGAGCCGGTGTCCAGGGCCGCCGTCACGGTGAAGAACCTGGCCAGACCCAAGAGATAGGCGAAAAGGATCAAGTCGCCCGAGAAGGCCAGGGGGGACAACAGCCCGCCGGAGGGCATGAGAAAGAGCGCAGTGATCATCGAGGCGAGGATGAGGGAAGGGGAGAGGCGGAAGAGCAGGGTGGTGGAGCGGCTGTAAACCGCTCCCTTACCGAGAAGCTTCCCGATGTCCCAATAAGCCTGCAATAGCGGCTGACCGGTTCTTCCGGCGTAGAAAGCCTTGGTCTTGTTGATGATCCCCAGCAGCAAGGGAGCGAGGAGCATGGCGAGAAGGGGATGTAGAAGCGAAAAAAGAAAAAAGGAAATTTTCATCTCAAAGTTTCCAGATCAGGAGGACGAGGAGGGTGGCGGCGATGTACAGGATGTAGAGTTGGAGGTTGCCGCCCTGAATCCAGCGCAGGCGGGCGATCGCCCACAATATCGCCTTGAACGCGGGACGGTAGATGATTTCCTGGAAAAGATCGGGGGTGTGAGTCTTCAGACGGGCCCCCTTGGGGAACAACCCTTCGACGGGGGTGATTTCGTCGTGGGTGCGCAGGAGGGGTGAAAAAAGCTCGGTGAGCGGCCGCGCGAAAGAGGAGGAGGAATACTGCATCCGCGAGGAGCCCCTCTGGTAGCCGCAACCCCAGGTGGCGGCCAGTTCGACCGACCTTCCGGAGAGCAGGTTCTTCCGCAAAAGCCAGAGCCCGCAGAACAACAGGGTGAGGATGCCCGTGACCAGCAATAAACCAAGCAAGGGGTCCGTCGCGAGGGGAAGCTGGGCGGCGACGGTCTCGACCGGCAAGGAGGAGATTTCAGCGATGGCGGGGATCAAGGACTTGACGATGGGGATGGCGAGGAAAGCGGCGAGGAAACAGGAGATGCTCAGGGCCACCATGGCGATCTTCATGAACGCCCCCGCTTCATGGACGTTTTCGGCGGCCTCGGTGCGGGCCTCTCCCAGGAAGACCACCCCGAAGGCCTTGGTGAAGCAGGCCATGGCCAGGCCCCCGATCAGGGCCAAGCCGAGCAAAACGGCCAGCGCCGGCAAGGACTGCAATACTCCGAAAGAACCGACTCCCTTGAAGGCGCCGACGTAGAGGATGAATTCGCTGGCGAAGCCGTTGAGGGGGGGCAAGCCGCAAATGGCGACCGAGGCGATCAGGAAAGTGGCGCCCGTCCAGGGCATCGCCTTCATGAGGCCGCCCAATCGGTCCATCTCTCGGGTGCCGGTGGCATGCAGGACCGAACCCGCCCCGAAAAAGAGCAGTCCTTTGAAGAGGGCATGGTTGAGGACATGGAAGAGCCCGCCCGCGAAGCCCAGGACCGTCAGGGGAACGGAGCCGACGGCGACCCCCAGGAACCCCAGTCCCAGTCCGAGGGTGATGATGCCGATGTTCTCCACGCTGTGATAGGCCAGCAGGCGCTTCAAGTCATGCTGGGCCAGGGCGAAGAGGACGCCCAGGATTCCCGAGGATAGCCCGATGCCGATGAGCAGCCAGGCCCACCAAATCTCGGGCTTTCCGAGCAGGGGGATCATGCGCAGCAGCCCGTAGATCCCCGTCTTGATCATCACCCCGCTCATCACCGCCGAGACGTGGCTGGGTGCGGCGGGATGAGCCTCCGGGAGCCAGACGTGGAGGGGCATGAAGCCGGCCTTGGTCCCGAAGCCGACGATGGCGAGCAGGAACAGGGTGCCGGCCAAAAGGGAAGGCAAAGTTTTGTGGGCGCTCATCGCGGCGATCTGGTCGAAATCCAGAGAACCGGCCGCCTGGCCGAGCAAGAGAAAGAAGACGAGCAAGAAGGCCGTACCGAGGTGGGTGGCCACCAGGTAGATCCAGGAAGCCTTTCGGACCTCTTCTTTTTCGTCCTCGAAGGAAACCAGGAAGAAGGAAAAGATCGCCATCGCTTCCCAGGCCACCAGAAAGAGGATTCCGTTGCGGGCGACGACGACGAAAGCCATCGAACAAGCCAGCAGATTGAAGAAGAGCCAGTGGGAGCCCTGCTTCTCCTCTTTTTCGAGGTAGCCCACGGCATAGATGGCGGCTATCGCCGTGAGGAGCAGGATGGGGAGGAGAAAGAAGGCGGACAGGGGATCGATCTTGAGGAAGAAGGAGCCGTAAGGAACGCTCCAGCCATGATGGAAGGCGAGCTTCTCGCCCCTGAACAGGACCTCCAGGACCGGGATCAGGGCGATCGGGCAGCCGACGAGGGCTCCGCCGGCACCGAGGATGCCGCTCCAGCGCCTGGATGAAACGAGAAGGGCTCCGACCCCGCCGAAGGCCAGGCAACACAATCCGAAGAGAAAAAAGAACATCGCAAACAAACTCATTTCCGAACCGACGAGTACATGAACATTCTAAGCCTCCCGAAGGAAAGGAGGCAAGGGAAGCAAAAAAAAACAAAAAAGAAGAGGGCCGTCTCTTTCCTTCAGCCTTTTCCTTACTTGTGGTAGGGTTCGCGGCGGATGATCTTGAAGCAGCGATAAACTTGTTCGAGTAGGATCAGACGTGCCATTTGGTGGGGAAAGGTCAGGGTGGAAAGGGAGAGCAGGAGATCCGCCCTGGCGAGAAGGTATGGCGCCAGGCCCATCGAGCCTCCGATCAGGAAGGAGATTTTCGACTGCCCCTGCAAGCCCTTTTCCTCGATCACCCTCGCCAGCCCTTCGGAAGAGAAGTTTTTTCCCTCGATGGCCAGGGCGACGCAAAAAACGTCGTCCGAAAGGGCTTTCGCCAGGCGCGCGGCTTCCTTCGCCTTTATTTGCTGCTCTTGGGCGGGGGAGGCCTCCTCGATGGTCGCCTCGTCGGCGACCTCGATCGTTTCCAGGCGGCAATAAGCGGTTAAACGTTTTTTATACTCCTCCACCGCCTGTTGGAGGTATTTCTCCTTGAGCTTTCCGACCGCGATCAATTGAATTTGCATAGGGGAATGGTAGCATACCGGGCGATGTTCCAAAACATTAGGATGGGCATCACAGATCGCGGGGGCCATTTTCGCTACCTTCGCTTTTTACCCTTCAACGTACCAAAGGAGACTTCTCGATGAAAAAAAGCGACCTTCTGCTCGCCGGCGTCCTGCTTCTCGCCGCGACTCCCGCCCTGGCGGTCCCCATGAAGACCAGTACCCCCGCCAAGCCGGTTGTTTCCCAAAAGTCCGCCGACGTGGGGAACCGCTACCGTCCCACCTATTATTTCGGTTCCCAGGGCGTCCAGCGCGCCCAGGTCCTTGCCGAGGGCGATGCCACCATGGGCCTCACCAACTTCAACGGCAGCCTGGGCCTTCAGCAAGGACTGGAAGTCGGCTGGGGAGCCGGGCTCTTCTACAACAACGTCCCCACCTTCAACATGCCCCTCTTCGGCTACGGCAAGATGATGCTCGCGAACAGCGAGAGCATGAGCGTGGCCTTCGGCGCTCAGGGCAACCTGATCCTCTCGAACGGGGCGAACCCCGTCACCCTCAGCGGTGGGGTCTTCCTGCCCATCTCCCTCTGGAAAGTCGGCCCCGGCGACCTTCACCTCGTGCCGGCCATCAATCTGCCCATCTCCCCCTACAGCTTCGCCAGAAACAACGTTAGCGCCACCCTGGGCTACGAGTTGCCGATCAACTCGACCTGGAGCCTGTTGCTGGCCGACACCCTCAACGGCAACGCCGACAACGCCCTCACCCTCGGCAGCCGGGTCGCCCTCACCCCCAATCTGACCGCCGACCTCGGCACCGTGACCCTCAACGGCAGCAACCTGACGATCAATCTGGTCAACATCGGCGGCTATTTCGGCGGCAGCCTATCCGACATCGGCAAGGCCTGGGGAATGTAAAAGATTTTCCCTTCATTCCAAACAAAGCAGCCTCCACCTTAGCGTGGAGGCTGCTTTAGAACGGCTCAGTCAAAGAATCGGAGGAAAATCCCCTATTTTATTCCCGCTTCCCAGCAGGCCAGGATCTTCGGGAGTTCCTCCTCGAGCAGGCCGTAGAAAGAGTCCAAATCTTTCAAGCGCTGCTGCTTTTCGGGCTGGTCCTTCAGGAGAATCAAGGAATGCTGTATCGTTTGCCGAAACTCATGCAACAACCCCATTCTCTGCTGCATCATCTGTCCGATCGGCTTTACGACGAAGCATTTCTTGTCCGGTAGGGAAACCTTCTCGGTCATCCCGAACTCGGTGAGCATTTCTCCCATCTGGCCGGCGAGATCCCCGTCGATTCCCAGGGCCTGAGCGATCTCGTCACTCGTCTGGCAAGGGGGGTCGCAGATCAGCAACCAGGCGAAGATTTTTCCCGAAACATCCGGCAGGCCGGCCTTCTCCATGACCCCGCCGAATTCACTCAATAACTTCTTTTCCGGGTCCTTCAAGAGAGGAGCGGACATTTTTTTACCTCCTCGACGAAACACGACGAAATACGACGGACAAATCCTAAACCTCTCTCACTTCAGATTCAAGCGAAAACCGACCGTGGCGGCAAAGAAGTTGGCCCAGTTGTAGATCGAGCGACTGGAAACGTCGGCCCCGCCAGTCAGATAGCGCCCGCGCACGAAAGCGTCCAGGCGATCGTTCACCGGGACTCCGAAAGTCAGGGCGGTATCCAGAATCGCTCCCTTGACGTTGAAGAGGCCGAAGGTGGTCAGGCCGTCCATCTCCAAAAGGGTGTAATGGCGGGGACCGTCGTGGCGGAGACGGGCCTTGAGGGCGGGGACCAGGCCGATGTCCGATTCCGAGGCATAGAGCTTTCCAGTCAGGTCGCTGAAGGCGACCTGGGCGTTGCGAACCTGCAGGGTGCCGCCCAGCCAACCCTTCCAGATCGGGGCATCCATCACCTGATACAGGTAGCTGCCGCGATAACCCTCGAAGAGGTAGCGGGAATCCACCACCGAACCGGCCGGAAAGACGGTGTCCCGGAAGGTGAGGGGGTCGTTCAATTTGACCCGGGTGGTGACGTCCAGGGGAGCATAAAGGAAGATCCAACTGTGGGGGCCCCAGGTGGCCTCGACCGAGGCGCGCTCCGAAAGGAGGAGGTTGCGGTTCTGGCCGACCGTCCCCGCGGTGAAGGTCGAGCCGTTGGGACCGTAGCGGCCGTCGTTCTGCTGGATGAAGAGGGGGCCCGTCTCGTAATCGAGGGTGAAGTGATCGGGAGAAGCGGCCGAGGCGGGCAGGGCGAAGAAGAGCAGGGCGAAAGGCAAGATCTTTTTCATGTTTCTCTTTTCCTCAAAAATTCTCGCGGAATCTTCAGATATGATAACCTCCAACCGAGCCTTGTCAAAGAAAGCCCGATTGTTGCTCGGTAAGCTACAATGGTCTTTCAAAGGAGCAAAACACCTTGATTCATCCGGATTCTTTCTTGCGCTTCGTCCATGAAGAGGTGGGCTACGGGGTCTTCGCCAACCATGACCTGCCGAAAGGCACCCTACTCTGGGTACGCGACGACCTCGACATCTCGACTTCCCCCGGAGAGTTGGCGAAGATGCCCGCTATCTATCGCGCCTTGATCGAGAAATACTGCTTTATCGACGAATTCGGCCAGCACGTCCTTTGCTGGGACAACGGCCGCAGCATGAACCACTCCTGCGATCCCGCCGGCAGGGGCTACAAGCAGCGCTTCGAGATCGCTCGCCGGGACATCGCGGCGGGCGAGGAATTGACCTGCGAATACGCCGGATTGAACATCACGCGCGGCTTCGCCTGCGCCTGCGGCTCCCCCGAATGCCGCAAGGAGATAAGTCCGAAAGATTTTCTTTCCTTCGAAGAAAGCTGGCTGAATGAAGCGAATCATTTGATTTCGCTCATTCCCCTGGTTCCCCAACCTCTTTGGCCCTTCGCCCTCTCGAAAACAGATGATCCCGCGGTGCTGGCGGCCATGAAGGATGTTTTGCCCCTTTCCATTCCCTTCGTCGGGGAAGTGGGCACCGGTTGCTGGAGCCTTCGGTAAATTTTTCAGTAAACGAGGTATTCTCGAAATTCACCGCGCAAACAGTGGTCCGAACTCATGGAAGCGCCGTACCCCCCGGCGTTCAAGAAGGCCAGATGATCCCCTTCCCTGGGCGGGGACATCGAAAGATTTTCGGCGAAGAGGTCATGGGCCTCGTTGATGTTGCCGGCGATGGTGACGTCCAGGGGAGCTTCTTCCGAATACCGGCAGGGAACCACTTCCAGGGGCAAACCGTAGAAGGCCGGTTCGATATGCAGGTTGAAGCCGCCGTCTACCCCGATGAACAATGTACCGGATTTT
>DOBT01000057.1 GCA_003503675.1 Cyanobacteria bacterium UBA8530 | reverse complement strand
GGCTGCCGCCGCCGAGTGAAAGCTCGGCGCGGTATTGGCAGAGAAAGGGGACTTTGGGCACCATCTTGCCCTTCTCGCGGTCCGGAAGGCCGAAATGGAGCAGGAAATAGGGCGCCACCCGTTCGTGAAAGGTCAAGGCGAGATACAGGTTGTCTTTGTCCCAATCGTAATTCAGGCAGGCGATCGGAGCGCTGCGTTCTCCCAGGATTCGACCGGTTCGACCCCATTCGTTCAGTCGACCATCCAGGTATGGGGTGAAGTTGCCCTTCGGCTGGCGATCAAGCCTGGCGAGCGGGGGCCTCAGGGGGATTCCCCATTCCTTCGGCAATCTTTGGCCGATCTGACGGTAGGCAGAAGACAGCAGGCCCCTGAAAATGGCGTCCCCATCCCAGGAAGCCCAGGCCGACGGAGAGAACCAATCGCTTCCCTCCGCGAGGTAGAGGGACTCGAGGGCTTTCTCGCCGCGCGGATCCCCGGGGTGCTTCTTCGAAAATTCCTCGACCTTCTGCCGGGCGATTCCCAGGAAATTCCAGGAACGATCCTTCGAGGGTCGTCCTACCCATTCCTTGAAATCCACTCCGCCCAGCCAACCGGAAGCGAGGCGATCCAGCGTCTCGATGGGAAAGCGGGAAAGATACTCGCTCGGGAGAATGGTTTTGAGGCGAGGGTCATGAACGAGCCCCTGATAGAAGGAGCGCAAAAAGGCCCGGCCTCCGTCGGGATAGCTGTCCCAGGTGGAAGCCCCGTCCAGGACGAGGGTCGCGATGGGGTGGTTCTCGTCGGAGTCGACCTCCCTCGCAACTTGATCCAGCTGCTCGAGGAGGTTTTTGGCCGCTTCCTCTCCCCTCATTTGAGGGTAAACTCTGCGGATTTCCTCGGAAAGGCGATCGTTTCGGAAGAAGACGGCCGGTCCTCCCTTGACCTGCCAGGGGCGGTAGAGCTGGTGGCCGGACAGCTCCGAGGCGGCGAAGACCTTTTCGCCCGAGGCCATCCAACGCAGGCCGATTCCCTTCACCAGAGGGGCCATGCCGGGGGAAACCGCGCCTTCAGGCGGCCACATCCCCCTGGGGCCGACACCGAAGACGGAGGTGTAAACGGCTACCCCCCTGTCGATCTGCGCCTTGGCATCGCAGGGCCAGGAGAAGGAACTTTTCTCCTGGTTTTCCTTGGCGAGCCCGGAGTCCAGAAGGAGCGGCAGAATGGGATGGGCGTAAGGAGTCGTCGCTATCTCGAGCCGTCCCTCGGCTTGGAGACGCTTCAAGCGAGGCAAGAGCGAACGAAGGACCTGGCGGTGGCGGGCGAGCACCATCATCTTTTGTTCCTCGCTGAAGTCCCCGTTTTTTTTGATGATTCCCTCGAGAGAATTATCGTTCCCCTCGCTCTCCTCGAACTCCTCCTGATTCAGCCAGCCGAGAAAGAAGAGGGTCTGGAGATCCCGCCAATCCTGGGATGAATAGCTGGCCGAAAGGGTGGCCTTCAAACGGGCGTATCCGGGAAAACGCTTTTGCACGACGGGGGGAACGGAAAAAAAGCCCGCCAGGATCTCCTTCTTCTCTTTATCGAGCAGGCGGTCGGCGGGGATTTCGGCCAGTTGGAAATAGCGATCGGTCACTCCCGAGTTCAGATTCTTGAGCTGGTCGAGAAAGACGGGGGAAAGCGAGAAAGAAACCTTGAGCCCCGGGGTATCTTCGACCAGATCCGCCATCCCGGCGCAGTCGCGAACGGCGCGCAGCCTCGCCCATGGTTGGCTGTACGCCCCGTTGGGCAGCTTGGTGGAGGGAGGGCAATGGTAGGTCCAGAGGAGATTGAGGAAAAGGGGCCTGTCCGGCTTTTCTTCGGCCGCCCGGAGGGGTTGGCTCGAGCCGAGCAGGGCGAAGCATCCGAGAAAAAGGCGAAAAAGGAGGCGAAGAGTTCCCTTCCGGTTGGCTTTCATGCTTATTCCTTCCAAATCATCCCGAAGATGAAGGCTTTACTGTAAAGAAATTGTATATCATGGCGGCGAGGAAAGGAGGGAAAGGATGAGAAAAATCGAGAAGAGGGAAAGATTCCTGTGGCTGCTATTCCTGTTGTTCTCCCTTTTCACGGGAGGCCGGGTTCTCGCCGATCCGCTTCCCGCGTCTATCCGCCCCGATCGGGCCATCATCTTGCGCGATGGGGGGACCATCCTGATCGATCTCGATCCTGAGGGAAGGCTTCGCTACGACCAGCGCTACGGCAGCCCCACCCGGGGAGAGTTCTTTTACGAGCCTCCCGGCGCCCCGGAGAGGCCGCTCTCCCTGAACGAACTGAAAAGAATCTATCCCGCCCTCAAGCGGCGGGAAGTGAAAAACGGCAAGGAGTACTACGACACCTTCGTCCAGGCCCTGGGAAAGAAGATCAAAGCAAAAGGGGTTCGATGAAGGCCTCGCAATCTTTCAATCGCCCGGCGGGAAGTCCTCATTCTTTTTCAAGAGCTCGAGGACCGCGTTCGAGCCATTTCTCGCGGCGATCGCCTTCACCCTCCTGAAGCCCTCCCCGTAGACGGAGTTTTCATTCTTTTCCAGGCGGTACTCGAAATAAGCGGCCGCCTTTTCCCCCTTGTAGTGGTAGTAGAGGAAGGAGAGGTAGTTGCAGGCCCCCTCTTCCAGGGCGGGGGAATGCCGGAGTTCGGTGTTGAAGAAGATCCAGCCGTGCATCAGTTCGTGCACGACCGCTCCCATGTAGGCCTCGCGGGGCAGTCCGTAGAGCATGTAGATCGAGTTTATCGACTTCTTCTTGCCCTGGACCACGTTGAGGATGCGGCCCAGCACGTCATCCGCCCCGAAGGAGCTGGAGGGCAGCTTTTCCTTGTTCACCAGGAACACCGGGATTTTTTCCTGAGGCACCAGCAGCCCCCAGCTCTTCATCAAATTCCGGGCTTCCTGGAAGTATTTTTCCGCCGTCTTCTGATCCAGGACCGCCGTCTTGGCGCAGAAACCGCACAGGACCCTCCCGTCCGAGATCCGAAAGCCGCCGTCGCTCTTGTCCTTGGTGATGGGGCGGTTGCAGTAGTGACAGAAGGGATGGTTGCTCAGGTGTTCCGGATGGAAGCGGTCTCCCCAGTAGTCCTGCATGTACTTGCCCTCGATGGGGCTCTGGCAGATGGAGCAGCGGAGGCCGAACTTCTCGAGATAGCAGGGCTTGTGGAAGGGGACTCCGTCCTTGGGGAAAAACTCCCTGCCCAGCACCCCCTGGCAAAGGCCGCAGCGGAAATGGTCGGGATGAAAGGCCTTTCCCATCGCCCCGACGTAAGAACCGGTGATCGCCTTTCCGCAGGAAGCGCAAAGGGGGCCGGCCAGCACCGGAGAAGAAAGGAAGAGGAAGAAGAGGAGAACGAGGATTCTCTTGAGCAAGGTTTTATCCCCTGATGAAGCCCAGCATGGCCAGGGCGGCTATCACGATCCCCATCAAGCTCTCTCCGGCGATGAGCCCGGAAGAGACCGGTATGGTGTACTTTTCGGAGAGAACGGGCTTCTTGCGCAGAATCACGAGAGCGAGCATCGCCCCGAGGAACATCGAGAGGCTGTTGTAGAAGGGAACCACCAGGGCGATCCCCAATCCGGTGGGAGAGGGCAGGTATTTTTTGGCCCGGGGGAAGTAGATCTCGCCCAGGGTGATCGCGATGCCCAGAGCCCCGGAGATCGCGAGGGCGACCACGGCCGAGGGAGGCAGGGCGCCCAGTCCCGTGGACAACAGTCTCGCGACCCCGGCATAGACCTGGGCGGCGGGAGCGGGGAGGGCATCGGTGCCCAGTTTGTCGACGCTGGGCACCAGGAGGTTGAAGACCGGGACGGCGAAGAAGGCCCCCGAGAGCACCCCGAAGATCTGCGCGATGAATTGATAGCGGGGATTGGCTCCCAGGATGTAGCCGGATTTGAGGTCCTGGAGCAGATCGGCGGAGTGGGAAGCGACGCCGGCGGTGACTCCGGCCGTCATGAGGTTGGCGGTCATGTTGCCGGGGGCGATCGCCCCGTACATCAATTGCGTGATCTTGCCCATGGCCCCGGTGGGCGTGATGTCGGTCTCCCCCGAGGCTCGGCTGGCGACGATGGCCAGGAGGAAGGTCATGAGCACGGCCAAAGTACCCATCCACCAGGAAATCCCGAAGAGGCGGTACTGCAGGTAGACGACCAGGCCGCCGACGAGGATGAATCCCCCCAAAAACCAGGAACCGGGCACCTCCACCCCCTCGATCGGGCTGCGCGGCCCCTTCTTTTTCCGGAAGAGGTCCCCCAGCCCGCTGAAGGCCCTCAGCACCGTCTTCCATTGCATGAAGAAGACCAGGAGGCCCGAGGTGACCATGATGGCCGTTCCCGGCCACATCGACCAACCCACGATGCCGCGGTATCCCAGCTTGTGGATGATGCCGTGGTTGTAAAGATAGGGGGCCAAAAAGACGTAGTTGATGACCGCTCCCAGGAGCATGGAGAGGGCGGCCCTGGTGCCCATGATGGCCCCGGCGGCCACCATGATCAACGAGCCCTCCCCGGAAATCGTCAATTTCTCGAGCGGGATGCCCCCGATCTTGAGGGGCAAGGCGAAGGTGGCGGGGATATTGAAGGGCATCCAAAACACCTTGCCCTCGCGGAACCAGGCAACGAACAGCCCCAGGAGGCCGGCCAGGCCCAGGGACTTGGCTTTTTTCATCGCCTCCTCCCCGTGGGAATGCATGCTCTTGAGGGTCTCGGCCGCCGCGGTGCCGGAGGGGAAGCGCAACTGCTCGACGTTGATCATCTGGCGCTTCATGGGAATGGCCATGAAGCAGCCGAGGATGCTGATGGCACCGATCCAGACCGCCAGCTCGATGCCGTTGAGGGTCTTGCCGGTGATCATCATGAGGGCGGGGATGGAGGCGGTCAGTCCCGCCGAGGTGATGTAGCCGGCCGCCGAGGCGGCCGATTGCATGGTGTTGTTTTCGAGGATGGTGAACTCTTCCTTCAAGAGTTTCGGAAAGAGGGTCTGCAGGGACTTGAAGATGGCGAAGGCCAGGATGCAGGAAGTGATGGCCACTCCGAGGCCCCATCCGATCTTGAGCCCGATGTAGAGGTTGGAGAGGGACATGATCCCGCCCAAAAGCATTCCGGTCAGGACGGCCCTGAACGTCAATTGTCGGGTGTTTTCACCCGCGTAGACGTTCTCGAACCAGTCCTTTTCAATCTCGTCGGCGGTGCGAGGGCGCTCGGGTACGTGAGTTTCCTCCAGGCGATTGCTCAAAACTATCCTCCTTCGGTTCTTTCCCCTTGAATTATAAACCAGAAGGCGAACCGGGAGAGCGGAGATATCTGTTAAAATGAAAGAAGGAGGATTCGAATGATCTTGCTTTTCAACACCATGTCGCGCTCCAAGGAGGAGTTCATTCCGCTCGTTCCCGGAAAAGTGGGGATGTACACCTGCGGCCCGACCGTCTACAACTTCGCCCACATCGGCAACCTGCGCGCCTACGTCTTCGCCGATACCCTCAAGAGGGTCTTGCTCGACGACGGCTTCGAGGTCAAGCACGTCATGAACATCACCGACGTCGGTCACCTCACCGACGACGCGGATGCCGGCGACGACAAGATGGAGGCGGGCGCCGCGAGGGAGCGCAAGTCGGTATGGGAGATCGCCCGCTTTTACGAGCAGGCCTTCAAGGAGGACCTCGAGCTCCTCAACATCCTTTCCCCGACCCTCTTCTGCCGGGCGACCGAACATATCCAAGAGCAGATCGAGTTGATCAAGAGGCTCGAAGAAAAGGGCTTCACCTATACCATCGAGGACGGCGTCTACCTCGACACCTCCAAGATCGAGGACTACGGGAAGCTCGCGCGACTCGATATCGACAAGCTTTTGGCGGGTGCCCGGGTGGCGATGGCCGAGGGCAAGAAAAGCCCCACCGATTTCGCCCTCTGGAAGTTCTCGCCCAAGACCAAGAAGCGCGCCATGGAATGGGATTCCCCCTGGGGCCCGGGTTTCCCCGGCTGGCACATCGAGTGCTCGGCGATGGGAATGAAGCATCTGGGGGAAACCTTCGACATCCACACCGGCGGAATCGACCACATCCCCGTCCATCACACCAACGAGATCGCCCAGTCCGAGGCGGCCACGGGCAAGGTGTTCGTCCGCTACTGGCTCCATAACGACTTTTTGGTGCTCGAGGCCGCCAAGATGTCGAAATCGTCCGGTGAATTCCTCACCCTCAGGAAACTGATCGAGATGGGCTACCAACCGGTGGACTACCGTTACTTCCTCCTCAACTCCCTTTACCGCCGGCCGGCCACCTTCACCTTCGAAGCCCTGGACGGAGCGAGATCGGCGGTCTCCAACCTGCGCGACCGCGTGCTTTCCTTGCGGGAAGCGAAGGGGTCGAAGAACCCCCAAAAAGCCGAAGAATACCTTTCCCAATTCCGCTCGGCGGTCCGGGACGACCTCAATACCCCTCAGGGACTGGCCGTTCTCTGGAACTCCCTCAAGGACGACGAGCTTGGCCCGGACGAGAAAAATTATTTGCTCGGGCAGTTCGACGCGGTCTTGGGTTTGGGAATGGATCGCTTCGAGAAGAAGGAAGAATTCATCCCGGAAGAGGTCTTCGCTCTGGTGGAGGCGCGGCAGACCGCTCGCAAGAACCGCGAATTCGCCGAAGCCGATTCGATTCGGGTCCGCATTCAGGGGCTTGGCTTCCTGGTGGAAGACACCGCCCAAGGACCTCAGGTTCGAAAGGCCTGAGATGGGCAAGAAGATCGAGGCCAGGGAAAATATCCATCTTTACCCTGAGTCCATTTTTATCGATGGCTCCCCCTGGAAAGGCCGATGGCACGAAGCTTTCGGCCGCAAGGCCCCTCTACACCTGGACATCGGCATGGGCTTCGGAAGGTTCTTGGTTCAGCTCGCTTTCGAAAAGCCGGAGGAGAATTTCCTCGGTATCGAAAGGCATCCCCACCGCGTGCTGGATGCCTTTCAAGCCGCCCAATTGAAGGGAATCGACAACGTCCGTTTTCTTTGCGGGGAAGTCGCCCTGCATCTTTCCGACGCCTTCGACGAGGGGGAGATCGACAACATTTCCCTGCTTTTTCCCGATCCCTGGCCCGAAGGGAAAAAGATCAAGCATCGCCTGACCTTCCCCCCTTTGGTGGAACGCTACCATCACCTCCTCAAACCGGGCGGTTCGGTGACCTTCCGTTCCGATCATCCCCGCATGGCCGAATATTCCCAAAACGTCTTCCTGCGCCAAGGCTTCGAGATCTCGAAAATCTCCGAAGAAGGCTTTGCTCAAAGGATCCACACGGATTTCGAACTGCGCTATCTCGCCGAAGGAAAAACCATCCACGCCTTCGACGCACGAAAGGAGAAAGATTAAATGACCTCGATCGAGTTGAATCCCCAGGAGCACCAGGCGACCTTGGACGCGGTGCGCTATTACATGAAGCACAACATCAGCCCCGAGGTGCACTTGGCCGCTTCCAAGGCTCTCACCGCCTTGACCAAGCGCCAGGAAAGAGGAAGCTACAGCCTGACCATCAATAACCAGATCTTGCCCTTGTTGCGCGTGGCGCTTTTGACGGGTGAGAAGCAGAATCCGGTTTGCAAGGATATTTTCGGGCGTCTTCCCGAAAAAGCCTAGATCAAAGTCGGGCTCTAGAAAAAAACAACGCCCTTCTGAAGGGTTTTGTTTTTTTCGGAAGCCGGCTTTGCTTTAGAGGGGGCGGGTTTCTCTTCCGGTATCATCGGGCATGCTCTTGATGATGTCCTCGACCTTGGCATGGATGAGGTCGGCCGCTTCCTGAGCGGTCTGGATGAGCGCTTCCATCGCTCCCGCCAGCTCCTCGTCGGACAGGGAGGGAAGCTCCGATTTCAGCCACTCGATGCCGGACACAACCTCGTTGAGGAAGTGGTCGGGTTGTTTTTCCAGGCGCAACTGGGCCTGGGTCACTTTGGCCATCAGCTCGACGTGGTCGAGTTTGGCGAGGGCCTCTTGTTTTTTGATTTCGTCCATTGCGACATTATAGCTCAGTTTTTTGTTTTCGGAGGGAAGGAATGACGCGAGCCGAAAGGGATTGGAAGGTCTACCTGGAGACCGGGGAGCACCGGGGGGAATACCCCGGCATGGAGCGACTCAAGATGGTTGCCGCCGATCACAACGCGCGCAGCGGCATCCGCGACGAGGTGGGACCGATCTGGGCCCTCTTCCAGAACGACTTGATCGAACCGGATTACCTGGATGGCCTGGAGGAGGCCTTCTTGCAGAAGGCCCCCGAGGAATGGGAGGCCTATCAAGCCCTCATGGACGAAGAGATAGAGTGATTCGATCGAAGAAAGGGCGCATGAAAATGCGCCCTTTCTTTTACGTCTTCACCGGGTCCCTCAGGGCGTTTCTGAGCATTTGGGTCATCTCGGCCGCGTTTTCGGAATAGCCGATGGAGGTCTCGTAGTCGATCACGCCGTTCTTGAAGAAGCCCAGCAGGGACATGTTCATCGACTGCATGCCGTCGTAGGCCCCCCCCCGAATCAATTCGTAGATCTGTTCGATCTCGTTCTTCAGGATGGCGTCCCTGGCGGTCCCGGTGACCACGAGCAGCTCGATGGCGGCGATGCGGCCCGCTCGATCCGCGCGTGGAACCAATCTCTGGGCGATGCAGCCCTTGATGGAGTTGGCGAGCTGAATGCGGATTGGCTCCTGTTCGTGGGGCGGGAAGGCGTTGATGACGCGGTTGATGGTCTGGACGGCGTCGTTGGTGTGAAGGGTCGAGAAGACGAGGTGGCCGGTCTCGGCCGCCTTGAGGGCCATGGAAATAGTTTCCTGGTCTCGCATCTCCCCGACCAGGATGATGTTCGGGGCCTGGCGCAGGGCCGCGCGGAGGGCGATGGAGAAGGAGGGGGTGTCGGTGCCTATCTCGCGCTGGGTGATGAGGCAGTTCTTGTGGGGATGGACCACCTCGATGGGGTCCTCGACGGTCACGATGTGCCCGGCCTTGTTGCTGTTGATGTAGTCGATCAAGGCCGCCAGGGAGGTGGTTTTGCCGCTGCCGGTCGGACCGGTCACCAAAATCAACCCTTGCCTCTCGAAGGCCAATCTCTTGACCGCGGGGGGCAGCCCCAGTTCCTCGACCGAACGGATCGAGGGGGGAATGACGCGGATGACCGCGCCCGTGGTCGCGTTGGCGTGGTACATGTTCAGGCGGAAGCGGGCGATATTGGGGAGATCGAAGGAAGTGTCCAACTCTTGGCTCTCGTCGAACTCATGGATCTGCTTGGGGGAAAGGACGCTGAAGAGAAGGTCCCTCACCTCTTCGTTGCTCAGAGCCTCGCCGATGCCCAGGGAAGCGACCTTGCCGTTCTTCACGTGCATGGGAGCGAGTCCCGCCTTGAGATGGATGTCCGAGGCTCCTTCGGCGGTCCCCTTCTCGAGGATCGCTTTCATCTTTTCCTTCATAAGCCCTCCTCGATTTCGGCCTTCACTCCATCGGGCAGCCAGGCCCCTTTCATTACCTTGAAAAGGCCTTCCAGGTCGAGCGTCAGGAGGGCTTCCCCGACGGAATTGCCGTTGAGGTTATGGATCGGCTCCAGGCACTCGATCTCACCGTGATCGAGGAAGAGATGGAAGAGTTTGAGAGGAACGGACATGCCTTTGGCCGCGACCGGGTTGTTCAATTCCCAGTAAGCCCCGGCGATCTCCTCCCCGCAGTGAGGGCAGGTCCAGGTCGAATCCGGAAAGGAGATCACCGCGTACAGTTCCTTGTTCTCTTTCAGGGAAGAAGAAACTTTTCGCTGCGCCTCGAGTCGAGCCTGCTTGAGCTCGTCGGGACCGGCGTTGGGCGGGACGATTGAAGCGAGCTCCGCCTGGAGGAATCGGCTGAAAAGCGGGATTTCGGCGAAGAAGAGGCGAAGGTTTTCGTACATCTCGGCTCCTTTGATTCCTAAAAATCCTTGATCGGCCTTTCGTCTTTTTGGTAAGGTGGGAGGGTCTCAGGAAGGGAGGCTCTCGCTTGATCCTAAATTTCCTCTATCTCTTACTCCTGTTTGTTGGCATCGCCACCCTCGGGGCCCTTTGCGCCGTCTTCTGGCAGATAAGCCTCTTGATCGCCCAGGTCCGCGGCCTCTTCCCTCAGGTTCAAGGCATTCTCCGGGAGGTCGACAAGTCCCTCGATCACGTTTCCGGCATCACGGGCGACGTCGAAGGAAAGCTGAAAGAGACCGACGAGGCTTTGCGCGCGGTCACTTCCATCTTCAAGACGACTTCGAAGGTGGTCAATGCCCTCGAAAGGGCCGTGGCCACCCCGCTCATCCTCAACGCGGCCGTCCTGGGGACCGGCGCCAAGGCGGCGTTCTGCGCCCTGCGCCGGAAGAAGGGTTAGGCCGGAATGCCCCATTGCTCTACGTTCCCGTGCCCCCAGAGGCGCTCCAGGCTGTAGAAATCGCGCTCCTTCTCGAGCATGACGTGGACGATCACGGTTCCGATGTCCATCAGGATCCAGTTCCCCTCGGAGCGGCCTTCCATGCGGCGGGTGTCGACTCCCTGGGCCTGGATCTTCTCTTCGATGCTATCGGCGATCGCCCTGACCTGGATGGGGGTCTGTCCCGAGCAGATCACCAGGTAATCCGCCAAAAAGGAGATCTCCCTGACGTCGATGAGGGTGATGCGCTGGGCTTTCTTGTCGTCCGCCGCGTCGGCGATGGATTCGGCGATAATTCGGCTATCGATCAATTCTTTTCCTTTCGTTCATGACAAGTTGATTGCGCGCCTCGACTGCAAGTGGATGGATGGGCTCTTCCTTTTCGCAGAGGTGGAGCAGGGTGAAATCCATCGCCTTTCTCGTCGCGAGCGCAAGGGAATGATAAGCCAATTCCCGCACTTCGGCAAGCCCGGGGTGTTCTTTTCGGCCCGGCTCGATCCAGTCCGCCAGGAAGACGACTTGCTCGAGCGGGGTCATGTCGAGACTACCGAGGGTATGGGAGGAAATGGCCTTCAGAACCTCTTGGTCCTCGATGCCCAGTTCTTCCCTGGCCATTTCGGCGGCCAGAAATCCGTGTAACCGTACGGTCGGTTTTTCCTCATCCAGGGAAGAGAGCGTTATCCCCTTTTTCCGGGCTAGCCGGAGCATCTCTTTCGGGGGGATTTCCCTGGCGCCGTCGTGCAGAAGTCCCGCCAGAACGGCCTTCTCGGGATCCAGGCCGAAGTGAAGGGCCAGGCGTTCGGCCTCTTCCGCGACTCTTCGGCAATGGGCCCTACGCCGGGGTGAAAGGCGGTCTAGGATAGCGTCGAGGGGATCCATGGGCTCTCTTTCAGGCCGTAGAGGCCATAGCGCTCGATGTAGGCCAGGGTCGAGGGATGAAGGTCTTTCGAGACGTCCTCTTTTCTCTGCAACCCGAGGCGGAGCGCGGAAGAAGAGAGCGGGGGGATCTTTCCTGCGAGGATCCGATAGTGGGTTTCGGAAAGCGCTCCTTTCGAGAGCTCCTCCCGGGACCACTCCGAACGGGGGGCGGCCAGGATGGTGCACATGGCGAGCAATTCTTCGGCGCGGTGCCAGTTCTTCAGGGTCGGCAGGATATCGGCGCCGGCGATGAAGAATTTCTCGCAGCCGGGCAGCAGCCTTTCCAGCTCGAGGATGGTGTCGATGGAGTAGGAGGGTTCGGGCCGCTCCAGCTCCCAGCGGACCGCCCGCCAGGTGTTTTCTTCTTCGGTGGCCAGCAGGGCCATCGCCCAGCGATCGATCGGCGAGGCGTGATCGCTGGCCTTGAAAGGGGAGAGCCTGGCCGGAACGAACAGCACCCGATCGAGGGCTGCTTGTTCTTGGGCCAGGCGCGCCAGCTCCAGGTGGCCCAGATGGATGGGGTCGAAAGACCCCCCCAAGATACCGATCCTCATCTCATTCGATGAAGTTGAACTCGATGGCGCCGATGCGGACGGTGTCTCCGTTCTGGATCCCGAGCGCCCGCAAGGAGTCGTTCAGCCCGATGCGCCCCAGGGTTCGCTGGAAGCGGAAGAGGGATTCCGGGTTTTCGAAATCGGTGATATCCACCATCCGTTCGATCTGAGCCCCCGATACCACGTAAACCTCGTTGTCCTTGGATATCTCGAAGGGCTTGATCGATTCGGCCGGTCGCGGGCCCGCGGGGATGTACCTGGCGGGTGGCGGCAGTTCGGAGACCCTTTTCTGGAGGTACTGCAAAAGCGGGGTCAGGCCCTGGTGGGTGACCGCCGAGATGGTGAAGACCGGATAGCCTTCCTTTTCGAGGAAATGCTTCATCTTCTCGAGGTTTTCCTGGCCTTCCGGCAGATCGATCTTGTTGAGGACGGCGATCTGGGGTCGGGATGCCAGGCTTTCCGAGTAGGAAGCCAGCTCGTTGTTGATGGTTTTCCAGTCCTCCACGGGATCGCGCCCCTCGGGGCCTCCGGAGAGGTCGACGAGGTGCAGCAGGATGCGGGTGCGCTCGACGTGGCGCAAGAACTCGATTCCCAGGCCGGCCCCGGTGTGGGCGCCTTCGATCAGGCCGGGGATGTCGGCCACCACCAGCTGATCGCCCGAGTCGAACTGGACCACTCCCAGCTGGGGCTGGATGGTGGTGAAGGGGTAATCGGCGATCTTGGGTTTGGCGGCCGAGATGACGGAGATGAGGGTGGATTTGCCGGCATTGGGAAGTCCCACCAGACCGACGTCGGCCAAGAGTTTCAGTTCGAGGTTGAGGGCCCTGGTCGAACCGGGTTCGCCCGGCTCGGCGTAGGTGGGGGCCTGGTTGGTCGAGGAAGCGAAGCGGGCGTTTCCGCGTCCCCCCTTGCCCCCCTTGGCGACGACGAAGGTTTCCCCACCTTGGCTGAGGTCGGCGAGGACGTCCCCGTTGTCGGCGTCGAAGATCACCGTTCCGACGGGAACGCGGACGAGGATGTCGGCTCCGCGCTTGCCGTGCATGTCCTTGGGTTGGCCGCGCCCGCCGTTCTCGGCATTGAACTCCTTGCGGTAGCGGAAGTCGAGGAGGGTGGAGAGGTCCTCGGTGGCGACGAGGATGACATGCCCGCCGTCCCCGCCGTCCCCTCCGGAAGGACCTCCGGCCGGAACGTATTTCTCACGGCGGAACTGGACGGCGCCGTCACCGCCCGACCCGCTCTTCACCTTGATGGTGGCTTTGTCGATGAACATGCTTCTCCCTGAATATCAAAAAAGCGGGAGCGAAGGACGCTCCCGCATGCGGAACTCGGTTTAGACGGGGGTGGGCTCCAAGGGAATGACGTTGGCTTTTTTGCGGTCGGCGCCCAGGTGCTTGAACTCGACGTGGCCGTCGATCAAGGCGAAGAGGGTGTGGTCCCGGCCCATGCCGACGTTGTCGCCGGGATGGATCCTGGTGCCGCGCTGACGCATGATGATGTTGCCGGGACGAACCAGTTCGCCGCCGAACTTCTTGACGCCCAACCGTTGGCCGTTGCTGTCGCGGCCGTTGCGGGTGCTGCCTAATCCTTTTTTATGTGCCATTTTTTCCTACCTCGCTTAAAGGGAAATCTTCTCGATCATGACCCTCATGAAGGGTTGGCGGTGTCCGCGTTTGCGGCGATAGTGCTTCTTGGGGCGCATCTTGTAGATGATGACCTTCTTGGCCTTGCCGAGCTTGAGCACCATGCCGGTGACCTTGGCTCCGGAAAGGATGGGGCTGCCGACGTGGAGCTTCTCCTCGTCGTGGACCATGAGGACCTGATCGAATTCGACCGCTTCCCCTTCGGCTTGCGGCAGGAGTTCGACGTCGACGAAACGTCCTTCCTCGACGCGGTACTGTTTACCGCCGGTGGCGATGATGGCGTACACTGGGCTACCTCCTCGTTTGATAAGACTCGCCTGGCAGGTGGTCCGAATCGACACTTGAACCTGTTTCGTGCGGTTGCGCCCACAAAGGCAAGCCATTTTACCATCCGGAAGGGTTACCGGTCAAGGGTTAGGGGCGCCGCGGCTCGATCACGAACTTGATGGCCGTCCGCTCCTCCCCGCCGATCTCGATGTCGAGAAAAGCCGGCACGAAAACCAGATCGATGCCCCCCGGGGCGACATAGCCGCGGGCGATGGCGATCGCCTTCACGGCCTGGTTGATCGCTCCGGCGCCGATGGCCTGCATTTCGCAGCGCCCCCGCTCGCGGATGGTCCCCGCGATGGCGCCGGCGACGGAGGCGGGGTTCGAGGTGCTCGCTACTTTGAAGAGGCTGGGTCCATAGGATGGATTGGTCATGATCTCCTCCCTCGATGCTAGCATGCTTCTATTTTCTTATTCCCCCGAATCCCTCGCGATCCTTTGAGCAGGACGCCGAAGCCTTTCGTCAGGAGGTCTAGAAGTCGAGCAGGGTGCTGATGAGGGCGGAATAGGCGGGGCTTCCACCGGCGTCCCCCGAGCGCATCATCGGCAGCACGAAGGAACCCTGGAGGGCGAAGGAAGACCCCAGCGCCAGGGTCAGACCGGGCGCCACCGAGAAGACGTTGTTCCAGCTGGACTTGCCGTCGGCGCTGGGCCAGGGCGCCTCGTCCACCCGGGAAATCCCCTGGTAGGCCCCGAAGCTCTCCAGCGAGAGCGTCAGGTTCGGGGAGACCCAGTACTCGAAGCCCAGGCCGTAGAAAAGGCGATCGCCGAGAAAGGCATACTGATCAAGCGCCCCTTCGGTCGACACGCCCTTCTTGAGGGGATAGTAGTAGTTGAGGTTGGTGGACATCAGGAACTGGGGACTGCCGAGCGGCATGGTGAAGGAGTTGTCCAGCCCCAATCCATAGGAATTCAATCCGTAGGACCCCGGCATGGCGAGGCGAATGCGGGACTTCATCCCCCCGCTCGGAAGGGCGACGACCTGCTTGGAGAAGCCGATGGAGGTGTCCCCCATTCCAAAACCCTGCTTGTCCCCCGTTTTCTTGAAGAGGTAGGGAAAGCAGACGGAGAGGCTGTTGCCGTTGCCCACCCCCATCTCGAGGTGGAGGTTCGAGCCACCGGCCAGATAACCGGCTTCTTCTATTCCGTTCACCGTACGCTTGTTGACCGAGGCGTAGTTGAGCCTTTCGATGATCTCGAAGTGCCCGGCCTCTGGAACGTATTCGGTGTCGAGGTTGATGGTGTAGGCCGCTGCGGCTGTCGGGCTCAGTAGCCCCAAGCCAACGAGAACAAGGGAAATCCCGATTTTCTCTCTCATATCTTTTCCCAGAGCCTTTCCTTTCCGGATTATCTGTAATTCGCGAGAAACTGACCGGCGATGGCGCAGGCCACCAGGATCCTCAGGCCGTCCCCCCCCAGCAGGGAAAGGAAAACCGTCGCGCCCTTGCGGAGGGCCGGGCGGAGGCCGCTTCTGCTCTCGGCTATCGCCGCTCCCAGGAAGATCCCCAGCAGCAACATCTCCAGGCTGTTGAAGAGGAAGAGCCCGATAATCGAGCCGATGATCGCCCCCCAGAGGGAATTGGGGTCGAGCCAACGGGAGCGCAAGCCGAACTTTTCGGAGATCCTCTCGGCGAAAAATGAGACCAGGGCAAGCGCCGTGACCGTGGCCGAGAAGAAAAAGAAGCGGAAATCGAAGTGCTGGTAATAGGAATAGGCCCCGTAGCCCAAGGCGGCGCTCCAGGCCAGGAGAACCCCCCAGGCCCGAGGACGGATGGAAAAAAGGACGCCGGCGATCAGGCCCAAAAGGGCCGCCAGGAGGGCCGGATCTCGGAATGGAAGCGGGCTCATCGATTCTCCTGCTTGCGTGAATACGGCCCCATTCTAGCAGATTTGGCGATCGAAGAGAAATTGAAAAAGAAGCAGGAAATTTGAGAAACGGGCAGTCTCGACGCCTGTACCGCCTGGGGCATGGGCCGCGGCCTGCGCGAATACCTGAAAAAAGAACCCGGAGAAATTCACCCAGCTCGCGCCCCTCTACTTCTACAGGCCCTTCTCCGTGGCCGACAGGTATTCGATGGACTTCTGGACCGCCGAATAAAAAGGGCCTCCTCGGAGGCCCTTTTTCAGGGATGGAAACGCTTGAAGAGCAAGCAGGCATTGT
>DOBT01000148.1 GCA_003503675.1 Cyanobacteria bacterium UBA8530 | reverse complement strand
GCGGCTCCTCTTCCTGGTCCTCGCCCTCAACGTCGTTTTGACGACCTTCTACACCGCCTGGATCTACCATGAGAAGCGTTCTCTCATCTACCAGAACTTCGAAGGCAAGCTGACCGCCTGTGCTTACGAAATCGCCGAGGTCTACGACGGTCGCTACCAGGACGGGATCATCGATGGCGAAAAGATCTCGGAGCAGGCCTACCGGAAAATCCTCCTCGATTTGAGCGCGCAGTCCAAGCGATTGGGCGTCGCCTACCTCTACACCATGTTCAAGAAAAAGGACGGAATTTACTTCTCCGCCTCCAGCGCCACCGACCAGGAACTGAAGACCGGCAAATACACGAATTTCTTGGAAAAATACAAAGAGGTCCCCCCCGAGGTCGAACAATCCTTCCAGGACAGGAAAAATCGCCTGGTCTTATGCAAGGACGAGTGGGGCAGCTTCGTTTCGGTCTTCCTCCCCCTCGTCACTCCCAAGGGCCGAATCTTCATTTCGGGGGCCGACATCCGGCTCGACCTTTTCGACCGAGTCCTGGCCGAGACCTTGTGGCGCGCCGCCGGGATCTCTTTCGGAGCCTTCCTGATCTTCTCCATTCTCGCCTACCTCCTCGTCAGCCGCATCTCGAAGCCACTGGGCACCCTCAGCCGTTTCGCCGTCGCCTTGGCAGAAAATGACTTCAAGCCCCTGCCGGAACACCAGGCGGCCATCGATCGAATCGCGGCGGAAAGAAGGGACGAGATCGGAACCCTGGCTTCCTCGGTGATTTCGATGCAGACCGCCCTCGGCGACTACCTCGAAACCATCCGCCGCTACAACCAGGAACTCGAACACAAGGTGGCAGAGCGAACCGAAGAGCTTCATTGCAAGAACGGCGCCCTACAGGATTCCCTGGACAAGCTGAAGGAAACGCAGAACCAGCTGATCGTCCAGGAGAAGCTGGCCTCGCTGGGAGCCCTGACCGCCGGAATCGCCCATGAAATCAAGAACCCCCTCAACTTCGTCAACAACTTCTCCAAGCTATCCAAGGATTTGCTCCAAGAACTGCAAGAGGAAATCGCGAAAAAAGAAGGCGGCGACCCCGAGGAAATCTCCGCGCTCATCGGGGATCTGACGCTGAACATGTCCAAGATCGCCGAACACGGCGCTCGGGCGGATCGAATCGTGAAGGGCATGCTGCAGCATGCCCGCAACAACACCGGCGAGCGGCAGAAGACCGACCTGAACGGCTTGCTCGACGAGTACGTCAACCTCGGCTACCAGGGAATGAGGGGGCAGGACTCCTCTTTCAACCTGACCTTCGAGAAAAGCTACGATCCCAATGTCGGCCTGGTGAACGTCGTCCCCCAGGATTTCAGCCGCGTCGTCCTGAACCTGGTCAACAACGCCTGTTACGCCCTCCAGGAAAAAGCGAAGAAGCAAGGAGAAAAGTACGTCCCGCTCCTGAAGGTCACTTCTTTGGGCAAGGACGACCTCGTCGAGATCCGCATCCGGGACAACGGTTCCGGCATCCCCCGCTCGGTTCTCGATCAGATCTTCAACCCCTTCTTCACCACGAAACCGGCGGGCGACGGCACGGGGTTGGGATTGTCGATCAGCTACGACATCGTCACCCAGGGACACGGCGGCACCTTCGCGGTGGACAGCCAGGAGGGGGAATTCACCGAATTCCTCATCACCCTCCCGAAAAAGACGAGTTAGAAATGCAAGCCGGTTACAACGGAGGCCTGTCCACCTTTCGCATCGAGAACCTGAGCGACAGCATTTTTTCCATCGTCATGACCATCTTGATCCTCGGGATCAAGGTGCCCTCGGTGCACGGCAAGAACGTGAGCGCGCTCTTGCTGCGGGAACTCTCGTCGCAGTGGCCGAACTTCTTCTGCTATGCCCTTTCCTTCGTGGTGCTCGGCATCTTCTGGATCTCCCACCACAACCAGTTCCACTACATCAAGGGCTCGGACCGCATCTTGCTTTGGCTCAACATCTTCTTCCTGATGTTCGTTTCCCTCATCCCTTTTTCGGCCCAGCTGTTCGCCGGGCACCCCTGGGCGATCTTCGCCATCGGCGTCTACGGCGCCAACCTGATCTGCGCCAGCCTGCTGCTTTATCTTCACTGGTGCTATGCCGCCGACCATCATCGCCTGGTCGCTTCCGACATCGACCCCGAGCTCGTGCTCTTGGCGAAGCGCCGCATCCTTTTCCCCTCGCTCTTCTACGCCGCGGCGATCCTCGCGGCCTTCTTCCACCCGGCCCTTTCCTTCCTGCTATACACCCTGGCCCCCATTCTCTTCATCCTGCCCAGCCGCATCGATCGGCACTGGGAAAAAACGGCGAGCGCCTGACGCTCCGATAAAATCTTTGATTTTTGACGCCTCCGGCTTTATGCCACGCGCGAGACTGGCCGGCTGTGGGGAGATTGCTCGGGATGCGGTTGACATCCATTGTTTGGCGGCATATCATGCCTCTCAAATCAAACATCGCCCGTCGATGCAAACGTGCCAGCAGACATCTTTTAAGGAGAACCGAACATGAACAAGCTCTTGTTGGGAACGACGATCGCAGCCACCGTGCTTGCAGCCCAGGCGGCTCTCGCCATTCCCGTCATGAACAATTCCGCCGAGACCTACAAGCCCGGTCATGGCCTCGCCAGCCTGGGCGTCAGCTACGGCATGCAGACCGGCAACCGCGACGATTCCGGCAACTTCAAAGCCATGCCCGCCAAGACCGGCTTCACCCAGCTGTTGGTTCCCCTCACCCTCCGTCTCGGTCTCATGGACAACCTCGAAGGAATGATCGCTCTCCCCGTCAACATGAACACCACCACCCCCGCCGCCGGCAGCGCCCAGAGCAGCACCGGCATCGGCAACGTCGCCGTCTCCCTCAAGTACCAGTTGATGCACCAAGCCGGCATTCCCGCCACGATCCTGTCCAGCGGTTCCACCGATGCCGCCTACGACGGTTCGATGGACCTTTCCCTGGCCGTCACCACCAACACCCCCACCGGCAAAACCATCTACGACAAGCTGGACGCCGCCAAGCTCGGCTCCGATGTCACCGCCTGGAACAAGATGGACGTCGGCGCCGCCCTCTTGACCGCCAAGCGCTGGGGCGCCTTCAAGCTGACCTCCAACCTCGGCTACTATTACTCCCCCGAAGTCGACATCGAAGCCACCAAAAAAGTGGCCTTTCCCGGATACCTCACTTACGGGCTGACCGGCGAATACGCCGTGATGGACAACGCCGGCTTCATGCTCGAGATCCAGGGCGGCAACGACCTCGATTCCCGCAAAGTGGCCGGCGTGGCCGTTCCCCAAACCCAGTACTATGGCCTCATCCTGAACCCCGGCATCCAATGCCAGCCGATGGATAACCTGAACCTCTCCCTCACCTGCCAGGTTCCCGTGGCCGGCCGCAATAGCCAGGACTACGTTCGCCCCACCCTGACCGCCAGCTACATCTTCTAAAAAGAACATCGAAAAAGGGAGCCTCGGATCGAGGCTCCCTTTTTCAGATGGGGTTCTTCGTCAGAGTTTGAGGAAGGAATCTTCGACGGCGTCTTTCATCCCGTTGACCGAGAGCTTGCTGATGGAGCCGCCCGTCCCCTCGAAGGAGCAAAGGCCATTCCCGAGAACGTCGAGCCCGAGCGCGAACTGGTTTTCCCCGAGCGATTTCAGCGAGCCTTCGATGCGCCGCTTCCCGAGATAGGCCTTGAGGGAATCGCCGTTGAGCACCACTTCGATGTCGCCGTAATAGGAGTTCCGATAGGTCCCGACATAGGCTGGCAAGGGCAAGGCGGGATTTCCATAATCGAGCACGGTCGGCTCGACGCCTTTCTTGAAGGCTTCCAGTCGGATGGCATTCCAGTCCTTGGCGGGCATCCCGCAGTACATATCGAAGAATTTATTCATGAGGGCTTCGGGCGCTTGGTGGCCGGCCAGGTTGGTCAAGATCACGATCCCGACCCCGGCTTCGGGCATGAAGGCGACCATGCTGTGGGCACCCGTGGTGGCCCCGTCATGCCAGACGTAGGAGTAGGGCCGTCCTTCCGAATAGACCCAGCCGTCGCAGTAGAAACTCTGCAAGCCCGAGCCGCCCGGGAGAGGGGTCTTGGGGGCCTGCAAATAAGCGAGCTCGCTCTCCCCGAGCAGGCGGACATCGTTGCGGGCGCCTTTTCCGAGCTGCAACTGAACCCACTTCACCATGTCGACGACGTTGGAGTTGATGGCGCCCGCCGGGCCCGNNGGGAGCCAGTTGTGGAGCGGCCAATCCATGGACATGATGGCGGGGGAGGGGACGCTTCCCGTTACGGCATGGTCGAAATCGTAGCAGTGGTCCCAGGCGACGTTCGGGGCGCTCCTGAAAGAAGGGAAGGAATAGGTGGTTTCGGTCATACCCAAGGGGTCGAGGATGCGCTTCTGGAGGTTATCCTCCCACGTCTTCCCGCTGACCTTTTCGACGAGCACTCCGGCCGTGACGAAGAGGTTGTTCACATAGGCGAATTCACTCCGGAAGCTCGACGCCGGCTTGAGCAGTCGGATTTTCTCGACGACCTCCGCCCGGCTGCCGTTTCCGAACATGAACAAGGAATCCCCCGAATAGGGCGCCAAGCCGCTGTGCTGCGCCATGAGATCGGAGAGCTTGAATTCCTGGGTGACCCGGTCGTCGTACATCTTGAATTCGGGCAAGCGGCTGGTCAGGGTGTCACTCCAGGCGAGCTTGCCCTCGGCAACCTGCATCGCGACCAGCATGGCCGTGAAGGCCTTGGTGGCCGAGCCGATTTGGAAAATGGTCTTCTCGTTCACCGCGGTCCCACCCGCCTTGGTGAGGCCGAACCCTTTGGAGAAGAGGACTTTGTCCTTCTTGGTGATGGCGATCGCCATTCCCGGAACCTTCCAATCCCGCTGGGCCTGGACGGCGTACTTCTCGAAATCCGAAAGAACGGTCTTCAATTGCTCGTCATTCGGCAGAGTCACGGTCCCGCTCTGTACCGTCGTCGTGACCGGCGGTTTGCAGGCGGAGAGGAGGAAAAGGAGGGAGATGCCGAGAATGATTCTTCGTTGCATGGGATCCTTTCTTGGGACAAACACCCCTATCGAACGGCTTCGATCGAGAAACGACTGCATATTTTGCATCTATGGCTCGATTTTACATTGAGTCTTAAATTTCTACAATTCGGCCTTTGGATTGGAAACAAAGCCCTGTCCATAGAGAGGGAATCGGATAATTCCACTCCTTGCCCTGCGGTAATCCGGGGCGATAGCGCGGGATGCGCTTGACAACCATTGCTTGACAGCATACCGTGTCCCTTTGAACCTTCCCCATCGCGGCAAATGTGCCAGCGGACATCTTTTGAGGAGAACCGAACATGAA
>DOBT01000175.1 GCA_003503675.1 Cyanobacteria bacterium UBA8530 | reverse complement strand
TGGGCGGAAGAATTGCTTGGTTTTGGTAAAATCGGATTAAAGTGTTCCTTAAATAGGGGTTAAGTTTATTTGGCGAAGCGGAGGGCCTCGCTTTGCAGCCCGAACTTCTCCGAAAAGAGCAGGGAAAGGACCTGCATGGAGCCGATCGCCGCCACCACGATGCAGGCGACCAAAATGCCGTACTCCATCAGGGCCTGTCCTTTTTCTTCAATGAAAAGGGCGTTTAGCGCTTTTTTCACCCTATTATTGGGCTTCGCCGACGAAGGCGATGGGGACGGAGATGTGTAGCGAGATGGGGAACCAGGCATAGTCCTTGCCGGCCAGGGTGATGTCGGCGGAAACGGCGGCGGGGTCGTTCGATTTCTTGAGGCCGTAGTCGATCAGGTGGCGGGTCACGATGGGCGCGAGCCAGCTTCCGTTGCCGAGCAGGATCTTCTTGGTGTCCGCGGGATCCCGGTAGTTCGAGGTCCCCACGTCGATGGAGACGTCCAGGTCGAGGGAGGGCAGGGTCGTGTTGGGGATTTCCTTTCCGTTGCTGTCGCGGTAGATGATCATGGCCCGATTGAAGGTGGCGCCCACTGAGCCGGGTTCCCCCTCGATGAGGATGGTGGGATTCTCGTAGGCGGTGGTGGTGACTCCCTCGCCGTCGGTCTTGTAGTTCACTGTGACCGAGGAGGGGTTGATCGTCTTGACGTGGAGCTGGGCGGGGGCGTTGGTGAAGGGGCCGCAACCGACGAGCAGGATCCCCGAGAGAAGGGCGAGAATTTTGGCTTTTTTCATTTTTTCCATAACTTCTCCTTTGCGAAGGTGGCGACGCGATCGGCGATCCCCTCGGATGGTCCGGGGGAGGGAAGAAAGTTTTTTCCCCTTCGGCTCCAGGCCTGGATGACGTTGGGGCGGCAAGAAGCGACGAGGACGGGGCGATCGCCCACGTGCGTCCTCAGGAATTCCGAGAAGAAGTCTTCTTCCGGGGAGGGCTCGAGCAGGACGAAAGCCTGGGCCGAGGAAAGAACCCTGGAAGCCCTGTCCCAGACGCTCCGCATGGGAGGGGGGAAGAAGTGGGGGTGCATGGGCACCACCAGGGGACGGCTCGGAGCGAGGCAGCGGTCGCAGGCCAGGGTGAGGATGCCTTTCTGGCCGGTGGAGAGGCTTTTGCATTCGGGACAGTAAAACCAGTCGATCGAGCCGCAGAGTTTCAAGATTTCGAAGCCCTGTCCTTCTCCCAGGCGATCGGTCTTGAGGCCCTGGGCGGATGCTCGCCGCTCCCAGGAGAGGCCGGGATCGTCGGTCAGCAGGCAGGCCCCGCGATCGAGACGGATGGTCGGGGTCGGTTTGAGGGACTTGAGGAGGGAAGAGTAGAGGCGATCGCCCCATTCGGGGGGGTGGCCGCAGGCGGAGAGCCCCCCGGCCCGATCGAGCAGTTCGCTCAAAGAGCCGGTCGGGAGGTTTTTATCGTTTTTTTCGATTTCGGCCTGGGCGGCCTGAAAGGCGCCCGACCAGGCCGCTACGCAGGCGATGGCCGCGCTTTTCTCGCTGGCGGGTTGGGAGAGGATGGGAAGGATCAAGCGTTCGAGTTCGGCCAAGAGTTCTTTCGGAAAGCCCTCGGCTCGCTGGGCTTCTTCATGGACCTGGCCCCAGCGGGAGGGATGGAAAAACTTCCCCTTCGAGAGCTCCTCCTCGAGTTTGGTCAGGCCATGGGCGTACATCCGCCAGTCCCGGCGCTTGGAAGCGACGAACAGACGTTTCAGGCAAAGCTCTTCGTCGGCTTGCATGGGTTACTGGCTGTTGGAGCCGGAGCCATGGAAGGCTCCCCGCATCATTCTTTGCAGTTCGTTGGGGTTTTCGGAGTAGGAGAGGGCGTCGTCGAGGGTGATGACCTCGTCCTGGAAGAGGTTGAAGAGGGCGCTGTTCATGCTCTGCATGCCGTCCATGGCGCCGTTGCGGATGACGTCGTAGAGTTGATCGATCTGGTTCTTGAAGATCAGGTCGGCGGCCGTCGGGGTGGAAACCAGGATTTCGACCGCGGCCAGGCGGCCCACACCGGTGGTCCTGGGGATCAGGCGCTGGGAGATGGCGCCGCGCAGGATGTTCGCGACCTGGTGGCGGATGCCCTCCTGTTCATGGGGCGGGAAGGTGTTGATGACCCGTCCCACCGTCTGGACCGCATCGGTGGTGTGGAGGGTTGAAAGGACCAGATGGCCCGTCTCGGCCGCCTTGACCGCGGCCATGATGGTTTCCTGGTCCCTCATCTCCCCGATCAGGATGACGTCGGGGTCCTGCCTCATGGCGTACTTGATGGCGGAGGGGAAGGAAAGGGTGTCCGAGCCGAGTTCGCGTTGGGTGAGGATCGATTTCTTGTTGGCGAAGCGGAACTCGATGGGGTCCTCGATGGTGATGATGTGGACGTCCTTGGTGGTGTTGATGAACTCGACCATGGCGGCGAGGGTGGTGGTCTTGCCGNNTCGGTCCGGTGACCAGCACCAGCCCCTGGCGCTCGAGCGCCAGCTTCTTGATGACCGGGGGAAGCGACAGGGAGTCGATCTGGGGCGGCTTGAGCGGGACCACGCGGAAGGCCGCGCCCAGGTTGCCCTGCTCCAGGTAGATGTTCATCCGGAAGCGGGAAAGCCCCTCGAGGGTGATGGAGACGTCCAACTCCCGGTTCTTCTCGAACTGCTGGCGCTGCTCGGTCGTGAGCAGGCTGTACACGGCTTGCCGGGTGTCGGCCGCCGAGAGGGAGCGGTATTCGGTCGGGACGATGCGGCCGTCGATGCGCAGCACCGGCGAGGAATTGACCTTGATGTGGATGTCCGAAGCCCGCTTTGAGACGGCCGTCCTCAAGAAGTCGAGGATATTCATTTAGCGGCTTCCTGGGCGGGGATCTGGGCGAGGGGGATGCCGATGCACTTGGCGAGCAGGCGGGTGGTATCGAAGAGGGAGCGAACGCTTTCCGGTTGCGTCACTTCCAGCGCCCAATCGTCGACGGGGGTGCCGTGCTCGTTGATGAAATGGAGGGCCACCGAAAGGTTGCTCGGATAGAAACGATTGCTCCCCAACCTCTTGAGGTCCTCGGCGGCGGGCGACTGGTACTCCACCTTCATGTCGGAGATGGCGTGCACCCTTTTCTTGCGTATGGCGTGCAGCTTGGGGGTGAAGCTCATGGAAACGAAGTAGGCCGAGGTGATGAGCACGAGATCGCAGGAATAGAAGAGGCCTCCCATCTCGGAGGAGCCGCTGCCGGCGTCGAACTGGTAGTAGCAGGCGAGGATCCGGTCCTGGGGATGGATGGAGTCATAGATGGTTTGCACGATCAACTGTCCGATCCCCATGGCGGCGGAGGCCTTCTTGATGAGTTCGAGCAGCTTCGGATGGTTGTAAGCCGTTGGCGTGGCCGTGCTCATGAATTCCCCCTCGCGATTTCGCTGGTTATCTCTTTTTTTCCGTGCATGTAGGGTTGCAGGGCCT
>DOBT01000206.1 GCA_003503675.1 Cyanobacteria bacterium UBA8530 | reverse complement strand
AAGATCGTGGCCATGCAAAACACCTATTACTGGGATGCCGGAGCCTACACGGAGTATGGCGTGAACATCACCCGGGCCTCGGGCTACTCTTCGACCGGCCCCTACTTCGTTCCCAACGTCCATGCCGATTCCTATTGCGTCTATACCAACCATCCCGTGGGGGGGCCGATGCGCGGTTTCGGGATGCCCGAGATCCACTGGGGAATCGAGCAGGTCATCGACACCATCTGCTGCAAGATGAACCTGGATCCCGTCCAGTTCAGGCTCAACAACGCCATCAAGAACGGCCAGGAAATCGTGACGGGCATGAAGATGCACCCGACCGGTCTCACCAAGTGCATCGAGGAAGCCGCCCGCCACATCGAATGGGAAAAAAAGGAAGAAAGTAAAAAGAATTGCACCGATCCCCACAAGAAGCGAGGGTTCGGGGTGGCGACCATGTGGAAGGCGCCCGCCATGCCGCCCGACGCCGGTTCGAGTTCGATCTTGAAGTTCAACGAGGACGCCTCGGTCAGCCTGCTGGTGAGCGGCATGGAGATCGGCCAGGGCACCCTCACCGCCATGGCCCAGATAGCCGCCGAAGAGCTCGGCATCCCCTATTCCACCATCGACGTCCAGACCCCCGACACCGATTACTCCCCCTACGAATGGCAGACGGTGGCCAGCCGGTTGACCTGGTCCATGGGCAACGCCGTCCTCGACGCCGCCAGGGACGCCAAGAAACAGATCTTCGAGCTGGTGGCCGAGGCCTGGGACACCCCTATCGAGCACCTCACCTCGAAGGACGGCTACGTCATCGAGCGCAACGGCGATCGCAAAATCGCCTTCGCTCACATGGTGATCTACGGGATCACCATGCCTTCGGGCGTCCTGAAGGGCGGTCCCGTCATCGGACGCGGCCGCTTCATCCCCCCCGACGTCTCCGCCCTCGATCAAGAAACCGGCCAGGGCCCCAAGGCGGTCGTCCACTACACCACCGGCGCCCAGACGGTCGAGATCGAGGTGGACGAGGAAACGGGACAGATCGAGGTGCTTCGGGTCGGCGCGGCCTACGACTGCGGGAAGGCCATCAACCCCTTGAACATCAAGGGCCAGGTCATCGGCGGGGTCGCCATGGGCATGGGCACCGCCCTCTTCGAGCAACTGATCATCGAGGAAGGCACGGTCAAGAATGCCTCCTTCGTCGACTACAAGTTGGTTTCTTCGCAGGACATGCCGATGGACATCAAGTACACCCTGGTCGAGGTCGCTCAGGAAGACGGGCCCTTCGGAGCCAGAGGGGTCGGGGAGCACACCATGATCCCGACCGCTCCGGCGATCGCCAACGCCCTGTTCGACGCGGTCGGCGTGAGGATCCACTCTCTGCCCATGACGGCCGAAAAGGTTTTGGCCGCCATCAAGGCGAAAAAAGAAAAATAAGCTCGAGAAAGGGGAGGCAATGACTGCCTCCCCTTAAAGAAGCTTCCCTCGGACGCTTAACGTGGATTTATTGAGGAAACAATCGTTTGTTGATGCAAGGCGAGCAAGGGTTAGCTACAATGGCTTAAGCGATTTGAAACAAAGTTTGAGGCGCCGCGAGCCGCACAGATGGGTGCTTTACCCCGGCTGATAGCCACGCGGTCCGCGCCTCACTTTCTATGAGAGCCCTGCCGAATGAGGCACCAGGGGCTCTCTTTTTTTGCTGCAGTTATTTTCGTTTGGATTGAATTTAACCTCAATACAACCGAATTGTTCGAGGAGATCCGGATAACAACCTCGGACCTAGAGCGAGCAACGGTTGCCTAACCCAACTTCCATCCGGGGTTCCCCCTGGATTCCCGCCTGCGCGGGAATGACGGTTGGTGTTTAGCCCATCGAATAATTGCTCTAACACAAAGAAACCCCGGTTCCATGCTTGAACCGGGGTTTCTTGAATCCAGGGGATGAAATCAAACCGCGACTTTTTCCTTCGCCACCATCACTCCCAGGGCGATGGAAAAGAGCTTGGCATCGGGGGGATCCACCCGGGAGCAGATCAGGATGGGGATCTTGGCGCCCTTGATGACGTGGATCAGCTTTTTCCCGGCGAAGTAAACCAGGCCTTTGCCGAGCAGGTTGCCCGCTTCGATGTTCGGAACGATCAGGATATCGGCAAACCCGGCCACGGGAGAGTCGATTCCCTTCATCTTGGCGTCTTCGGCCGAGAGGGCGTTGTCCAGGGCGAAGGGGCCGNNCTTTTTCCAGTGGTCCATCTCGGCGATTTCCCTGGCTTCGACGGTGGAAGGGACGCCCGGAGTGACTTGCTCGGTGGCCGACATCAGGGCGACCTTCGGCTTTTCGAACCCGAGGGCCCAGGCGACTTCGAGGGCGTTCTCGGTGATCTGGACCTTTTGTTCTTTGGTGGGGGCGGCGCAGACTCCGCCGTCCGAAAGGAACATGAGGCGGTCCTGATATTCGAAGACCGCCACGTCGGAAAGCACTCTGCCCGTCCTCAGCTCGTTTTCGGCCTTGAGGACGACTTTCATGAGTTTCGAGGTGGGGATCTTGCCCTTCAGGAGGATCTGGGCTTC
>DOBT01000068.1:218-4979 GCA_003503675.1 Cyanobacteria bacterium UBA8530 | reverse complement strand
CTATCGGCGTCGATCCTCATCGAGCGGAACTTGTAGAGGGGAAAAATCCTTCCGTCGCGGCCCAGGCGCTCCTGGCGATAGAAGACGGGGCCCTGGGAAGAGGCTTTCACGCACATCGCCACCAGCAACAACAGCGGCGAAAGAAAGAAGAGACCGCACAGGGAGAAGGTGATGTCCATCGCGCGCTTGAGGGTGCGGTTGTACCACTTTCGCAGGGGGACGTCGTGGATCTCCAGGGTGGGGATCCCGTCGATCAGCTGGATCTGCAGCTTGGCCGTGACCAATTCGAGCATGTCGGGCACGATGCGGAAGCGTAGGTGGGAATGCTCCGAGCACTGCCCCATCAGTTCGAAGAGCCGGGAGAAGGAAGCTCCGGGCAAGGCGAAAATGACTTCGTCGACCTTGAAGCGCGAGACGATGAGGGAAAGTTGCTCGGCCTTTCCCAGAATGGCTCCGAAGGGAGGACTGCCCTGCTTTCGCAGGTCCCCCGTGTTGACCTCGTAGATCCAGGGGTTGCCTTCGACGGTTTCCCCGGGTGCCGGCAGGAAGCCCACCAGACGATAGCCGAGGCTCGGATGGTTCTTCAAGCGGATCCCGATCGTCTCTCCCAGGGAATTGCAGCCCACCACCACGGTGTTCAGGGTCCCGAAGCCGCGTTCGAGCAGAATCCCCTGCAACCCGTTGACCAGGAGGTGGAAGATCCCCAGCACCGAGAGGGAGAAAAGGAAACCGTAAAGCATGAGCAGGCGTGAATAGGAAAAATCGCGGTAGAAGAACCCGATGGCCAGGCTCAAGACCATGCCGAGGCCCAAGCCGAAAGCCAGCCGCACGAACTCCTCGAACTTCGAGGGGCCGGGACGCCCCCGATAAAGTCCGGCGAGGGCCATCGTGAAGGTCCAAACCAGACTGACGAAGAGGGTAGCGGCCAGGTAGGGCTGCCACTGGGGACCGTTCTCCACCGGGGAGAGCCAATGCCAGACGTAGCGAGAGGCATAGGTCATCCTGAAGACCAGGTTGATGAGAAAAATATCGCCCAACAGGATGAAGGGGATGAGGAGCGCGAGGGAATGGGGTTTCAAGCGTTCGAAAAAAGACCTCGGGGAAATCAGGTTTCCCTGCGGCTGCTCGCAAGTCACGGAAGCCAACCAGTGATTAGCCACGAATCATCTCCCTTTCTTCCCGTCTTTCCAGGGTCTGCTCGACGAATTGCGCGATTTCCCGCTGGAAAACCAAGCGATCGAAAAGAAGGGCATGGGCTCTGATCCTTTGCGGATCGAAGTCGATTCTCTCGAAGCGCCGCAGGGCCGAAACGAGGGAAGAAACGGTCTGCTCGGAAAAGAAGGTTCCCGTTACCCCTTCGACCACGGTCTCGGTGGCGCCGCCCGCTCCGAAGGCCACTACCGGACGCCCGGAAGCCTGGGCCTCCACCGGAACGATACCGAAGTCCTCGAACGCCGGAAAAACGAGCGCACGTGCCCGGGAAAGCTCTTGAGCAACCTCCTCGTCGGGAAGCGCGCCGGTGAAAACGACGTTCGAACCCGCTTTGGCCTTGAGCTTCCCGAAGAGGGGACCGTCCCCGACCACCCGCAAGGGCCAGCCGAGTTCGGTGAAAGCTTCCACCGCCAGATCGACCCTTTTGTAGGGAACCAGGCGGGAAACCATCAGGAAATGCTCCTCCACCCTCGGACTGATGGAGAAGCGATGGGTATCGACCGGCGGATGGATGACTTTTGCTTTTCGGCGATAGTGCTTCTCGATGCGAGAAGCGACCGTTCGGGAATTGGCCAGGAAGGCGTCCACCCGGTTCGCCGCGACGGCGTCCCATATCCTCAATTTATGGAGCATGGAAGCGGCCAATGGCCTCAAAAGGATCGGCAGGGTCTTCTGGTAATCGAGGGTGAGGTCCCAGGCATAGCGCATGGGGGTGTGGACGTAGGAGATGTGCAGGGTCTCGGGACTGGTCAAAACCCCCTTGGCGCAGGCATGGCTGCTGCTGATGACCACGTCGTACCCGCGCAGGTCGAATTGCTCGAAGGCCAGCGGCATCAGGGGAAGCAATTTTTGGTAGTAGCGGCCCGAAAAGGGCAGTCCCTGCAAAAAGGAGGTCCTGACGTCGATTTCCTCGAAAGCCGGGGGCAGGTTGCGCCCCTTGTGAATGGAGGTGAAGAGGGGCGCCTGGGGATAAAGGTCATGCAACGCCAGGACGACTCTCTCAGAGCCCCCCAGGGTGGTCAGCCACTCATGAATCAAGGCAACGTTCACAGATTTCTCCCACTTTTCCCCATGAAAGCAAAAAAAAATAGCGCTTTCAGGGACGCCGATCACAGAGATAAAAAGTTCAGAAGGTCATCGGGAAATCGCGAGCGTTTCCCGATAGATTTTTTTTATCCCCTGGGCGGTGGCTTCCCAGGAAAGACGAGCGCTATGCTTCTTTCCCTTTTCGATCAGTTCGCCGCGCAACCCCGGATCCCCCAGGATCTTTTCGATCCCCCGCGCGAGAGCCTCCTCCTCGGGATCGACCAAGAGGGCCGCCTCTCCGAGCACTTCGGGCATGGCGGAACGGTTGCTCGAGACCACGGGCACTCCCGCCATCATGGCTTCCAGGGGCGGCAGGCCGAAACCCTCGTAGAGGGAAGGGAAGACGAAACCGCTCGATTCCTGGTAGATGGCGACGACGTCCTTCTCCTCGGCGATGTAATCGGTCACCACCACGGCCTTTCCCAGGCCGAGACGCTCGATCTCCTCGATAACGCCCTCCCGGCGATCCACCTTCCCTATCAGGACGAGCGAAAGATCGGGAAAGTTCCGCCTCGCCGCCGCGAAAGCACGGATCAATCCGAGGACGTTCTTGTAGCGCTTCCACTGGCCCGCATAAAGCAAAAAGGGCTTCTTGATTCCAAAGACTTCCAAAGAAGCCGAAAGGTCCTCCGGAGGGATCCGCTCTCCGTAGAGGGGGTCGACTCCGTTGAGCACCGCGAAGATCTTTCCCTCGTCGACTCCGAAAGCAAGCAGGTCTTTCCTGGTGTTCTGCGAAACCGTCAGGATTCTCTGGGCGCGAAGGGTGGATAATTTGACCATCGCGGCGAAGTAGCGCTCACCCAAAGAAAAGGCGATGGTGCCCGGAAAGAGCAGGGGAATGAGGTCATGTACCGTGACCACCAGCTTTCCCGGATAAAGCAAGGGAGCATTGATATGGGGGGCATGGAAAAGATCCAGCTTTTCGGCCCGGGCCTTCCAGGCCAACTCGACTTGCTCGAAGGGCGAGAAGAGGGGGGAACGGATCAGCCTTTTTTCAAGGAAGGGGGAATCGAGCCGTTTGTCCTTCATGCCCTTTTCGTTCAGAAAGACCACCATCCTAAGTTCGGGAGAAGGCAGGGTCAGCAAGATATTCTGGATATAGCGCCCGATGCCGCTGTGGTAGAGCATCCGGCCGTCGATTCCGACCCTCATGCGTCCTTTCGCTTTCTTTTTTTCTTGAAGAGCGCCAGGACTTCCTTGGCCTTGTTTCGATTGCTTCCACGGCAGCTGATGTAGCGCTGCACGTCGAAGGAATTCAGCTTGGCCGCGGCATAGGTCGTGCGGACGAAAGGGGTGTCGTGATTGGAAAGAAGGACGGGAATCCCCTTCATCGCGAGTTCTTCCGCCAATGTCGCCAGTTGAATCTGTTGCAGCTCCCCGAAGCCGCCCGTGCTGTAACTCGTAAAGTTGGAGGTGGGGGAAAGAGGGACGTAGGGGGGATCGCAATAAACGACGTCGCCGGATTGAGCTTGCCCCATGGTTTCGGCGAAATCGGCGCAGATAAAAAGGGCGCTCTTCGATTTTTGGTGGAAGGAAAGCATTTCCTTGGCGGGAAAATAGGGCTTTTTGTAGCGCCCGAAGGGGGTGTTGAAAATGCCCTTGGCGTTGTAGCGACAGAGGCCGTTGTAGCCATGGCGGTTGAGGTAAAGGAAGAGAGCCGCCTTCAGCCTGCAATCCTCGGTGGTGTTGAAGGTCTCTCGCAGCTGATAATAAATGGTTTCTTCGTTGTGCTCCTCATCGAAGAAGGAACGGCAATAATCGATGAAATTTTGCCCCTCTTCCTGAAGGGTGCGGTAAAGGAAGATCAGGTCCGGGTTGTTGTCGGCCAGCAGGTTTTCTCGGAAGCTCGTGTTGAGAAAAACGGCGCCCGAACCCACGAAAGGCTCGATCAGACGTTGCCCGGATGGCAGTTTGACCGCGATCCTCTCCAGGATCGAATATTTGTTGCCCGCCCACTTTAGAAAAGGCTTCAAGTCATTTTTCCGCGGTAAAATTCGATGGTTTCGAGGAGGCCCTGCTCGAGGGGAACGGCCGGCTCCCATCGAAGCAATTCCCTGGCGCGGGCGATGTCGGGCTGACGCGTTCTGGGGTCGTCGACGGGCAAGGGCCGAAAGGTGATCTCGCTGTGACTGCCGGTGAGGCGGATGATCAGGCGGGCGAAGTCGAGTACGGTCCATTCGTTCGGGTTGCCGATGTTGACCGGTTCGTGGAAATCGACCTCCATGAGCTTCTTGACGCCAGCGACCAGGTCGGAAACATACTGGAAGCTTCTCGTTTGATTGCCCTCTCCGAAGACCGTGAGCGGTTCGTTTCGGATGGCCTGATTGATGAAGGCGGGGACCACTCGGCCGTCGTTGGGGCGGTTGCGGGGACCGAAAGTGTTGAAGATCCTCACGATGCGGGTATCCAAACCATGGGTGCGGTGGTAGGCCATGGTGATCGCTTCGGCGAAGCGCTTGGCCT
>DOBT01000068.1:0-139 GCA_003503675.1 Cyanobacteria bacterium UBA8530 | reverse complement strand
ATGAACTCGAAGGCCGGGTTCGACCGCCACTTTTCGATGTTGGCTATCGTCCCGGTGACGAGGTTGTCCATGGCCACCACTTTGTGTCCCTCGGCTAAAAGCGCCTCGCATAGATGAGAGCCGATGAAGCCGGCTCCGC
>DOBT01000190.1 GCA_003503675.1 Cyanobacteria bacterium UBA8530 | reverse complement strand
TTGGCGACCGGGAAGACCTCGGACGAGGTCAAGCGCCGCATGGAGGTCATGGTCTCGACCAACGACGGCTTCCTCATCGCCGAGGAGGACCTTCGCCTCAGGGGACCGGGCGAGTTCTTGGGAACCCGCCAATCCGGCCTGCCGGAGTTCCGTCTGGCCGACATCGTCGAAGACGCCCCCATCCTGGAAGAAGCGAGAAGAAGGGCGCAAGAGCTGCTCATCGAGGATCCCCTCCTCGAGAAGCATCCTTCCCTGAAGGAGGAGCTCTTCCTTCGTCAAAAGGCCGAGTTCTTCGAAAACCTCGAGGCGGGCTGATGGGGGAGATCAGGATCAGCGGAGGCAGGGAAAAAGGGAGAAAGCTCAAGACCCTCAAGGGAAGCGCGACCAGGCCCACCAGCGGACGGGTCAAGGAGGCCCTGTTCAACATTTTGGGCCCTCGGATAAGGAACGCCCGTTTCCTGGAACCTTTCGGCGGCAGCGGGGCGGTCTCCTTCGAAGCCATCAGCCGCGGGGCCGAGAAGGCGGCGATCTTCGAGATGGCCCGGGATGCCTCCCGGGTGATCGAGGAGAACCTCGCGCTTTTGGGCTACCAAAATAATATTCGCCTGCTCCAGGGCGATTTCTCCAAGGGCCTGGCGATTCTGGAAAAAGAGGGGAGCTCCTTCGATCTGGTCTTTCTCGATCCGCCCTACGGGGGAAAGCTGGCACTGGAATGCCTTCAAGCTCTCGTCAAAAAGGGGATCGTTTGTTTGGATGGCTGGATCGTCCTCGAGCACCGCTCAAACGAGGATTTCCCCGAGGCGGTGGAGGAATGGCGAAAAACCAAGACCTACCGCTACGGGGAAACGAGTCTCTCGATCTATGCCTTTACTCGGGGAACTGTTGAATCGGGAGAATGAAGCGGAAGGTGGAGCCTTTTCCGAGGACGCTTTCCACCTCGATGGCTCCGTGATGGGCTTCGACCAGTTGCTTGACGATGGCCAATCCCAGCCCGACGCCCTTGACGCGCCACACCATGCCGGTGTCGACCTGATAGAACTTCTCGAAGATGTGAGGCAGCTCTTCGGCGGAGATCCCGATCCCGGTGTCCTCGACCTCGGTCACGACGACCTCGCCCCGGTGGCGCACCCTGAGGGTGACCTTCCCGCCGGGGGAAGTGAACTTGATGGCGTTGGTGATGAGGTTGTTGAGGATCTGGACGATGCGGTCCTGATCGGCACAGAGGTTGGGCAGTTCGGGGTCCAGAACCAACTCGAGGGAAAGTTTCTTTTCCAGGACGAGGGCGTTGAGGTTGGCGACGGCACGTTCGATCAGGTGGCCGTATTCGACCGGATAGCAGGCCAGCTTGAAGGAGCCCACTTCCATCCTGGCGAAATCGAGCAGATCGTCCAGCAGGCGGATCAACTGATCGGTTCCATCCATGATGTTCTGGACGAACTGGTGCTGGCGTTCTCCCAGGGGACCCGCGATCTCCTCCTGGAGGAACTCGGCGTACCCCACGATGGCCGCCATGGGGGTTCGCAGGTCATGGGAAACGGCGTTGAGGAAGTTGACCTTGAGGTGGTAGAGGCGCTGGAGATCCTGGAAGGCCTGGGAGAGCTGGCGGTTGGCGTCGTTGAGTTCTTCGGTCCGCTCGGAGACGGTCCGGGCGATCCTTCTCTCGATGCCCTTGTCGCGGCTGATGTCGCAGTAGGAAACGACGTGTCCCGCCACCTTGCCCTGGGAAGAGAAAGGGGTATAGGAAACGCGGTACCAGCGCTGCGGGTCGACCAGCTCGAACTCGAAGGGAGCCGTCTGATGGGGTGAGTGGATGCGGGCGGCCAGATCGGGGTGGAGGTGCTCGTCTTCGATGAGCCCGACGATGGTGTCGATATGCATTCCCGTTTGATCGGAGTGGGCGGGAAGGCAGAACATCTGCTTGAAAACGGGGTTCTCGAGCAGGAGGCAGTCCGAACAGTCGTAGACGGCGATCCCGACGGGAACGGAATGGATGATCGCTTCCAGCTGGGCCTTCAGCCGCTCGCTGGTCGTTATCTTGGACTGCTCGTCGCGGAACAGGCGGGCGTTCTTGATGGCGATCGCCGCCTGATCGGCTAGTTGGGAGGCCGTGGCGAGGTCCACCTTGGAGAAGAAGTGAGGGCGGAGGGCATCGGAAACGACCATCGCTCCCAGCACCGTCCCGTCCTGAATGAGGGGAAGCGCCAGAACCGATTTCTCGTTCAGCTCTCGCATTTCCCCGGAACAGTGCCAGTCGGGCTGGAGAGAGGTGTCCTCGAGGATCACGGGCACCCTGGAGTGGATGGCCTGCGCGATGATCGAGTTTTCATCGAGGTTGACGTGGAGCTCTTCCAGCTTCCAGCCGGCTCCGGCGACGCAGACCAGTTCCTTGCCGCTCGGGCTGAGGAGATAAAGGAAGCAGTGGGTGGTCCCCAGGCAACGCACCATGATGTCGGAAATGGTGGTCAACAGCTCCGAGAACTCGATCTTGTCGGTGATGGCCTTGGAAAGTTTGTTGAGGGTGTCGCTGCGAGCGCGGAGATTTCGCTTCTCCCGGCGCAGGAGGAGGTTCTCGACGGAAGGACCGGCCACCGCCGCGAGGATGTGGAGGAGATGGGCGGATTCCTTGCTGCCACGGACCTCGAGCACCCCGATGACGCCGTAGCGACCGGAAAAAGGCACGATCAGGAGGTCGTCCCGCTCGATTCGAGGCTTTTGCCCGCTGAGGATTTCCCAGTATTCCCCCTTGGGACAGGAGGGACTGGCGGAAATCCAAGACCCGTTCTGGTAGGCTTGCCGAAAAACGAGCCGGCCCTCTTCGATGATCCCCGCGACCGCACTGGAAGCTTTCATGTTTACGGCCGAAACCTCACCCAGGATCCTCAACAGCTCGTAAAGGTTGTCCTGTGAGACGATGCGACTGCAAATCGCGGACAAAGTAGCGGCGCCCTGCTCCGGAATGAGGGTCGGTATCCCTTCTGAGTCGAATCGGGTGGTCATTTCCGTCTCGCTTTCTCCCACCAATTGAATACTACGCCAAGCGGAAGAAATCAAGGAAAATAACCGTTTCCTCACTTTTTCTCACAAAAAATCCCCGATTCCATCGGGGATTCGAATTCGTTTTTTCTCAGCTGGCTTCGAGGGCGACCGAAGCGGCATCGGCATGGACCGTGGAGCGGAAGGTGTAGTTCCTGATCTCGCCCGCTCCCAGGTCGACCCGGAAGGCTTCCAACTTCTCGGCTTCCTGACCTTCGTGGGTGAAGGTCACCAGTAAACGGCCCGAACGGCGGTAGAAGACGGAATTCTTGACCTGGATGGTGATCTCGAGTTTCTTCCAGTTGAGGAAGCCAGTGGTCTTCTGGTCGGAAATCGATGCGCTCAGCCACACGGCCTGGAGAGTGGGGGCAACGGTGGGCTCGGGGGTCGGGGTCACCGAAGGGGTCGCCGTTTCTTCGCTCTCGGTGGCGTTCGACAATTCGATATCCATGGGAACGGTGTAATCGGGCGTCTGATCGTCCGATTCCGTCGAACTTTCGCTGTTGACCTGCAAGGGGGTGGTATTCGCCGTGGCCTCCAGGGGAACCGCAGGGTTGCTCTGGTGAGCGCAACCGGAGAGGAGCAGGCCGGCCAAACCGGCGATGACAAGCCAACTGGTCGCTTTATTCATGCTTTTCATCGTTTCCTCCTTGCGCCTCCGGCACTCCGTCCTTATCCGGGGAAAAGGGGGAGGCTTGCGCAACGGGGACTAAGACCGGGTTAAATCTTCTCCAACCTGCGCTTAATTTTGCGATCGAGCCAGCGAGCGAGCCACGTGATCAGGGGAAGAACGTTGGAGCGCCCCTGATAGCCCGCCACCGCCGAGAAACCCGCCATCAGGGCGGCCCCCAGGATGATGACGATCATGGCCACCCCTCCCAACAGAAGCATTCCCAGGCCGAGCCAGCGGCTGAGCCAGGTGGTGAGGGCGCTGGTCAAGAGCAGGGAAAGGGCCATCAGCAGGAAAAGAATGATTCCTTGGAGGCTATGCAGGCGCACCAGGCGAATTTCGCGCAGGCGAGGGTTCAGAAGGAGAAAGACGGGCAGGGGAAACAGGTAGCCGAAAGCCGCGAAAAGGCGGATTTCCTCCGACAAGGGTCTTCTCTCCATCAGCGGCTCCCCTGGAAGGCCATCCCGATGGCGAGATGCCTCTCCCAGGGAGAAGCGGCGCCCGGGACCGCCAAAAAGGTGCCCGAAAGGGAAAAACCGGGCAGAGCCTCGAGGGGCTGGATTTTCGCCCCGAAGTGGAACAACCGCGGGGAATCCCCCTGCTCCCCATGGGCCTCGAGCAGGAGGTCGCCCCAATGGCCCAAGGGAAGGGAAAGCCCCCCCAGCAATCTTGCCCTGAGGGCCTGATCCGCCCGAAAACCGAGATGGCCCGTCAGGAGGGTGAAGGACTGGCCATTCAGCTTGGCGTTGAGGTCGTAGAGGGCCAGCAAACGGATGTTGTTGCCGAGGGCATAGGGATTATCGCCGGGCAATCCCAGGAAATCCAGCCCGAGGACGACCCCCGTCGGCCTTTGCCAGGTGGGGGAAAGCAGCTGGACCTGGAGGTCGAGCGCCGACCCCTGGAAAAGGGGGGTGGGAAAGCCGCTCAAATAGGAAACCCCCAGTTCGAGGCCCTCCCCGAAACCGATGGCGGCCCGATTGATGAAGCCTCGGTTGCTTCCCAGCAGCAGGCTTTGAGTCCCGAGAGAATATTCCTTGTCCTTGAGAGCGCTGCCCGGAAAGAAGGTGGAAGCCGTCGCCGGAAAAGAAAAAAGGACGAAAGAAAGAAAGAGAGGAATTTTTTTCATTCGCTTTTCCGGGGCTCGGCCGCGGTTCGGTTGGCGTCCCAGGCCGAGTAGCCTTTCGCGACGACCAGGACCGCGAAGGCTCCCACTCGAAAAAGACTGGAGTCGAAAAGCGAGTCGGCGAGCCACGCGACCGGATAGGCGGCGGTGGGGGAAAGCAGCCACAAAGCCTTCTCAGGTTCGCCGTTGTACCACTGGCCCGCCCCCGTGAAAGCCAGGGATAGGCTCGAAGCAATCAAGGGATCGCCGCGACGCGGGGCGTCCTTGAAGGAAATCGCCGCGACGGGAACGACCGAGGGAAGGGCATTGGGGACG
>DOBT01000172.1 GCA_003503675.1 Cyanobacteria bacterium UBA8530 | reverse complement strand
CGCGGCCCCTTCGGCAACGGCTTTCCGCTCGACGTCCTGTCCGGCAAGGACCTGCTCCTCGTGGCGGGTGGCCTGGGCATCATCCCCCTGCGCTCGATGATCCGCTACGCCGTCGATCGCCGCCGCGATTTCGGCCGGGTGATCCTGTTGCTGGGCTGCAAAACGCCCCGGGACCTTCTCTTCGCCGAGGAATACGCCGCCTGGGTGGAATGGGCGGACGTCAAGTTCTCCTGCACCGTCGATCGCTCGGATCCCGATTGGAAGGGCAACGTCGGGCTGATCACCGAACTGATTCCACAGGCCGAATTCGATCCCGGCAAGGCCTTCGCCCTGGTCATCGGACCGCCGGTGATGTATCGGGGCGTCCTCGAACGCTTGCTCGGACGGAACATCCCCCCCAACCATATCTTCCTTTCCCTGGAACGAAAGATGCGCTGCGGTCTGGGCAAATGCGGGCATTGCCAGATGGACGGCTTCTATACCTGCCAGAGCGGTCCGGTTTACCGCTACAGCGACATCATGGGCATCGAGGAGGCTTTGTAGAAGTGGAGAAAATAAAGCCGAAAGTCGCCTTCTTCGACATCTCCTGCTGCGAAGGTTGCCAGCTCCAGCTCCTCAACATCGAGGATACCCTGCTCGACATCCTGGACCAGGTCGAAATCGTCAACTTCAGGGAGATCGCCTCCGAGAACGGTCAGGACTACGACGTCGCCTTTCTCGAGGGCTCGGTGACCAACGAGCATGACGCCCAGAGGGTTCTCGAGATCCGCGAGAAGGCGAAAATCCTGGTGGCCTACGGCGCCTGCGCCACCATCGGCGGGATCAACGGGGTGAAGAACACCCGTCCCCTGGATGAGGTGCGCCGCGAGGTCTACGGAGACCTGGCTTCTTGCTTCGAGACCGGTCCCAACCGCTCGATCGACCAGGTCGTCCCGGTCGATTACTACGTCAACGGCTGTCCGATCTATCCCCCCGAACTGCTGAAAGTGTTCACCCGCATCCTGCGGGGGCTGCCTTATTCCGTTCCCGACTACGCGGTCTGCGTGGAGTGCAAGCTGAGGGAGAACGTCTGTCTCTACGAAAAGGGACAGGTCTGCCTGGGCCCGATCACCCGGGCGGGCTGCAACGCCTGGTGCCCCTCCTGGGGGAACACCTGCTACGGCTGCCGGGGAATCTTGACCAATCCCGCGGAGCAGGGGCAGCTCGATGTCTTCAAGAGGTACGGGGTTTCGGATGCCGTCATCTTCGACAAGATGACCCTCTATTACAAGTGCCAGAAGGAGGGGGCCCGTGGGCGCTGATCTGAAAATCGACATCGACCTCCTCACCCGGGTGGAAGGGCACGGGAACATCGTGGTGAACGTGGAGGAAGGGACGATCCGGACCTGCGAGTTCCGGGTCGTCGAGTCCCCCCGCTTCTTCGAGGCCATGCTCAAGGGGCGCTCGATCTTCGAGGCGCAGCACCTCAGCACGCGCATCTGCGGCATCTGCGCCGTGGGCCACAACATGGCCTACCTGAAGGCGGCGGAGGAGGCGATGAGGATCACCCCTTCCGAGCAAACGGTTTTGTTGCGCAAAATCATGCTCCACGCCGAGATCTTCGACAGCCACGTCCTCCACATCAACGTTTTGGTGGCCCCGGACCTGCTCGGGATCAAGAGCATCCTCCCGCTGGTCGCGACCCGCAACGACCTGGTGCGCCGGGCCCTGCGCTTGAAGAGGATGCCCAACGCCGTCACCGAGATCCTGGCCGGCCGCAAGGTTCATCCGATCTCCCCCGTCGCCGGCGGCTTCACCAAATTGCCGACGAGAGCCGACCTCGAGAAGATTCGAGAACTCCTGATCGCCGCGAGGCCCGACCTCGAGGAAACGATTTCCCTTTTTCAGACCCTCGAGTTTCCCTCATTCGAAAGGGAAACCGAATACATCGGACTGACCCAGCCGGGGGAATACCCCTTCTACGAGGGGACCATCACCTCCTCGCTGGGAAAAACCTACCGGAACGACCAGTACCTCGAGATGACCAACGAATACGTCGTTCCCCAATCGACGGCCAAGAGGGCGAAGGCCAACCAAGAATCCTACATGGTGGGGGCCCTGGCCCGCTTCAACCTCAACCACTCGTTTCTCCATCCCAATGCCCTCCAGGCTGCCGAAGCTCTGGGCCTGAAGGCGCCCTGCTTCAATCCCTTCCTCAACACCGCCGCCCAGTTGGTGGAGTGCGTCCAGGCCCTGGAGGACAGCGTCGAACTGGTCGATCTTCTGCTTTCCCGGGGGATAAAGCACGAGGCTCCGGTCGCGGAGGTCAAGGCCGGAAGGGGGATCGGAGCGGTCGAAGTCCCGCGCGGCCTGCTCTTCCATGACTACACCGTCGGGGCGGACGGTTTGACCACCGCCGTCAATTGCGTGATCCCCACCAACCAGAACACCGCCAACATCGATTTCGACCTGAAGGCGCTCTTGCCCCAAATTCTCGATCGTCCCCGAGAAGAAATCACCCTTTTGCTCGAAATGCTGGTGAGGGCCTACGACCCCTGCATCTCCTGTTCCTCCCATCTCGTCGAAATTTCCTTTGCTTGAGAAGGATTGGATCGCCGTCGGGCTGGGCAATTCCTGGCGGCAGGACGACGGGGTCGGTCAGCGCATCGCCCTGGAATTGGCGCGGGATTTTCCCCTCCGCGTCTTCCCCGCCGGTGAAAGTCCGGAAAGCCTCTATGACAAGATCCTTTCTCTCAGACCCTCGTTCATCCTGGTTCTCGATGCAGCGCGATTCGAACGAAAACCGGGTATGATCTCTCTCCTTCCCATCTCCGGGATCGAAAAAGCCGTCCTCTCGACTCACCGGGTTCCGCTTCCCTGGCTTTTCGAGCTCTGGCGGGAGGACGCGGGGAGCGAAATCCTCTTCCTAGGCATCCAGCCCTTGCTCGTAGGCTACGGGGAAGGGCTTTCTCCTCGGGTGGAAGCCGCCGCCGGAAAAATCATCCGCCTGCTTAAAGCCCTGTTGTCGAATTCCACCCGAAGAAACGCTTGAAGAAAGAAACTGCCAAGCGAGTGCTTTTTGGGCGAAGATTGGCGGAAGTGTCCGGTTCATTTTCCTTCCTCGCGGTCTACCCTTGTGTTCATGGCTGCGCGATTGCCCGCTCGGATCGGCGGGGAAAGCAGCCGAAGGAGGAAGGTTCTCATGAAAAAAGTGTTGCTTTTCGGCGCTTTGGCCCTGGCTGTGGGTTGCACTCAGTCCCTGCCGACCGCGAACGACGTTAAGGCGCCCCTGAAGGTCCTTCCCGCCACGGTCAACCTTTCCCAGACGGTTCTGATCCCCGCGGACCAGATCAAGGGAAACACCTATCAGATCATGCAACGCGGTGGCCGTGGGTTTAGCGGCCGAGGGTTTGGCGGACGTGGTTTTAGCGNNTCTGTTTGGCGGACGTGGTTTTAGCGGACGTGGGTTCGGCGGACGTTTCTCCCGCTTTGGCGGACGTTTCTTCCGCGACAGGTTTGACCGCTTCCGTTTCGGCAACCGGTTCTTCGGCTTCGGTTCAAGCTTCTTCCCGCTTTACAGCTATGGCGGCGCTTACTATCCCGATTACTACGATCCTTACACCTACGCCGCTGGTGCCTACTCTCCGCTCTACACCAGCCCTCTCTACAACTATCCTAACTACGCCGCTCCTTTTGCCAGGG
>DOBT01000036.1 GCA_003503675.1 Cyanobacteria bacterium UBA8530 | reverse complement strand
CTTGGTCCCGGCCATGATCCTGGCCTCCAATTCGACGGGGCACAGATCGGCTTCGAGCCGCAACTGCTGCTTCATTTCTTCGGAGATTTCCAGCTTGTTGATAAATTCGTTATGCATGATTTTCCCCCTTCAAAATAACTTTTCCCACAAACCCTTCCTTGAATTCTATACCCAGACGCCATGCATTATATTCACACTCTACCCATAATTCATACAGAATAAACGAAATCTGAATGAGGATTAATGAGGATCCCATCCTGTTTAATAAAAATCCTGAAAAGTAGGCTATCATGGCAAAGGGGATTTTTTAGGCTAGCCCCCCGTCCCTTTATTTGGAAAAGACGAAGGAAGAAGAAAAAAAACGAGCATGGCCGAAGAAGCCTCCTTGCATGGAATCAGGCTACGAGAGGATTTAACGGTCGTTCCCCAGGGTGACGGCACGGTGGCGATTGCGCTTCCCGATGGACAACGCTGCTTCCGCTTCTCGGATCAGGAATATCTTCTGGCCACCTTGATCCATGCTCACACTTCCTTCGCTCCCATTCATTCCGAATTCCTCCAGCGCACCGGAAAAACCCTCTCTTCCGAAAAGTTGGACGCCTTCATCCTTCAATTGAGTGCTTTCGAAATGCTGAGCGGTTCGGAAAAGAAAAAAGAGAAGGAAAAGGTTTCCTGGCGGCAGCTCCTTCGAAAAATGGGGCGCATCGAGATTCCGCTCCTGAACCCCGATCAATCCCTCGAGCGTCTGGCGCCGCTGGCCCAGGCCCTTTACACCCGAGTTTTTGCCGTGATCGCCACTTCCATGATCGCGATCGCCCTCGGCTGCGCGGCCACCCAGTGGCAAGAAATATCGCGTTTTATCTCCACTCCCGTCCTTTCTCCCTCGACCAAAATCCTCCTCACCTGGTTCGCCATGGGCCTCATCGACCTTTTCCACGAATACGGCCATGGCCTGAGCTGCAAGTTCTACGGAGGAAAGGTCCCCCGCATGGGAGTCATGCTCTACTTCCTGCTCCCCATGGCCTTCTGCGACGTCAACTCCTCCAACCTCTTCCCCAAAAACCAGAGGATCACCGTCGCCCTCTCCGGGCTTTACGGTCAGGGCCTGCTCGGAGGCTTCGCCTTGCTCCTGCTTTGCCTCTTTCCCCTTCCCCCGACGGGCAGCTTCTTCCTGAGCCAGATCGTTTTCATGGGGCTGATCTTCGGCTGGACCAACCTGATCCCCCTGGTGAAGCTCGACGGCTACTTTCTCCTCTGCGACCTGACGGGAATAGTGAACCTGAGGCCCCGCGCTCTCGCCTACCTGAAAAAATGGGCCCTTTCACACTGGGAAGGAAAGGGCATCTCCCCCGAGAACCGCGAGGAAAGCCTCTTTTTGGCCTACGGAATCCTCGGAAGCTTGGCCTCGGCGGGGATGGTCGTCGCGGGAGCGCATATGGCGCTTTCGTTTTTCTTTTAGTTCTCTTTTTTTTCTCCATAAAAACCACGGATTACTCACTTGTTGTGGTATAGGAATAATAGAAGCCAGCCTTGATGCAATAGATAGGAGGAGTAAATGGTGAATAAATCAATCGCTCTCAGCCTCGCGCTCGTTGGACTGGCGGGTTGTGCCCTTCTTCCTCCTTCCCAACCGATCGCCAGGACCGGGATCACTTCGGTCACCCAAAAAGCCCATGTCTATAAGATCGCCGGCCTGCCGGACGCTTTCAAATATTTGATCGACTGCAGTGATCCCAATGCCGTGGCGGCCAAACTCCCCAAGGAAACGACCATCCTTTCCGCCGACAATGAGAACGGCATCCTGATCGTGCTCTCCTCCGACCCGGACTTCGTCGAGAAGACCGAAAAGATCGACGGCGTAAATGGCGCGGCGCTCGACCAGCGCTTCCAGACCATTCCGCCCATGGTGGCGAGGCCGCTAGTCAAGACGAAGCGCATCCAGAGCGCGACCGACGAGCTCTTCCCGGCCCAGTGGGGAATGCGCCAGATCCAGGCCGAGAAGGCCTGGGAATATTCCAAGGGCAAGGGCGTCAGGGTCGCCGTGATCGACACCGGAGTGGACTTCAACAACCCGGATCTCGCCCCCAACCTCGACCTCAAGTCGGGTGGCAACGTGATCGACTACGGCCCCGACCAGGCCGCCGGCCTCATGGACCTCATGGGACACGGCAGCCATGTCGCCGGGATCATCGCCGCCGCCAAGAACGGTTTCGGGGTGGTGGGCGTCGCTCCCAAGGCCGTTATCGTCCCCATCAAGGCGGCCACCTGGGACGGCGGCGGCACGGTGGGTGACGCGATCGCCGGAATCCGCCTCGCCCTCAGGGCCAAGGTAGACATCATCAACCTCAGCCTGGGCTTCACCTACGATCAATCCGACCCCGCCGAGAGGAAACTGGCCAACGCCCTTAAAAAGGTCATCCACCGGGCCGCCTCCCTCGGAGTCCTCGTGGTCTGCGCCTCGGGCAACGAGGCCACCGACTTGGGCCAGACTCCCATGCTGCCGGTCTCGGTCGGGGACACCCTCGGGGTTTCCGCCACCGGTCCGGTCAACCAGCAGGACTTCGACGCCTTCGCCCTCTACTCCAACTACGGCAAGGGAGTCGACCTCGCAGCCCCCGGCGGCAACGTCGCTTTCGACGCCTCCGGCACCCCCACGCTCGCCGACATCAGCGATCTGGTCCTCAGCACCTGGAGCAGCAGCGCCATCGAGCAGACCTTCTTCGGCATTCCCCTCAGCCCGGCCCCCCATATGTACATGATCGGGACCAGCATGGCCGCCCCCCACGTCGCCGGAACCGCCGCCCTGGTGCTCGCCCGCTTCCCGTACCTGTCCCTGCCTCAACTCAGGCATCAACTCCTGGAAACCGCCGACGACTTGGGGCCCTCCGGCAAGGACGCCTTCTTCGGCAACGGTCGGGTCAACGCCTATCAAGCCGTCCGTTCACTGAAATAATATTTTCCCTCCCTCTCCCTTCTCCCTCCCTCCCCCTTCCAAAGGGGGAGGGTTTCTTATTTTTTCGCTTTGTTTTTCCTTTGTTCGGAAAAGTTTTCCGAGCAAAAAAAGTTGCTTGGCGGTACATTAATAAGCGAAGGCTCGCTGATAGAGGCGGGGAAAACATCCTTGAACGACTACCGTGAATTCGTCGGGAGGCAAAAGAATGGCAGACCTCAACGTCTCGGGCGCACCCCGAGCTACCGCGCCGCTACAAGCTCCTCGCGCCAACCCGAATCCCGTTCAAATCAAGATCAAGCCGGGGGAAACGCTTTCCCAGCTTGCCAAGCGCTATGGAGTCGAAGTGGACGATTTCCAGCGTCCCAACGGCAAGAAGATCGAGAACAAGAACCTGATCTATGCCGGAGAAACCTTGGTCCTTCCCGCCAAGGTGGAAGCCCCTAAAAAAGCCGAGCCCGCAAAGGTCGCAAAGACCGCTCCCCTCCAAACCGACACCCTCGCCGTCACCGCCAAGACCGATGCGGAAGCCCCTTCCTCCGTCGCGGCCCTGAGAGCCAAGGCCGAAGAAAGGCTGAAAGCACAGGCCCAGCCCGATGCTCCGCTATCGAACACCCGGGCGGCGATCGGGGAAGCCCGCAAAACCATCGACACCGCCGAGACCACCGTCTCTGCGGGAAAACAGTTGTCGAACGAGCAGAAGACCCTGGTGACGGCCATCCGGGACAACAACCTCTTTTCGGCCAACCTGCACAAGCGCGCCCAGCGATTGCTCGATGGAAAGACCGTGGAAACGACGAGAGTGTCCCGCCAAAGCTTCCCTGAGGCAACGGAGCGAACGAAAACCAAGGAGGCTCGTCAGACCGTCGCCGATGTCGAAAAGGACGCTCTTGCCGGCAAGGTCATCTCGAGCGAGCAAAAAACCAAGTTAACCTCGATCCGCGATGATTCCTCCATCAACGAGAACCTCCGCGCGCGCGCGCAAGACCTCCTCGACGGCGAGGTGGAAAAAAAGTAAAACGCCGAAAAGAGCGATCCCGGCGAGGCGAAAGCGAACCGGGCCGAGTTCAACAAGAGGGCCCTCAACAACTTCATCGGCGGGATGAGAAAATAGAAAATCGTCAAAGGCATACTATAATGGGGGGGCTTGCAAAACGGGCAAGTCCCCCTTCGATTATCGAGGAAGGAAGACCGTTGAAGAAGAAAATCGAAAGAATCTTGCTCGGCGGCCTCATTTCGGCGCTGCTTTCTTCCCCTGTTTTCGCCCTCGAAGCCAAAACCTTCACCTTCCTGCGGGGGAGTGCCCCGGTGATCGTTTCCGCACCCCACGGGGGCTATGACCTCGGGTCCGAAGTGGTCGCCCGTCGGATTGCCGAATTGCTGAACGCGAGCTTCGCCTCCGCCTTGGGCTTTCGCACCAACCGGAACCCCATCAACGTCAACCGACCGAAGGGGTGCACCTGAAGTCCAGCGAGGAAAAGGAAACGGAGCAGGCCCGCGCGGTCTTCAAAGACTACCTGACAGGCCTGGATACGCTTGGAAAAGCCGATTTGTACGTCGAGATCCACGCGTCCATTCGCCCGCAGAGCGCCATGGCCATCGAGATGGCGGAGTGCGGCTTCTCCAAAACCGAGATCGAAAACCTCAAGAAGGCCTACCGAGGGCCTTTTCCCATCCTCATGGAACCCATCGATTCCATCTACTTTCATGCCCAGGGGGCCAAAAAAAGGGGAACCCTGGCGAAATACCCCCGCTGCCTGCATTTCGAGCTTCCCAGCGGGCTATACGAAGGGGAAAGCACCATGGAAGAGAGCGCTCAGGCGATCGCCCAGCTGATCCGGTCGCTGGAAGCCGAAAAAAGGAAGGAAGTACTTTGAAGAAACTCGTCATCACCTACTCCCACAGCGGGAGTTGCCGCTTCGTCGCCGAGAAGATGGCGGAAGCGATGGGGGCCGACCTGGTCGAAATCAAGCCCAAAAAGGAATTGAAGGGCGTCTTGGCCTACATCGTGGGCGGCTTCCAGGCGATTCACAAGAAGACGCCCGAAATCCTGCCCCTGGGGAAAGACCCGAAAGACTACGACTTGATCGTCATCGGGACCCCCGTCTGGGCGAGCAACTTCGCCCCCCCCATCCGAACCTTCCTGGTGAACGCCGGGTTGAAGGGCAAGAAGATCGCCCTTTTCTGCTGCTATGGCGGCCAGGCGGGAAAGACCTTCGATGAAATGAAGAAGCTGCTGGAAGGCAACGAGATCGTCGGGGAAATCGGCTTCAAGTTGCCCCTGAAGCAAAAGGAAGAAAACGAAAAGAAGGCGAAGGAATTCGCCAAGGCCCTTTAAAAATGGGGGATCGAAAAATTTTCGATCCCCCATTTTCAGTGAACTTCTATCGAGATCGTCGCCGCCTTGGTGGAGTCCTGGGAGGACAGTGCCGTAAGGATGGTGTTGCCGGGAAGGATGCCCCTGACCAATCCCTCGGAGTTCACCGTGGCCACCGAAGGATCCTTGGCCGAAAAGGAAAACTCCCTTCCGATGCTGCCGTCGTCGTAGAAGACCTGCGCCCGCACCGAAGCCGTGGCTCCCTGATTCAAGGAGAGGGAAAGAGGGGTCATGGAGACCGAGGTCACGGCCGATACCTGGGCCCTCAGCAACTCCGAGAGCTCTTCGATCTTTCCGCCGTTCATCTGGATGCTGGCCAGTTGCTTGATTACCCCGACTCCGGGAGCCATCCAGCGCACGGCGCGGGTCTCGCCCTCCTTGGTGTAGGCGATCGCCAGAACGTCCTTGTAGGTCTTTCCGGCCACGTCCAGGCTCCCCACGCTGTAGCAGCGCCCTTCGAGGGTGCCGCTGGTCCAGGTCCTGCCGGGAGTGAGCGGCAGATAAATCGTTTCGGAACCGCCGCCCCCGGATATCGTCAGGGAGGATGAATTTTGAGTAATCGTTCCGGTTCCCTGGGCGATCAGGTCTCCGTCCGCTTTCCGGGAAGAGGTGTAGGTCGCCGACTTGTAAGAACCCGAACCGCTGACCGAGTCGATGCGGGTCACGTCCTCGGCGAAAGTCGTCTTGCCCTCTTCCTGAGAGGTCACCCGGTAGGTCCAGGTAAAGGTGCGATCGAGCGGATAGTATCGGTCTATCCCCAACACGCTGTCGATCGGCCCGTTGGCCGCGGGAGAGTTTGACAGCGATTGTTTTCCGTCATAGGAAAGAGAAGAAGGAGCTCTCAAACCGTTCATGCAACCGGCGATCATGAGGGTAGCGCCCAAGAGGGTGACATATCGAGCATCGACTTTCACTTTTTTCATTTTTAGCCCTCCGAGGATTCGGCGACCAGGATGTCGTCGAGGTAAAGCAGCTTCCGGTTGCTAAGGCTGGAGCGAAGGTTGAGCCTGAGGCGGATCGGCTGTCCGGCGTAGGGGGTGAGATCGTAGCGGAAGCGCATCCACTCCCGGGAAGGGTCGTCGGCGGCGGCTATCACGGGATCGGAAGCGGCTATCGGCTTCAGCGAATCCCAGTGGAAGCCCAAATCATTGCTGGCTTCGGCCTGGAAGGCCGTGCGATCGCCCGCGGCGCCCTGGCGATCGAAGAGGGCGAAAAGGATCAAGACCGGTTTCTTGGCCTTCTGGAGAGCGATCACTTCCTTGGTGGCCAGGGTGGCTTCCCCGAACTCGACGGCCTTCCCGATGACCTCTCCCTGGCCGTAGGTGAGGGAAGAAGCTCCGAAATGGATCTTCTTGTTGGCTACTCGCCAGGTGTCCCCCGAGGCGCCGGCCTGGCTGGTCAGCCAGCGGTCGAGATTGCCGTTCTCGAAGGATTCGTAGAAGATCGCCCGACTGGGGTCCAGGCCGAAGCCCTTTTCCCCCATGATGAAGTTGGCATGCACCTGCCGGGCCGCGACGGGGATGGTGGAGTCGGCCTCGCCGAGGGCACAGCCGCCGAGCAGCGAAGAAAGCGAAAAAAGCGAAATTATTTTTTTCATCTGCGTCTTTCCCATCAGAAAAGCCAGCCCCCGCCGAAGGTGAAGTGAACGTCGGCATTGTCCTCGGTACGGTAGAGCACGGGAAGCTCGGCCTCGGCACGGGCCTGGATGCCTCCCAGATTTAGCTTGAGACCAGCCAGGACCACCCCCTGGTTCTGGGTCCGGGAGAAGCCCCCCTGGGAATCCTGGCCGCCCGCTCCGAAGACCTCGTAACGAAGGGATTTCAGGCGGTAGCCCGCTCCGAAAAAGGGTTCCCAGCGGCTCCCGAGGAAGAGGTCGCCGTTTTTGGCCGGCAGGTCCCCGCCCGGGTGTAAAAGCAGATCGCAGCGGAGCTGATGGGCCTGCCCCACCCCGTAGAGCAGGGAATCGCCGGGGCCGTCCGCCGTCAAGGGAATGCCATCCTTGCGATCGGTCCCCAGGCTATTACTGTAAAGGTAGCCGAGCCCGAACCCTAGGATGGGGTTGACTCTTCGCTCGTAGGCAAAACCGGCCTGGAGATGGTCGTTTCCAAAAAGAAGGGTACCGGTGTTCAAAAGGAGGGAATTCCCGGAAGAGGTCTTTTCGACGGGTTCGCCGGGTTCGCCGAAAATCTCCGCGGCGACGAAAGGAGCGAGCCTATTGCTCAATTCGGGAAGGAGGGGGGCCTTGTCTCCGAAGCCCAGAGGTTCGTCTCCCTCCTGGACGAAGGAAGCTCTTTCTTTTTGGCGAAGGCCGTTCGAGGAAAAGGTCTCGAGCGAGGTTTCCAAACGGGGAGAAACGGGCCAGAAACCCGCCACCCGCTGGAAGGGGGAAAATTTCTCGATCCCGAGGACGACGATTTGCCGGGCTTTGAGGAAATGGGCCAATTTCTTGAGCGAAGCGGGGTCCGATAAGGACTCGGGCAAGAAGCGGTCGATCGTTTTTCGATCGGGCGCCGTCACGAGGTCCTTGGGCAGGCGACTCTGCACGGCTCTGAGAAAATCGAAGTCATCCTTCGAGCGGGATGCGGGCAAGAGAACTACCTTTTTGTAGCCTGCCTCTTCCTCGCCGGACGGGATGGAAAGGCGGGCTCGCACCGGCAGGGTTTGATCGCTCGAAAGAAAGATTTCCTGTTCGCTGGGGGTATAGCCCGAGGCCGAGATCCGAAGTCTATGGGAACCGATGGCGACTTCGGGGACCAGCAAGGGGGTTTTTCCCACCGGATGTCCGTCGAGTTCGATGGTGGCGTCCGGGACGTCGGCGGTGACGATCAGTTTTCCGGGCAAGGGGGAAAGGTCGGCCAAAAGCAGCAGGGGCCGGGAAGGCTCCAGTTCGAAGGATTTCTCGACGTCCCGGCAGCCCAGTTTCGAGAAAAGGACCTTGTGCTTCCCGGAAGCGAGGTTCGCCAAAACCAGGGGAGCGTTGCCGCGCTCCTGGCCGTCGATCGAGACCTTGACGCCGGCCAGGTTGGACTCGAAGCGGGCCTCGTTGGTTTGGCGGGTGAGGTGGACGGTCGCGACCACGGAGGCTTCCTCGCGGATGACGACCGGGGCGTCATAGGCGTTGTAGCCTTCGTACACCACGGTGAGCAGGTGAGAGCCCAGGGGAAGGGGAATGATCTGGGAGCCCTTGCCGTTCGGCTTGCCGTCGACGAAGACCTGGGCCGGAACATCGACGTCGACCACCAGCTTCCCGAAACCGACCTCCGGCAGGGCACCGGCGGGGAGCTCGGTGATTTCGAGCGGCTTCAGGGAAAAAATGGTTTCCTTTTTGTCCTGAACGAACAGGGAGAGCAGTAATTTACGGCCTTTTCTGGAGTAGGTGCCGGTCAGGACGGCGTCGCGCCCGGCGTTCAGCTTTCCCATCGTTCCGAAGTTGAGGATTGCGAAGGGAGGGGTGTCGGCGGCGAGGCTTGAGGCGATCGCCTCTTCGAGTTGATCGGAGAAAGGCCAGCGCGCCAGGGTTTTCTCCTCGTGCACCCCTCGTACGGCCAACGAGCGGAGTCCGACCGGGTTCTTGAGCAATTGGCGAACGGTGCTTTCGACCGCCTGGTCGAAGGAAACCGCCCAGGCAGGGGTTACGGAGAAAAAAAAGCAGAGGAAGAACGAGAAGGTCTTGAATCTCTTTGGCATAAAACCGATCTTTCTATGAATCCTTCTTCACCCAGCAGGCAGGGTCCGAGGCCAGGGGATCGCCGTTTTCGGCATAGGCCGCGGCCCGGCAGCCTCCCTTGCAGACCGACAAGACTTCGCATTTCCCGCAAGCCCCCGTGAAATCCAGCTTGCGAACGGAGTCGAGCAGCGGATGCCGCCAGATCGATTCGAAGGAAGTCTCGAAGATGTTTCCGATGGGAACGGGCATGCGGCGGCAAGGATAAACCACGCCGTCGGAGTCGATGGCGAGGTAGCTTTCGCCGATCCCGCAAAGGTAGGGGATGTCGGCCGCCATGCCGGGGAAGCAGCGGTCGCAGGTCGGTTCATGCAGATCGGCCTTGGTGAAGGGGGAGGCTTGCGACTGCTTCGCGACCTCTTCGAGCCAGGCCAATTGCTGCGTCGNNTGCTGCGTCGGAGTGAGCCTGTCGCCCAGATCGGCCCCGTTTCCGATGGGGATGATGCGCGCGAAGGAAAGCATGGAGACCTTTTCCCGGTTGGACAACCGGAAGAAGTCCGGGATGGCGTCGAGGTTGAAGCCGGGAATGAGGGTGGCCTTGAAGTTTACGGCGATTCCGGCCGCCAGGGCATTGCGAGCCCCTTCGATGGCGGGAGCGAAGCTATCCTCGCCCCGGATCTTCTCGTGGCTTTCCCGGTCCGCCCCGTCGAGGCTGATCTGGAGAAGCTGGAGGCCCCACTGCTTGAGTTCCCGGGCTTTTTCGAGGGTGAGCAGCGTCCCGTTGGTGGCCATGCGGGCGTGCATGCCGAGGATGCGGGCGAGACGGATCAAAACTCCCACTTCCGGGCAAAGCAGGGGCTCCCCCCCCGTGAAGGAAACGACTCCGGGCATTCCGAGCCCCTGGCAGAAGGTCTGGAAATCGCGCAAAACGGGAACCCAGCGGTCGACGGCGGCGTCCTCGGGCGCTCGCTCGCCACGATAGCAGTGGCGGCAAGACAGGTTGCAGCGGTCAGTGATCGCCAATTGCAGGCTGAAAAGAGTCTTGTTTTCTTCCATCACGCATCCATCATAGCAGAAAAGAGTCCCTAAGTGTGATCATCCTGCGAGACTTTTATAATCTGCGGGGGTATAAGAGCTTTGTTCGGCATTTGTCGAGTATACTCCCATAATGCAGCATTATTGGAATAACCTAGCTTCGACATAATTACTAGGCAGGATTATGACATCATTTCCTCGGAATCATCAAGACCACCCGGCGACTTCGCCCTTTCCCGAGAACTGGATTTTGATTGCCGACGCGTCAGATCAGTTCCTCAGGAACATGGTGTTCTTGCTTCAAAGAGAGAGCTTTCACGCCGTCACCACTCCCCCGGGACTGAACCTCCTCAAGGAGGCGCGTGAACAACAACCGCATCTCGTGATCCTGGAAGAAAACCCGACGGATCTCCCCGGAATGGCGGCCTGGCAGCTGCTCCAGGCGGACCCCCTGACTGCTCACATTCCCCTCATCGTCACCACCAAAAGGGTACTGGAGGACGAGAGCCTCGACGATAAAATCGCCTTTCTGACCAAGCCTCTGGAAACCAAGCTTTTGCTTTTGACCATCAACCGAATGCTCTTTCCTTTGCCGCAAAAGGACGAGTTCGTCAATCTGGTGGAAAGCACGGGGATCGTACGCTGGGAGGCCAAGGTTCTTCTGGCCGATCGCAAGTACATCACCCTGGTGCGTCAGAACTGGCGGCCTGAAATGGACTCGCTCTTTCGCCCCGGCGAGGCTTGCGGCCTGGAGCGTATCTTGAAGGACCGGACCATCCTCCGCTACGAAGGGAATCTCGCCGAAATCGGGGCCGACTACGTGAGAATGGCCGTAAAGGGACCGATCGAGCGCAGCCAGCAGCGGCAGTTTCTACGCAAGTCCGTCGAGTTGCACGTTCGCTATCGCTTGCCCGGCGAGTTCTACCGTCTCACGCGCACCATCGACCTCTCCGGCGGCGGGGCCAGGCTCGCCGAAGTACCGAGCACCCTGAAGGTCGGCGACGTCTTCGAAGCCGCCGTGATCCTTCCCAGCGAACGCGGCAAGGAAATCAACCTTCATTCCATCCTGCGCTGGGTACGCCCTCTCAACCAGCAGCGGCAGGAAGCCGGAGTCGCCTTCGCGGACATCACGCCGGAACAAAGAAGGAAGATCCTCGACTTCCTCTATCACCTTTGAGATCGAGGAAGATTCTTTTTCAAATAGAGAGGCGGCGTNNGCCAGGGCCTCCTTGAGGCTCTCGACCTTGACGGCCTTGGTGAGCTCGACGTAGGCGCCCAGCATGACCATGTTGGCCACCTTGGCGTTCCCGAGATCGTTTGCCACCTGGTTGCAGGGGATGTTGAAGATTTTCAGGTCGCTCCGCTTGGGTGG
>DOBT01000077.1 GCA_003503675.1 Cyanobacteria bacterium UBA8530 | reverse complement strand
CCTGGTGATCGGGATTTCGATTAGCTTGTTCGGAGCTTTCATTTGGATGACCTGGGCTTCCTCGAGGTTGGCGCCCTCTCGCGTCAAAAGTACCGGAACGTTGCCGATCGGAGCGCTCAAAATAATTTTCGCCTTTTCCCCGGGGCGATACACCTTTTTGTCGAAGAAGAAGCGCATGGAGCCATAGCGAGCGCTTTCGTAGCCCGAATTATCGCCGCTCGCGACCCAGAGCCAGACCTGTTCGGAAACCGTGTTGCCGGCTTCGTCGATGGTCGAAACCGCGATATCGTACTGTCCTTCTTTGGGGAACTTCAGTTCTTCGGATAACCCTCCCTGTTTGGTCTTCCCTTCCTTCTCGAAGAGCGGGAAGAAAGTGATTTTCCTTTCGCCTTCGCCGGGAATTTCCCTTTCCTCGAAGGCGGAGATCTTTATTTTCTTGTCGGACAGGGGACGCCCCTCGCGGTCGGTGGCACGCACCAGGAGGCGCACGGGCTGATTGGGTGCGACCACGCTTTCTTCGAGGGTGGCGGAAAGCTGGACCAGGCCGCGGGCGACCAGGGCCGAACCCTTGCCCTTCACCGGACGACGGCTGGAGTCGACGGCCTCTACCTCGAGGGTATAGCGCTGATCATAGGTTTGCTCGAAAGCCTGAGCCGCCTCGATGCGCTTGGTCGGAACGGAAAGGGATATTCTTCCGTTTCCGTCGGTCACCGCCTCGCCCTGGGCCACCACGTCGCCGTAGCCCCAGGAGAATTCCTCCGAATCGGTGAAACCGAAATAAAGGTTGGCCATTTCATCGTTTTTCCCGGCGCTGTTTCCATAGATCGGGGTGCTGTAGATCGTATAGTTCACTTTCGAGCCGGTCACCGGGGAGCCGAAGTAATAATTGGCCGTCACGGTGGCCTTGATGGTCTCGCCGCCCAGATAGAAGCTTTTATCCGTTTTCACGTCCAACTTGTATTCCGGCTTGCGGTATTCCATCACCTTGAAGTGGGCATAATCGGAGGCTTTTCCGAACATCGCCTCGATGGAATAATCCCCGATGACGGCTTCCTCGGGCAGGGTCAGGGAATCGTGATAGGCCCCGAAGGCGTCCGTGGTCAAGAACTTATCGAAGAGGACCGCGTCCGAGGGATCCTTGACGCGCAGCCGAACCGGGAAGTTCTTCAAGAAGGCTCGGCTGCTTTTCGCCAGGCCCCGCAGGAAGACGGTCTGCGAGGGCCGGTAAACGGGCCGATCGGTATCGNNCGGTATAGCTATACATCCGGGTGAATCTATTTTCTTCATAGTGGTAGGAGGAAAGGCTCGCAAAGGATTGGCTTTTTTGGCCGAGCACCGCCACCCTCTCTTCTCCCCGGAACGGCGCCAGAAAGAGGCCGTCCTTTCCGGTCTTTCCGCTCAGAACGCGCCCGTTCCTCCCGAAAACCGTCACATCGACATCCTTTTCCGTCTGTTTGGTTTGCAGGTTGACGGCGTAGAGCAGCAGGCGGTTCGAGGACCTTTTCGCGACCAGCGCCAGATCGGTCCGGTTGAACCAGGTGGAATCGGCCTTGAGCATTTTATTCGAATTTTTCGAACCGGCCTCGTAGCCCTTCATCACCAGGAGATAGGTGCCGGTGTCGTTTCCGAGGTCCGGATCGATCGCCTGATAAAACCAGTCGTCCTCATCGGAGGAAAGGACTTTCTGGCTAAATCTCTTTTCCTCGCGGAGTACGCCCCTCGGAAAGCTCTCGGGCAGGGTGTGGTCGATGCCGTCGAGGGCGTCTCGCCTACCCGAGAGCAACAGCTTTTCGAGATCCAAACGGTAGAGGGTCAGTTCGATTCGATCGACCAGGGTTCCCCGCACCCCGATGCGCAGGGGTTCCTTGGGGGTGAAAACCCGCTGGTAGTTGGCGAAATAATAGGAAGGCTCTCTCTTCATGAGGGCAAAGGAGACGTCTTTCAGGGCTTCTCCCTCCTTGACCAGGAGCGAGGGCGATAGCCACTGGCTGTCGAACCCCCGTTTTCTGGCCTGGACCATGTAGCGCCCGACGACCAGGCGATCGGCCCGGAAAGAGCCGTCGTCGTTGGTGAGAACGGTCTTGCGGCCGGGGCCGGAGAAGATCACCCTGGCGTTATCGAGGGGGAGTCCCTCTTTGGTCGTCACCCGGCCGAAGACGGCCCCCGTCGGCTTCTCGGTGGCCAATATCGCGGCCCCCAGGGCGACCAGGCAAATCAAAAGGAAAAAAACGAACAACTTGCCTTTCATGCTCCCCCCTCTTTCAAGGCTCCAGGGGTCCGTAGACCGTGGTCTTGAATTTGAACATCCGCACCGGCTTTCCCGGCATGATCCCGGCCTTGCGGCGGCATTCGTTCACTTGCCAGATGGAAGTCCTGGCCTCGCCGGGCAACAGGACCCCCCCCCTTCCCCCGGAAGAAACCAGAAGTCCCTCCTGCATGGGGCGCAAGACTCGCCAGTCCTCGACCGGCTCCAGGGCTTGGACCAAGGAAACGTAAAAGCGGAGTTTCTTCAACTCGGCCGGGTTGACCGGCCGGAAGCGGTAATCGTCGAACAAGGCCTTGCGAGTATCGAGGGCGATCTCGGTAGCCAGGTTCTCGGTTTGCGGCTCGACGCTGCCCCAGCAGCCCCTGGTCTTCCCTTCTTCGGTGATGGTGACGAATACGCCGCCGGCTCGCGCGAGGGCAGGATGAAGCGGGGTGAAAGAAGAAGTTTTTTTTCCTTGCAGGGCGGAGCGAGCCGCCTCGAGGGCGTTCGCCTGGATCTCCCCCTGCAGTTTCGGCTCGCCTTCGGCCCGGGTCGCGAAGAGGAAGAAAAGAAAAAAGAGAAGAAGCTTTTTTCTTTTTTTTCTCATCGACTGGCTTCCAGGCGACTGGACGGGACCAAAGCGGTGCCGGGGAAGTAATAATTAAGGATCTTGCGGTAATTGCTTCCTTCGAGGGCCATTTTTCGGGCTCCCCACTGGCAAAGCCCCACTCCATGGCCCATGCCCCTCCCGGTGATGACAAAGCGCTCGCCCTCTTTTTTAATCGAGAAATTCAAGCTCTTGACCTCGCCCCAGCCGAAAGAAGTGCCGAGCTTGAGCCAGAAGGGGTAGGCATCGAGCTTCTTGGAAGGATTCCCTCTGAGGGAGACCTTTTTGGCATATCCCGAAGGAAGCCGTTCGAGCGAGATGGCCTCCAGTTTCTCCATTTCGAAGGCTTTCGCCAACTCGCTCGACGAGAGGGAAACCTGCCAGGGACCGAAATGGGGGGATTCACGGCAAAGAACCTTTTTCTCCCCGTCCTGCCCCCCCCTGAGGTATGAGAGGGCGCTTCCACCGAAGATCACGTTGTTCGGAACCCGGGTGCCCCCGCAGGTCGAGTGATAGAGGGTCAAGGCGGGACGGTTCTGGTAGGACAGGACCTGTCCCCTGGTTTCCCTGACCGCCTTTTCGACGGCCGGATTGCGTGCGCCCAGGCCATGGTAGACCTGGCAGTCCGTGAGGTCGCAGAGGTCGAAGCCCCGGTGTTTCGAGTGTTGGGAAAGGCTCGCGAGGGCGAAGGAGCGGGCGATGACCGCCTGGCACTTCAGGGCTTCGAGCGGCCATTTCGGCTCGGTCTCGTTTGAAACCACGGAAGCGAGGTAGTCCTCGAGGGGAACCTCGTTGCAGAGCGACAGTTTTCCGCTTTCGCAGCGCACCAGGATTTCTCCGGCGTAACGCCTCCAGGGCAGGCCGGGGGTATCGATCGAGGCATCGATCAGCTTGAAAGAAGAGCCGCGCATCGTCTGCCTGCCCCGAAAATGGATCGAAACGAGGTCTCCTGCCGGAAGGATTTCGACCACATGTCCACTCGCGAAGACGTTTTCCGCACCGGGGGCCTTGATCCGGAAGGGGCCCTTGGCATTGGTCACCTGGATTCTATCGAGGGAATAGCCCGTCATCAGCCCGATGCGCAAAATTTTCCCTTCTTCCGCGCGGAGCGGGAGCCGAAAGGACAAGAGAAAAACCAGCGATAACATCAAGACTTTCATCTTTTTCATTTCATTTTTCCTTTTTCAAAAAAGAAGAGAAGACGAGGCGGGCGGCGGAGGAAGCCTCGTTGTAGCCCGTGGCGTCGTTTAGCAGGACGCAGACGGCGATGCGCGGCCTGGAAGCGGGGGCGAAGCCCAGAAACCAGCCGTAGTTTCTGTGCGGGGCATCGAGGCGGGAGGCCGTCCCGGTCTTGCCCGCGATCGCGGTTCCCGGAACGAAGGCCTTGTGAGCGGTGCCCTCGGAGATCGCCAGCATCATCCCCGCCCTCAGCACCTCGAGGGTGCGAGGCCGCCAGGAAAGCGCTCTTATCAGCCGCGGCTTCTTGTTTTTCAGCTTTCCGCCATAGGGCCGGAAAAGATGGCCGCCGTTGGCCAGGGCCACGGCGAAGGAGGCCAAGTCGAGGGGGGAAATCCGCAGGCCGCCCTCCCCGCAAGCCGAGGAAAGGTTTTTTTTCTCGGGGGGGCTGAAGCCGGTTTCTTCGAAATAGCGCTCGAGGTTTTTTTCGCCGAGGTTCGAGCCCAGGACATAGAAGGTGCTGGAGCAGGATTGGGCGAGCGCCGAAACGAGATCGATCCGACCATGGGCCCGCCAGCATCCCTTTCCTCGACAGAAGAGGAAGTGATCCGGCCCGACGTTTCGCTCTTCCATGAAGGCGGCCGCCGTGACCAATTTGGCGACGGAACCGGGTGGCAGCTTTTCTTGGGCGATCGTTTCGTTGACCAGTGCCAGGACTTTTCCGTCCATGGCCAGAACGACCAGGGCCCCCCTGCGGGAAGCCAGGGCCTCGCGCGCGGTCCGATCGAGATCGAGTCCCACGGCGGGCTGGGCCATCAAAGAAACCGACGCGAGGATCGAAATGAAGCGAAGATCAGGCATGCGGAGAAAACGAAGGCCAAAACGAGGAAGGCTATCAAGCGGGGCAGGCGCGGCAGGTTGATCACCTGCATGAACCAGGGCGCCAAAAGCAGGGAGAAAGAAAGACNNAGAACGAGACTGGAAGGGAAATGGAAAAGGTCGCTTTCTTCGGTGAGCCCGAAGACCAGGGCGAGGATCAACCCCCCGGCCAAAAGGGCGGCGAGAGCCTCGATGTGGAGGAAGAAACCGGCGAAACCCGGCAAAAGCAGGATGGCCAGCAGGACGATGCCCGAAAAAAGACGGTCCTCCCGGAAGAAACGACGGGTGGCGCCCAAAACGAAGGGTAACAGGACGGCGAGGAAGAGGGCCGCGAAGGCGTAGGTTTTCGTGATGTCCACCCCGGCCTCGTTCAAGCCGGTGCGCAGCAAAAAGAGCTGCAGCAGGGGACGCGCGGCGAAGACCGTCAAGACGACGGCCTCCGTTTTTATTCCTGCGGGCCGGATGGCCAAAAGGCCCAAGCCCGCCAGGGAAACACCGTAGCTCCCGAAGAGGCGGTTGGCCAGAAGCAAGGCCATTCCCGAGATCAGGAGGACGGAAAGCGGGACCAGAGGCCCCGGAAGACGAAGGATGAAAAGCAACGAAAGCGCGAGCAACAATCCGATGGAAAGGGGATAAAAGAGTGCTGGTGCCGAAAAGAGGGAGTTTGCGGTCATCCAGGCGGCAAAAGCAATCAGAAGAACGGTTGCGACGGAAACGAGGGCTTCTTTTTTGGGGTCGAGGAATTCGGCCAGGCAGAGGAAGAGGGCGCAAATGAGAAGGACGAAAAGCGGAAAGCTTCCTTGAGCGTGGCCCAGGGATTGGCCCCAAACCAGGGCTGCCGTCAAGATTCCGGACAAGGCGGCGGTGAAATCGATTTCGCTTCCTTCATCTTTTTCGAAGACGGCGAAGACGGAAGGGACCGCGATTCCCAAAAGCAGACCGAGGGCGAGATAGGAGAACAGCAAGGGATCGGGAATGAGGAGGCGGGCTGCGGAAAAAAAGAAAAGCAGGGTTCCCAGCCAGAAGAGACGGTTGCGCGCCAACCGGGGAAGGGAATGGAGGAAGGCGAAGACACCGCCGAACAGGACCCCGGCAAGGGCCAGCCAGCCCTTGTTCGGTTGGGGGGCGAGAGCGCAGGAAAGCAGGCCGAGCAATAAAAGAAAAAGAAAGGCTTCCCAGCGAAAATTTTTGGGCCGGGTTCGGCTCCGGGGACGGAAAAAAGCGAAGGTCGCCAGAAGAAGTCCGAAGAACCCGGGGATGATTTGGAGATAGGCGTTCGTTTCGATCGACATTGGCCCTCACGATGCGATAATTCCCTTCATTTTAGACCATCGCCTCCGCCCGGTCGATCGGTATTTTTTTAACCGGGATCCGAGTAATCGAAGGGGCTCTTGGCGCCCTGGCGATCGGCTTCCAGATCCTTTTTGTCGTAGCCCGAAGTGAAGATGTCCGCCACTTCCTTGAGTTGTCCGACGAACATGGCCAGGCCGACGGAGATGGATTTGCGAGCGCCCTGGGGAATGATCTTGAGGACTTCGAGGCTTTGATCGATCTGGGAGGCGAGCGCGCCCCAGGCGAAGAAATGTTTGGTCTTGTCCGTACCTTCCGGCAAGCCCATCAATTGGTAGGGGGCTTCCACGCTCGCGGCGGTGGCCGCCTTGAAGGCGTCCTCACGGAGGTGCTCGATGTCTACTTTGCGGCCTTCCTTCACGAACTGATCGCGAGTCGCCTTGATGGCCTGCTCGATGACCTCCCGGGAGGAAACTCCGTCGTGCTGGACCTTTTCGATCGAATCGACGATCGGACGGTAATGCGGATCCTTGGCCAAGTTCCGGATCTTCTTCTCGCTGATGTCGTTTAACCAACTCACAATCGACCCTCCTTGGGCAAGTTCGCGAATCTCTCTCTCTTTCATTTTCCTGCCTTGGGGGTCGGAACTGAAGTCAAATTTCGATTAAGGTCGAAAAAAAACTCGGATTTCTTCTTCGTTGTCGAGGCTTTCCAGAACAACCTTTTTCGGGTTAGGCGAGGGCGCTCGTTTCTTCGGTCGTCGGAGAAACCAATTTGAGCTCTTTTTCCGTGAAGACGCGATTGATGTCGAGGAGAATCAAGAACTTTTCGCCTCTTTTCCCCATTCCGCGGATGAACGAGGTATTTAGCTTGGTCCCGAGCTTGGGAGCCGGTTTGATCTGTCCGGCATCGAGGGTGAAGACTTCCTGTGCCGAGTCCACCAAGACCCCCATCAAGACGTTTTCCTCGTTCATCCCCACCTCGACGATGACGATGCAGGTGTCGAGGGTCTTCTCGATGGCAGACATCCCTAACTTGAGGCGAAGATCGACCACGGGGACGACGTCGTCCCTCAGGTTGATGACCCCCCGAATGAATTCGGGCATGCGGGGAATCTTGAAGATGGCGGTGTAATCCA
>DOBT01000266.1 GCA_003503675.1 Cyanobacteria bacterium UBA8530 | reverse complement strand
TTTTTCTTTTTGAGCGAATTTTTTCTCCCCCTGACCCTCGGTTGCCGATTGGGAAATTGCTATCCTTTCGGAAAAGAGCCGGCGATAGCGAGGAGAAAATTCGAATGAGAAGAGAAAGTTTTTTCGCCCTGATCCTGATCCTCAGCCTTGTTCCAGGTTGTCCCGGCACCAATTTGTCCAACACCCCGCGTCCTCAACTGAACCAAAACGTAGAACCCCTGGCGGGAATATCCTTCAAGCCTTTGACTTCCTCGAATGCCAGCCTTCTCTCGGATAGCGTGCAGAAGGCTCCGACGAACAGCAATGACATGGCGGTTGCCCCCTCCATGCCTTCGATGTCTCCGGGGGGAAATTACGGCTACTACGGGCAAAACTACGGCTTCGATGAATTGAGTCTGGTTTCGGCCAGCGAAGCGGAAACCGCCGGTTACGGCGGGGCTTCTTTCTCGGAAATGGTGTGCACCGTCGTGACCCCCGTCATCAGGGAGTGGGCCGACGACGCGCGCTTGATCCGCTCGGATGGCGATCTGGCCGCGGACGGCACCCTCGGAGAGGGCCAGAGCAATCCCGCCTGGCGCCTGAGCTACGTCTCGAGTCAACGCAAGGAGGCGATCGATTTCGTGGTCGGAGTGAGCAAGACCCTCATCCTCCGCCAGCGCTGGGCGCCGCTCGTTTTGGACCTCTCGGCGATCGGATTCGATTCCGCCGACGCCGTCAAGAAGCTCAAGGGCGCCATCGAGGACGGGTCGATCAAGAGCGAGGAAGAAAAAACGGGGATCGATTATTTCCTCCACACCCCCCTTACCGTTTTCCCGGCCGCCGAAGGGATGGAAACCCTCTATCAACTCCCCGCGGGGACCCGCTGGAACGTTTCCCTGCGCTCCATCCTGGGCCATCTGGTTTGGGACATCGGCTGCAATCCATCCAGTTCGGTTGCGCAAGAAGAGGGCTATTGGACAAACTACTATGCGAGAGGAATGGTCGATGCCCAGAACGGAACCCTGATCCATTTCTCCCGACCGACCAAAAACAAGATCGATAACCTGATTCCTCCCACCGCCGTGCCGATGCCGGCCAGGGTTTATTAAAAGCAGAAAGGAATGCCCTTCATGAAGATCAGCGCCCGCAATCAAATCAAGGGAAAAGTGAGTTCGGTGAAGAAGGGGGCCGTCAATTCCGAAGTCACCCTGGTCCTCGCGGATGGCCAGGAGATCGTCGCCATCGTCACCAACGCCAGCGTCGATCACCTCGGCTTGAAGGAAGGAAGCGAGGCCTATGCCGTCATCAAGGCGTCGAGCGTGATGATGGGGACGGAATAGAGCGAAAAAGGCATTAGTCCCCTTCCATCCCGGATTACCGCCTACGAGGGAATCCCGGTCGGTGTTTAGATAATTGCTTTAGTTTAGGCCTCCTCGGTAATGAGGAGGCCTTCGTTGGTTCGATTTTGGGAGACTGGCCCGATGAGCGTTCTGGTACAACCGCTAGGCGAATCTTTCGAAGCGCTCCTTTTTCACCTTGCAGATGGGACAGACTTCCGGCGGGTTTTCTTGCACCAGACGCAGGTAGAGAGGGCGAAAAGAGAGAGGGAACAAAAAGTTTTGTTCCCTCTCTCTTTTTATCGCTTACATGTTCTGGACGATCAGTTTGGCGAACTCGGAGCACTTGACCTTGGTGGCGCCGGGCATCTGGCGTTCGAGGTCGTAGGTGACGGTCTTGTTCTCGAGGGTCTTCACGATGCCCCGGTCGATGAGTTCGGCGGCTTCGCGCCAACCGAGGTGATCGAGCATCATCTTGGCGGAGAGGATCAGGCTGCCGGGATTGGAGACGTCCATTCCGGCGTACTTGGGGGCGGTGCCGTGGGTGGCTTCGAAGATGGCGCCGAATTCGCCGATATTGGCTCCGGGAGCCATACCGAGACCGCCGACCTGAGCCGCACAGGCATCCGAAAGGTAGTCGCCGTTGAGGTTGGGCGTCACCAGGACGTCGTACTCATCGGGGCGCAGGAGAACCTGCTGGAACATGGAGTCGGCGATGCGATCCTTGACCAGGAGTTTTCCCTCGGGAGTCTTGCCACCGAAATCGTCGAAGACTTCCTGCTCGGTGACGATGCGGTCGCGGAACTCGTCCTTGGCCACTTCGTAGGCCCAGTCGCGGAAGGCGCCTTCGGTGTATTTCATGATGTTGCCCTTGTGGACGATGGTCACGCTCGTGCGATTGTTTTCGAGGGCGTACTTGATGGCGGCGCGGACGATTCGCTTGGTGCCCAGGGGGGAGATGGGCTTGATGCCGATGCCGGATTCCGGGCGAATTTCCTTCCCGAAGTTATCCTTGATGTATTTGATGAGTTGGTTGGCCTCGGGGGAATTGGAGGACCACTCGATCCCGGCGTAGACGTCCTCGGTGTTCTCGCGGTAGATCACCACGTTGAGCTTGTCGGGCTCGCAGACGGGGCTGGGAACTCCGGGGAAATGGCGGACGGGACGGACGCAGGCATAGAGGTCGAGGACCTGGCGCAGGGTCACGTTCAGGGAGCGGATGCCGCCTCCGACCGGGGTGGTGAGGGGTCCCTTGATGGCGACGAGGTAATCCTTGATGGCGGTGAGGGTGTCGGCGGGCAACCATTCGCCTTCGGCCTTGTGGGCTTTTTCGCCGGCGAGGATCTCGAACCAGACGATCTCGCGCTCGCCGCCGTAGGCCTTCTTGACGGCGCCGTCGATGGCGATCTTCATGGCGTGGGTCAGATCGGGACCGATGCCGTCGCCCTCGATGAAGGGGATGATCGGCTTGTTGGGCACGTTCAACGAGCCGTCAGGGTTCTTGGTGATCTTCTCGCCGACGGTCGGAAGGACGAGCTTCTTGTAATTTACGGTGCTGGCGATCCCCATTTGCGTAGACCTCCTTAAGATTGGGAAGACGTTCACCCTTCCAGTGTATCCAAGGAGTCCTTTGCAATCAAGAGATTTTTCAAAAAAATGGCGAAATTTTTACATTTTTGCCTATTTTTGGCAAAAAATTGCCCTTCTCCACCTCGGGCGGCTTTGCCCGAAAAAGAAAGGAAGCGAGATTCTCTCATCTCGCGAAACATCGCTCGGCAATTCTTCCTAAGGAAACATGGGAACATGGAAGAAGAGAAAATGCAACAAGCGAAAAACCTCCCGACTTTCCCCCGGGGGGTTGTTCGAAATCCTATATGAGCAGGGGCAAATGGGGTATACTAAGCATTGTTGCCGCCCCTCGATCGAGCAGGGACCGCCGTGATCTGTCACGCTTGCCAAGCCCAAGTCCCCGAGCATGCCAAGTTTTGTATCGCCTGTGGCTCAAAACTGGCTTTGTTTTGTCCTGGCTGCAACAGCGAGGTCAATGAGGATCAGCGCTTCTGCGCCAACTGCGGCGACCGTCTTCCCGAGCCTGCCGAGGGCACGAGCACCCTCGAACCGAAAGCCAAGGTTTCCCACACGACCAGCCTCAAGCCCTCATTGAACCAGGGGGATGAGGGCGATCGCCGGGTCGTGACCGTCCTCTTCACCGACGTCTCGGGCTTCACCTCCATGTCGGAAAAGATGGATCCCGAGGAAGTCACCGAGATCGTCAACCAGTTCTTCTCGGTCCTCACCCAGCCCATCTACAAGTACGGAGGCGTGGTCGACAAATATATCGGGGACGCCATCATGGCCCTTTTCGGGGCCCCCGTCGCCCACGAGGACGACCCCTTTCGGGCCATCTCGGCGGCCTGGGAGATGCAAAGGACCGCCAAGGAATTCGCCGCCAAGCTGTTGGCCCGCACCGGCATCCAGCTGCGGATCCGGGTCGGTCTCAACACCGGGCTGGTCGTGGCGGGAGCGGTCGGCGGCGCCCAGAAGCAGGACTACACCGTCATGGGCGACACCGTCAACCTGGCCCAGCGAATGGAAGCCAATGCCTCTCTCGGCGGAGTGCTGGTCACCCAGGAAACCTACAAGCTGACAAAGGACTTCTTCGACTACCAGGAAAGAGAGCCCGTCAAGGTCAAGGGAAAGGAGGAGCCCGTCAAGGTCTACGACCTGATCGGCCCCAATCGCCTCAAGCCCTCGGGCAAGGTCTCTTCGAACCGTTTCGTCGGGCGAGCCGCGGATCTCAACCGCCTCTCCCTTTGCCTGCAAACCGCTTCCGAGGGACATCCCCAGCTCGTGAACGTCTCCGGCGAAGCCGGGATCGGGAAGAGTCGCTTGTCCGAGGAGTTCGCCAACCGCCTGGACGGGCGCTGGGGGTTGATGAAGGGACGCTGCCCCTCCTGGGCCCAAGAAACGAGCTACGCCCTGATTTCGAACCTTCTGAGGCAGTGGCTGGACATTCCTTCCGAACTGCCCCACGAAAATATCGTGCGTCGCCTTCAAGAGTCCTGCGCCCTATACTGCCCCGAGGATCAGGATCGTTCGGTATCCCTCCTGGCTTACCTGCTTTCCATCGACCTTCCTCACAAGGAAACCTCTGGCCTTTCCCCCCAGCAGAAGCGCTCCTCCGCCTATCTGGTTCTCAACGACCTGTTCATCGCGGTCGTTCGAAAAAACCCCCTGGTCATCACCCTCTCCGACCTGCACTGGATCGACGAGGCCTCCCTGGAGTGGCTGCACACCTTCGTCGAACGCATCGCCGAGGGGGAGCTTCCCCTGGTGCTGATCCTGAAGCACCGTCCCACCGTCGACCGCAACCTATCCGATTGGGGGGACCGCATCGACCTTTCGAGGGTCCGCCTGCGCCCCTTCGGGGCGGAAGAATCCGCAGCCCTGGTCGGGAACCTCATCGATTGCGAACCCCGGGCTTGGCCTCCTCCGCTCAAGCAACTGATCCAGCAGGTCAGCGCCCGTGCCGAGGGCAATCCCCTCTATCTCACCGAACTGATCCATTCCCTCATCGAAGCCCACGTGCTGGTGCCGGATCCCTCGAACCCCAAGGTCCTTCCCATGCGTGCCGGACAAACCCTTCCGAGCACCATCAACGGCGTGGTGGCATCCCGCCTGGATATGCTCAAACCGAACCTTCGCTCCCTCCTTCAAGTGGCCTCCGTGGTCGGCCGCTCTTTCCATCCCCAACTGCTGGCCAAGGTCTATCCCATCTCCAACCTGACGCAGGTTCTCGCCGAACTGGTCAAATTCGAGTTCATCCAGCCCCGCAACGGCGGAGAATACACTTTCAACCAGGGCATCATCCAGGAGGTCGCCTACCAGAGCCTTTTGCTCAGTAGCCGCAGGAAACTGCACCACCTGCTCGCCACCTCCCTGGAAGAGATGCTCGGGGAACGCTCCGAGGAACAAAGCAAGCTTCTCGCCCATCACTGGAGCCGAGCCGAAGAGCCTTACAAGTCCTGTCGATATCTCTTCCTGGCGGGGGAAAGGGCGAAAGGCAACTTTTCCAACCTCGAAGCCATCTCTTGTTACAAGCAATCGCTGGATTGGCTGAACAAGTGCGGGGAAGGCGAGGCCGCGAAGAAGCTACCGAGCCGTTTCGACATCTTCGTTTCCCTGGCCGAGATCGAGACGACCATGGGCACCTACGCCCAGGCCCAGAGCCATCTCGAAGAAGCGCTGGGCTTATCCGAGGATCCCACCGTCAAGGCCAAGGTTCATTTCCTTCTGAGCCAGACCTTCGAGCGTCGGGGGGATTTCGAAGCGGCCCTCGCCCAGTGCGAGGCGGGGATTCCGCTTTTGGCGGGCAAGGGGGGCTTGGAGCTCGCGCGCCTGCTCAACGAGAAGGGATGGCTGAAATACCGGGAGGGGGATTACCAGGGCTGCATTCAGCTGAACCAGCAAGCCCTCTCCCAACTCGTCAAAACCGATGGAAATAGGGAGATGGCGCGGGCCTACAGCGACATCGGGGCTTGCCTCTATCGCCTGAACCACTGGAACCAATCTCTGGAAAGCCACCGCACCGCCCTGCGCTTCAGGGAGGAGGCCGAGGACGTCCCGGGAATGGCGATCTCCTTCCAGAACCTCGGGATGGTCCACTACGAGCTGGGGGAGTGGGACCAGGCCGCCGAGAACTATCAGAAGGGCCTGGCCATCCACCAGAAGGTGGGGGACGTCGGCAACATCAGCGGCCTCCAGATCAATCTGGGCGACCTCCTCGGCAATCAGGGCAAAATCAAGGAAGCCGAGCATTATCTGAGGCAAACCCTCGAACTCAATCGCCGGATCGGGGACAACTACATGATCGGGCTGGCGCTCTGTGGGATCGGAAACGTCATTTCCCTCGACGGGCAAAAAGAAAAGTGCGAGGAGGCGATCGCCCTCCTGAAGGAAGGTCTCGCCATGCTGGAAACCATCGGCGCGGTGGACCTTTTTTCCGAGGTCAACCAGATTCTGGGAAGGGTCCACCTGGATTGCGGGAAATCGCTCGACGGTTGCCGCTACCTGGCCAAGGGCATGGAACTTTCCCGCTCCACCAAAAACCTCCTGCAGGTCGGGGTGATCTCCCGCCTCCACGCCACCCACTCTCTCGCCCAAGGGATGCGCGAGGCGGCCGCTCTTGAAATCAAGGAGGCCCTGAAGATCCTCGAGAACATCGGAAGCAAGCTCGAACTGGCCCGGGCGCAATGGGTCGCGTCGGAGATCATGGAAGAGGAGGAGGCGAAGGGGTTGAGGCAGGCGGCCATCGCCGTCTTCAAGCAACTCAATGCCCGCCTGGACCTGGAAAAAGCAGAGGCAAGCGGCCTCCATCAACACGCTTAAGGAGGGGAATTCATGCCGATCGAGAAGTGGGCGAAGGGCATCCTTTTGTTCGGGCTCACGCTGGGACTGGCCGGCTGCCAGTTGTCCGCCCTTTTCCAAAACGTCAGCAATCTGGGCAACAAAAGCAACCTGACCACGCCCGCCCACGTCACCGTCAGGGCACCGCTCACCACTCCCGCCTACTATCGGGTCCAGGGACTGGGCGACACCACCGAATCCCTCATCGCCGGGGTCAAGGTCTTCTGCACCTCGGATCGCTCCATCAACGGCACCACCGACAAGAACGGCAAGGTCGTCCTCGAGATCCCCCATGCCATGGCCAACCAGGTCCTGATCTTCGAGGCCGCCATCAACCAGGGCAATGGAAACCTCACCTTCTCCTGTTTCGCCAAACCCGGCGCTCAGCGGGTGAACGAGATGGGAACGGCCTCCACCCTCCTGGTGATCAAGCTCGGCAACGAGATCCGCCAGTTCAAGAAGGAACTGAAGGAGGTCCTCCCCACCCTGGACATCACCACCACCGATGGAATGGTAAAGAAGATCAAGGATGAAGTCACCAGGGACGGCAAGGTTCCGGGGGACATCCTCGACTCCCTCCTGAAGGGCGAGGCCGGAGCCGCAGCGGCGGCCGATGGAGCCGCCTTGAAGGCCGGAATCAAGATGGCGGACGCCGGCAAGGACTTCGCCCTGCAGGAAAGCCTCGAAAGCTTCCTCCTCGACAACTTCTACCCGCTTCTCAACGCGAATTGGGAGTATTCGCTCTACTCCAACACCGTCTCGGGGGTTCTGTCCCAGGAAATGACCGGAGAAGAGTCCAACGCCTCGCTCAAAATGACCCTGGAATACACTCTCCCCGGCAAGGAGCCCCAACATGAGAGCCTCGATGTCGGTCTCACCAGGAGTCCGGACGGAATCACTCTCGTCCCCCAGAAGGACACCCTCGCCAACCTGAAGATCCCGGCTATCAATGGGATCGTCAAACAACTGGGCTTTGACAAAAACAGCACCTGGACGGCCTACGCCACCGTGGTGGCCAAGGTGGAGCAACTGCTGCCGAGCTACCAGGTGAGAGGCAACACCTACACCCACGTGGTCCGCATCTCCTACCACGGCAAGGATGCGGCCGGCACCCCTCTCGACTACGAGGAGTACCGGGCCAAGGACGTCGGCCTCATCAAGCTGGTCCGCACGGACTACACCTCGCTCGAACTGGTCAAATTCACCAAGCGCTAGCGGTTATTCTTAAGAGGAGGGAAAGGTTCCTCCTCTTTTTTTTAAAAAAAGATTAAAAAGCTGTTCAGTTTTCCTTTCGTTCGAGTTATAAATAGGGAAGAAGATCGCCGCGAAAAGCATGAAGTTCGAAAGGAACGGTAAAAATATGAAGAGGAGTCTGGTGTTCTCGCTGGTCGCCCTGGCACTGGTCGGTTGTAGCGCCGCCCCTTCCAGCGTGAAGACCCTCGAGACCAAAGCCCCCGTCTATGCCCTAGAAGTCGGTCTCCAAGGCAAGCAGGAAGTGGCCCCTTTCGCCAAACCCGCCGCCATCGTGACCGATTCTTACCTTGCCACCCTGGCCCAGGTAAAGGAAATGTCCAAGCTCGGCGCCGCCATCGACCAGGTGCAGACCCTCACCGCCGAGGATGCCCCCGACCGGGCCGTGGCCGCCAAGCCCGAGAGCAGCCAGGAGAAGGCCGACGGCGAAGCCTACAAGTGGGCCTCCGATTCCCGCCAGCTCTACATCGGCTGGGGCTTCAAGTGGGTCTCCCTCTTCGGCACGAGCCGCCACGCCTACTATTCCCCTTCCCGCAACCGGGTTCTCCTGATCGACTACAACTGGCTCGGCTTCAAGAAGCACGCCAGCGAGGTGGATTCCCCGGTTTACAGGCTCGCCGCCGCCATCCTTAGCACTCCCCATGACGACTACCTCTACAATTGCAAGCAATGCTTCAACATGGCCAAGGACGCCGGTTACGAGAACAGGGCCCAGAACTGCCGCGCCTTCATGGTTCAGCTCCCCATCCTCGGTCCCCACTGGATCTTCCTCGACAGCACCGATCGTCCCCAGGTGATCGTCAACGCCCGCTCCGGCTCGCTCACCACCACCGGTCCGGTCATCGAAATCCTGCGCTTCCTCTTCACCACCACCCTCTGATCCCCCCGAAAAACAAAAGGGCCGCCGGCGATCGCCGGCGGCTTTTCATTGCTATAATGGGATCGCTCACGCTAGAAAAGAACAGGAATGAACTCCGAAGAGATCAAGAAGATCAGCCTCCGCATCCGAGAGAACCGGGTCCAGCTCAAGCTTTCACGCGAAGAAATGGGCAAGCTCCTCAACCTCCATCCCATCGAGGCCATCGCCATGGACGACGGCAACTTCCCCAACCTCAACGGGGACCACGTCCTCCTGGCTTCGCGCTTCCTCAGGATGGATTACCGCCGCCTCCTCTTCGACGAGTGGGCGGGCGAGCGGAATGCCGTACTCGATCTTCTGCGCAACAACCCCGGGCTGAGCAGGTTCGACCGCATGGCCATCCAGGAATTCGTCCAGATGGCGGAAAACAAGCGTTCGCTCGAAACTCGCCTCGAGATACCGATCCGGGAAACCATGCGCTATTTCTTCGATCCCCCAGCCAGCAACCAGGATGCCCTGGACCAGGCGTCCTACGCCGCCGCCAAGGAGCGGGAGCGACTGGGAATCGGCGCGCAGCCCCTCAACGTCTTCAGGCTTCTCTCCCTGGTCGGGGTCAACATCTTCCGCCGCAAGCTCGAGGACCCGAGAATCTCGAGCCTGTTCTTCCGACATCCGAGCGCGGGGATCTGCGTCCTGGTCAACAAGGTCGACGACCATTACCGGGAACGCTATTCCGCCGCCCACGAATACGCCCATGCCCTCCTGGACCCCGCCTTGACCATCCATTTCTCACGCCTCGGCGCGGGAGCCGATCGCCAGGAGCAGCGCGCCAACATCTTTGCCGGCCACCTTCTCATCCCTCCGGCCGCCTTCGAGGGCATCGATCCCTCCCTTCTTTCCGAGCCCGAGCGGTTGATCGCCCTCTGCAAGGAGCTGGGCGAACGCTTTCTCGTGAACGGCATGGTGATCCTGCTTCGCCTGCTCGAGTTGAACTGGCTGCAACAAGACCGGATCCCCGCGCTCATGGGCCTCCCCGAGCTGCGCGCCCCGCTTCATCCGCCCTTCGATCCCGTCCTGCCCTTCCGCCTCCCCGAAAGGAAAAAGAAGAGCTTCCAGCCCCTTCTGGATCGAGGGATAAGCTGGGATTACATGGCCCTGGTCGTCCGCGGCTTTCGGGAGGGAGTCCTTTCGCGCGCGAAAATGGGGGAGATGCTCATGACCTCGCAAAGGGACGCCTTCGGCCTCGCCCAGGAAGTGGGGCTGCTTTGAGCGAAATTCTCTCGCAGGCCCTCTTCGATCCGACGACCCTGCTACTCTACCTGACCATTCAGCGCCCCGAGGTCTTCCAGGCCTCGGTCCAGTTCCTGCTCTCGACGGGGACCGCTCTCGCGGAAACCCTGGAAACATCCGACCCCTCGGTTCGGGAGGGTCTGGCCCGACTCATCTCGGAAAAAAAGATCTTTCAAAGCTCGCCGACTCTCGACGGTCTGGTCCGTTCGACCAGGAAGTGGGACCTGGCGGATCACCTCAGCGCCGGGGAAGTCTCGGTCCTCGCCACGGCGGAAGAAATCGGAGCGAGCGTGCTGACGGACAATCGGAAGGTCAACAAGAAGGCCGCCGAACATCTCGGTCCTCGGGTCATCGACCTTTCCTTCGTCCTCAAGAACGCCTTCGAAGAGGGGATAATAAAAGAAGACGACCTCGAAGAAATCCGAAGAAAACTCGAGGCCGTCGCCAAGTACCGTTGAATCAGGCGATGCGGATGGACGGGTGGTTGCCCGTCGCGGTACCCAGCAAGACCTTTCGAAGCTCGTCCTGATGGCCCACCTTGGTGATGGCGACGATCTCGTCGCCATCGCGCAGCACGGTGGAACCGGAAGGAATGATGGTCTCCTCGTCCCGCAGGATGGATACCAGGATGCTTTCCGGGGGGATGGTGATCTCGGTGAGAGTCTTTCCGAGCACCGGGGAATGCTTGGTGAGGTTCATCTCGACCATGATCATGTGCCCGTGACGGAGGGCCAGCAGGGTGACCATCTCCTGGGGGGAGATCTCCCTATCGATCAGGTTGGCCACGATGGAGGTCACCGAAACCATGGCGTTGATCCCGAGCTGGTGGAAGAGCTCCTCGTTTCTCGGGTCGTTGATGCGGGCGATGGTCCTTTGAACTCCGAAGATGGCCTTGGCCATCTGGCAGACCACCAGGTTGTCCTGGTCACGTCCGGCCACCGAAACCACCACGTCGGCCCTCTCGGCCCCGGCTTCGCGCATGAGAGCGGGGTCGGTGCCATCGCCATTGAGGACCATGATGCCGTAGGTGACCTCGATAACCTGGCATACCCTCAGGTCGCGCTCGATGACGGCGACCTCGTTGCCTTCGGCCAAGAGCGTGCGGACGAGATGATAGCCGATCTTCCCGCCGCCGATCACAAGGATGTACATTTCTTTCGATTCCTTCAATCCGCTATTTAATGAGTTTTCCGATGTACTCGACAGCCTGCATGGTAGGACTGACGGTCTCGATCCCCAGGGACTTGTAGAACTTGATTTGCTCTTCGTTCTCGATGCGGGCCACCACGCGCGTCCCCTTGAAGAAGGTCTTGCAGACCTGGGAGGCCATGATGTTGGAATTGAGGTCGCGGGAGACCGCCAGGAAAGCTTCGGCCTGATCGACCCCCGCCTTCTTGAGGACGTCCTTGTCGAGCCCGAGCCCGACCACTACCCGTCCCTTGAACTGGGAGGAAAGTTCGGTAAGGGCGTTGATGTCGGTGTCGATCACCGTGACTTCCTTGCCGTCCCTTTCCAGATTCAGGGCCAACTGCTTTCCCATTTGGCCGCAGCCGAAGATGACTATCATGAAAACCGTCCTTAGGGCGCACGCTTCGGGTCCGGCTGAAAGCCCGAGACCCTTGCATATCCGATTCCACCCGATTATACTCCACGATCTGGATTTGGGATCAGTGTAAAGAAAAGAGAATTTCTTGGCCCCCCAAAGAATTCCCCTCCATCCCTCCCTGAAAGCTCTGGGTGAGAGAGTCAGGGCGGAAGACCCCTTCCTCTCGCGCATCCGATCCATCGGAAATAAAATCAGCCTGGCGCTGCCCCTCTCACCGCCCTGTCGATTCGAACTCCTACAATCCGATCGCGTCAATGCCTATGCCCTACCCGGCAACCTGGTCGCCCTCACCCTCGGGGCCGTCCGGCTGGCCGGCGACGACGCCGGGATCGCGGGACTGCTCGGGCACGAGATCGCCCACCTCCTGCTGCGCCACCGCCGAAGGGGGAGTGCTCAGGAATTCGAGGCCGATCGCGTGGGACGCCAGCTCGCGGTCGAGGCGGGCTTCGATCGAGACGGCTTGAAGAACTTCCTCGAGGGCTTCGATCGACTGCTTTCGGCTTCCCCCGATGCCCTGCGCTCCTTTTCCCATCCCCCCACCAGGCAGCGCCTCGAAAAACTCGGCCTTTTCGAACAGGGATGACTGTTCAAACCGAACGAGCGGGAGTTCCTCCGCTCCCCTAGGATGGGGAAAAGGAGGGGAACGCATGCGATCGCTCTTGATAGGAATAGTCGGTTTTCTCCTGGGGATCGGCTGCTGGAGCTACGTAGGACCGGTAACGGGGCAATCTCGCACCCTTCCCTTCACCAGCGATACCATCGCCCAGATCGCCCAGATCGCCATCCCCGCAGTGGTCAACATCGATACGGTGATGCGGGAGATCAACCCCTTCCAGAACCTTTTCGGGACCCCCTATTTCACCGAAAAGGGGGTGGGCTCGGGCTTCCTGATCGATGCGAGCGGCCTGATCGTCACCAACGACCATGTCGTGGCCGATACCCAGTCCCTGACGGTCACCCTGACCAACGGTCAGCGCTTCACCGGAAGAAAGGTCGGCCATGACCCCCTGTCCGATGTCGCCCTCATCCGCATCAAGGGGGCAAACTTGCCCACCCTGCGCCTGGGGGACTCCGAAAGCCTGAGGGTGGGGGACTGGGCGATCGCCATCGGCAGTCCTCTCGGCCTTCAAAAGAGCGTGACGGCGGGCATCGTGAGCGCCCTCAACCGGGAGATCGCCATCAACGAGAGGGTCAACTTCATCCAGACCGATGCCGCCATCAACCCGGGCAACTCGGGGGGGCCCCTCCTCAACGTCGCGGGCGAGGTCATCGGGGTCAACAACCTGATTGCCACCCGGGCCCAGGGGATCGGCTTCGCCATTCCCTCCAACCTGGTGCGCAGTATCGTCGATCAGCTGGTGAGCAAGGGCAAGATCGAGCGTCCCTGGATGGGGATCGCCCTCACCAGCCTTCCTTCGAACGAAGGGGTCCTGGTGGCCGGGGTGAGCAAAGGAAGTCCCGCCGCCCAGGCCGGCCTGAGGCCGGGAGACGTCATCACGCACCTGGACGGAAGAACCATGCAGAGCCCCGGCCAAATCGTGCAGTACATCAACGGCAAAAGCGTCGGGAATCGCCTCGAGGTGCGCTTCCTCAGAAACAACGAAAAAAAGAGCACCGTCCTCGTCCTCCGGGAGATGCCCGTCGGCTGAAAAAAAGGCACCTCCCCGGGAAGTGCCTTTTTGAGAGCGAAAAGGAACGTTTATTATTGAGGCCTTTTCAACAACTCGAGAGCCGCCTGGGCGATGGCTTCGGGGTGAAGGCCGTATTTGCGGAGCAATTCCTCGGAATCCCCCGATTCCCCGAAGGTGTCCAGGATGCCGACCCTTTTCATGGGGGTGGGACGATGCTCGCCCAGGACCTCGGCGACGGCGGAGCCGAGTCCGCCCTGCACCTGGTGTTCCTCGACGGTCAGGATGAATTTCGTTTCCTCGGCCGCCTTCACCAGGGTTTCGACGTCGATGGGCTTGATGGTGTGCAGGTTGATCACCCGGGCCTGGATGCCTTGCGCGGCGAGGATTTCCGCCGCTTCCAGCGAGGCATGGACCATCAGGCCGCAGGCCACGATGGACAGGTCGCTTCCTTCCCGAAAGACTTCGGCCTTTCCCAGACGGAAGGGGGTCTCGGGGGTGGTGATGGTGGGGACCGCCTCCCGACCGAAGCGGATGAAGACCGGGCCGGGGGTCTCGGCGGCGCACAGGATCGCCTTGTAGGTCTCGAGGGCGTCACAGGGGACGAGCACCTTCATGTTGGGGAGCACCCGCATGAGGGCGATCTCTTCCAGGGCCTGATGGGTCGCACCGTCGGGCCCGACGGTGATGCNNAGTGATGCCGCCGTGGGCCCCGCCGATCTTGACGTTCATCTCGGGATAGCAGATCGAATTGCGGATCTGATCCCAGGCCCGACCGGTGACGAAGACTCCGTAGGTGGTGACGAAGGGGATCTTGCCGCCGAGGGCCAGTCCGGCAGCGGTTCCCAGCAGGTCCTGCTCGGAGATCCCCATGTCGAAGAAGCGNNTCGGGGAAGACCTTCTTGAACCATTCGGTGCGGGTGGACTTGGCCACGTCGGCGTCGAGGACCACGACGTTCGGATCGCGCTTGGCCAGCTCGATGATCCCTTCACCGAAGCCGTCGCGAGTGGGTTTTTGGGCGTAGGGTTTAGCAGCGATCACGATCTACTCCTCTAGTTCCTTGAGAGCCTGCTTCAACTGTTCGTCGTTGGGGGCCGTGCCGTGCCAGGAAGCGATGTTCTCCATGAAGGAGACGCCCTTTCCCTTGACGGTATGGGCCAGGATCAAAGTGGGCTTTCCTTTGATCGTTTCGGCCTGGTCGTAGGCCTCGACGATGGAAGCGAGGTCATGTCCGTCGACCTCGATGACGTGCCAGCCGAAGGCGCGCCATTTGTCGGCGACGGGGGCGACGTCCATGACGTCCTCGACGAAGCCGTCGATCTGGAGGTGATTGTAGTCGTAGAGGGCGCAGACGTTATCCAATTTGTAGTGGGCGGCGGACATGGCGGCTTCCCAGATTTGGCCTTCCTGGCTCTCGCCGTCCCCGATGAGGCAGTAGACCCTGGCGGGGGAGTGATCGAGGCGCAGGGCGAGTGCCAGGCCGTTGGATATGGAGAGCCCCTGGCCCAGGGACCCGGAAGTCATTTCGACCCCGGGGGTCTTGAGGCGGTGGGGATGGCCTTGCAGGCGAGAACCGGTCTTCCTCAGGGTCAAGAGCTCTTCGCGGGGAAAGTATTTCGACTCCGCCAGGGCCGCATAAAGCAGGGGGCAGACATGGCCCTTCGACAGGATGAATCGATCCCGGTCGGGCCAATCCGGCTGCTCTACGCGGTGGCGCAGTTGGTGGAAATAGAGAACGGCCACCAGGTCGGTGGCGGAAAGGGAACCGCCCGGATGCCCGGACTTCGCCGCGTGGATCATGGTGACGATGTCGACGCGGATCTGGCGGGCAGCCTCTGCTAAACGAGCGAGTAGAATCTTTCGCTCTGCGGGCTCCATCTGGGCGATGGGTATTTTCTTTTCCATCACCAGTTCGGAATTTTCCATCTTTCCTCCTCGGAAGAATCAAACACGCAATCAGGGCCATTCTAGCACGGAACAGCCCCGGAGGGCACAAAAAAACCGGCTGCGACAGCCGGTAGTCCAAGAAAGGAAACTAGTAGTTGCGGACCCCGTTGACCTTGATGGCCTTGGATCCCTTTTTGCCGGAGCCGTGGATGTCGTAGCGCTCGTTGGCCGACCCGGAGGAGAGATAGGAGATCGCGCCGTAGTGCAGCTGCCCGGTCGGAACCCCGGCGGAGCCGGCGCCATAGACCTTGTTGTCGGTGTCGTTGACGGTGGCGGTGGTCAAGGCGATTTCGGCGGTTTGCTTGCTGTTCCAGGCGGTCTTGGGATAGGTGTCTCCGGCGATGTAGCTGGCGCCGGCCTTGATGACCGAACCGCTCAGGGCGCAGTAGGCTCCTCCGTTGTCGACGGCATATTGCTCTACCGCCATCTGGACGGTGTGGACATTGGCCATAACACCGGAATTCTTGGCCTTGTCCTGGGCGCCGACGAAGTTGGGAACGGCCACTGAAGCCAGGATCCCGATGATGACGACGACTACCAGCAGTTCAACCAGGGTGAACCCTGCCTGCCTCCTTTTTCTTTCGATCATTTCGAACTCCCCTCGCAAAGAACTTCCCGGCCAACCTCCGTTCGTTGGCCGTCGGTTTCATCTCCATTGTACCCAGGCGAGGGAAAAAAATGGTGTATTATTAAGAAACATTAAGGATAAATGCTGAATAAAACTTCTTTATCCGGAAAACCTTCCCAAAGAAAAATCGGTTTCCATTTCGGGGTCCCACTCCTTTTGACCCGGGGAAAGAAAAAAAGTTCCCCTTTTTTCGGGAACTTATTCTTATATGGAAGGTCTCAAGAAGACCTGGTGGTTCTGGGCGGATTTTTTCTTTTCCATCATCGGTTCGGAATTTTTCATCTTTCCTCTTCGAGAGAGTCAAAGACGCCGAAGCGCAAAAAAAAACCGGCTGTGGTAGCCGGTCGTCCAGGAAAGGAGACTAGTAGTTGCGGACCCCGTTGACCTTGATGGCCTTGGATCCCTTTTTGCCGGAGCCGTGGATATCGTAGCGCTCGCTGGCCGATCCGGAGGCGAAGAAGGCGATCGCACCGTAGTGCAGCTGGCCGGTCGGAACCGCGGCGGAGCCGTTGCCATAGACCTTGTTGTTGAGATCGTTGATGGTGGCGGTGGTCAAGGCGATTTCGGCGGTTTGCTTTTTGTTCCAGGCGGTCTTGGGGTAGGAGTCTCCGGCGATGTAGCTGGCGCCGGCCTTGATGACCGAACCGCTCAGGGCGCAGTAGGCCCCTCCGTTGTCGACGGCATATTGCTCGATCGCCATCTGGACGGTGTGGACATTGGCCATAACACCGGCATTTTTGGCCTTGTCCTGGGCGCCCACGAAGTTGGGGACCGCTATCGAAGCCAGTAACCCGATGATGACGACGACTACCAACAGTTCAACCAGGGTGAACCCTGCCTGCCTCCTTTTTCTCTCGATCATTTCGAACTCCCCTCGCAAAGAACCTCCCGGCCAACCACCTTTCGTTGGCCGTCGATTTCATCTCCATTGTACCCAAGCGAGGGAAAAAAAAGCGCGTTATTAAGAAATATTAAGAAAAAACGCCGAATAAAACTTCTTTAGGCGCTCATTTATACGGGTATATGGGCGCCATTTTGGGGTTCCTATCCTGTTGACCGAGAAGGCGAAAAAAAGTTCCCGTTTTTCGGAAACTTTTTTCGCCTTCGAAAAGGAAGCAGCTTCCCGAAGGAAACCGTCCGGGAAAGGTCCCTCTTCTCAGTTTTTCCTCAGGAAGGTCGAGACGGCCACCCGCTTCATCGCCGCTTTGGGAAGGAGACCGACCAGGGTGTAGGAGTTGGTGGGAGTCGTCCAGGTGAGCATATTGGCGTTGTCTCGAGAAGCGAAAAAAGCATCGGCGGGTCCCAGATCGAAGACCTTGGCCTCCCGGGAAGGCGGAGTGCGGTGGCGGGAAGAGGCCACGAAGAGGGAGAGGGTGTTCATCCCATCGGTGAGACGCCAATGCAGACTGCGCACCTTCTTGACATCGAAGACCTGCACGTCGAGGACCTCATAGCCGGAAGGAAGGATGGCGGGAAGCTCGGCGGGAAAATCGATGGAGGCGCGCACTTCGGACAAGCTCTTGCCGTAGGCGATTCGGCCCACCACCGTGGTGGGATGGGACCGACTGGGTAAAACGAGATCGAAGGCGCCGGCCCTCGGCATCGGATGGAACTCGATGGCCGTGAATTCGGAGAAATCGAGCATTTTTCCTTTCTGGTTCCGACGCTCCACTCTCAGGGGAAGCTGGGTCGCGAGGTCCAGCCAAAGGCGCCGACGAAAGCGGCCGGAACGGCGGGGAACGAGATCCAGACAGCGGACCTTACGCCCGGCAATCACGGAATCCTTCCCGAAAACGGGGCGATAATTGGCGAGGAGCAATCGCTCGAAAAAGGCCGGAGCACGTAGGCTGGATTCGCTCGGACTGATGTCCAACTGGCCGTTCCCGGGGGAAAAATACCAGCGGGCCTGCCCGTTGTCGATCACCAGCTCCCCCTTCATTTTGGGGGGGGAAAGGTATTCGATGCGGACCTTTCCCCCCGGTCCGTGTTGGACGAGGAACTTGGTTTGCCCGGCCAAGCGCTTGGTACCGGTATAGGAGAGGTTCATCTCCGCTCTCAGCATCCCTCCGATGGACAGGCCCGTCGCTTCCGCGGGAGAAAAGGAAAGGAAGAGGGACAGTCCTGCCAGTAGTACCGCCTTGCGCATCGATTTCATTCTTTCTGCATTCGGTAGGTCGCTTCGATGGCCACCACGTTCGCTCCGACGGTCATGGGAATCCCTTGAGCGGTGAAGATGGCGTGCTCGCGCCAGTAAGCATTCATATCGGCCTGGGGAGGGGTCATGAAGGCCGAGAGGGCATAAGTGAGCCCGGCTATCCCGAGAAGGGCGGCCGCCGCGAAACGCCCTGCCCGCGCCAGCAGCCTTTTCTTGTGGAAACCCGAACGCCGCAGGCTGAAGGAGATCGCCTCCCAGGGATCCTCGGACGGCTCCAGGTCGGGAAGGTGTTCGAGGATGTGGACGGTCCTCAAGAGGTCGGCCAGAGTCGCGGCGCAGTCCGCGCATCCCCTCAGGTGGGCATGCAGAAGGCGCTCCTCGTCCCCCTGGACGATTCCGTCGGCATAAAACGAGATTCGCTCCTGAACCCAAGTGCAATCGCGTTCCATTGCTCCCCCCTTCATGACAGGTATTCCTTCATCCAAGTCACGCAGAGCGCCCGCGCCCGCGCCAGTCTCGATTTCACCGTTCCCAAATTCACTCCCACCACCTGCGCCACTTCTTCGTAAGAGAGGCCCTGAACGTCTCGCAGGACAAGCACTGCCCGAAAATCGGGGGAAAGCCGGTCGATGGCCTCTTGCAGCCTGGCCCCCATCTCGTCGGCGAGCAGATCCCCCTCCGGAGAACCTCGCCCCACCAGCAAATCCCCCCGAGTATCCCCCGAATCGAGCGGATCGTCCAGGGAATCCATTCCCTGCCGCTTGGACTTTTCGATGAAGTTCAAGCAAGTATTCGTCCCTATCCGCATCAACCAGGTCTTGAAGCTCGCTTCTTCCCTGAACCCCCCTATCGAGCCGAAGGCTCTCAGGAAGACTTCCTGGACCAGATCTTCCACATCCCCTCGCTCATGCAGCATCCGCCCCACGAGGTTGTGGATCGGGCGATGGTAGACCCTGAAAAGCTGCTCCGCCGATTTCAGGTCCCCCTGTCGGCAGCGGCGAACGAGTTCGGCCTCATCGACGGTCTGCACGGCATTCCATCAAGGTCCTCAAGGATTCTCCGTTCCTTCTTCCCGTCCATCCTCCGCCTGGGCGGCCTGCTCCGGACGGGTTTCGACCCGCATCGTCAGGGCCTTCTTCTGTCCTTCGCGAGAAACCAGAAGATCGACCTTGGTTCCGGAAGACTTGCGCGAGACCGCCGAGATCAGGTCCTTTTCCGCCTTGACCGCTTTCCCGTCGACTTCGAGGATGATGTCCCCCGGCAGGACTCCGGCCTTCTGAGCCGGGCTTCCCGGAGTCACCTGGACGACGAGGACGCCGTGATCGGCCGGGTAGAACATCTTGCTCTTGTCTTCGGGCAGGCTCTTGATACCGACCCCTATCCAGGACCGCTCCGCCTTGCCCTTGGCTTTCAACTGCGGCAGTATCTCCATGAGGGTGCTGACCGGAACCGCGAAGCCGATCCCCTGGGCCTGCGCCGCCATCGCCGTGTTGACCCCGACCACCTTCCCGGCCATGTTGAGAAGGGGGCCGCCCGAGTTGCCCGGGTTGATGGGGGCGTCGGTCTGGATGAAGTTGACGCGCCGGTTGAGTTCGATGTCGCGGTTGACCGCGCTCAGGATGCCGGCCGTGACGGAATGCTGCAGACCGAGAGGACTGCCGATGGCGATCACGTACTGTCCCACCCGGATGGCCGCGGGATCGGCCAGTTCCAAAGAAGGCAGGTTTCGGGCGTCCACTTTCAGGAGGGCCAGATCGGAATCCGGGTCCTTGCCGATCACACGCCCCGAAAATTTCCTTCCGTCGGGCAAAGTCACCTTGATTTCCTTGGCCCCGCGGATCACGTGGTAGTTGGTGACCACGAAGCCCGAGGAATCGACGATGAAGCCCGAGCCCACCCCCTTCCGCTTCTCGACGAAGCGCCTGGGCTGGGCATCCTCGGAACCGAAGAAGCCGAATCCCCCGAAGGGATCCACCTCCCGGACCTGAGTGCTGACGGTGTCGATGTTGACCACGGCCGGGCCCACCTTGTCGACGAGATCGGCGATGGCCTCACCGGATTGCCCTGCTTTGGGAAGGATGGGAGCGGCCACTGCCGCGGGGGTCACCTGCGGCGAGTAAAAGGTCAAGACCGTCCCGGCTCCTATCGCCCCGCCTCCGATGCCGATGGCCAGCGCGGTGATGAGAGGAAAGACATGCGGTTTCATTCCAGCCTCCTACAAATGCACGTATCTTTATGGACCGACAGGACACCATTTTGTTCCCGAGCCGCCTCGTTGACAAGGGGGTGATGCCTGGAGGAGTTGGTGGTAAAATGAGGCGTTCGGGATTTTCACTCGAGGCAAACGGGGCCTTTCGTTCAGAAAGAGGAAAACATGGGAGAAACCAAGATCCTTCTGCCGGAAAAGGCGATCCCCACCCGCTGGTACAACATCCAGGCCGATATGCCCGAACTCCCCCCTCCCCCCCTCCACCCCGTCAGCGGAAAGCCCATCGGGCCGGAGGACCTGACCGATATCTTCCCGCTCGAACTCATCAAGCAGGAGGTTTCCCGAGAACGCTGGATCGAGATCCCCGAGGAAGTACGGGAACTATACCGCCTCTGGCGTCCCAGTCCCCTCATGAGGGCGCGCCGCCTCGAAAAGAAGCTGGGAACGCCCGCCAAGATCTTTTTCAAATACGAAGGAACCAGCGCCTCGGGCAGTCACAAGAGCAACACCGCCCTGGCCCAGGCCTACTACAACAAAAAAGAGGGCATCAAACGTTTGACCACCGAGACCGGCGCCGGTCAATGGGGCAGCGCGCTTTCCATGGCCTGCCACTTCTTCGGGCTCGAGTGCGCCGTCTACATGGTCCGGGTTTCCTATCACCAGAAACCCTACCGTCGCTCCTTGATGCAGGTCTTCGGCGCCTCGGTGGTGGCGAGCCCGAGCGAAACGACTTCTTCGGGCCGCCGAATGAACCTAGAGCACCCCGATTCTCCCGGCAGCCTGGGAGTGGCCATCTCCGAGGCCATCGAGGACGCCCGCTCCCGAGAGGATTCCAACTACGCCCTCGGCTCGGTTCTCAACCACGTCCTGCTGCACCAGACNNTCGTCGGCTGCTGCGGCGGCGGCTCGAACTTCGGAGGCATCGCCTTCCCCTTCCTCGCGGATCGCTTCCAGGGCAAGAGCAAGGTGAGGGCCGTGGCGGTCGAACCGAACGCCTGTCCCTCCCTGACCAAGGGAAGCTACGCCTATGATTTCGGGGACATGGCCCATCTCACCCCCCAGACCATGATGTACACCCTGGGACACACCTACATGCCCCCCGAGATCCACTCCGGCGGCTTGCGCTACCACGGGGCCTCCGCCCTGGTGAGCAAGCTCTACCACGACAAGCACATCGAGGCGATCGCCGTGGGCCAGAACAAGGTCTTCGAGGCGGCCCGGCTCTTCGCCCAAAGCGAAGGCATCCTCCCGGCACCCGAATCGGCCCATGCCATCCTCGGCGCCATCGAAGAAGCCCTCCTCTGCAAGGAATCGGGCGAGGAAAAGACCATTCTCTTCTGCCTTTCCGGACACGGCCACTTCGACCTGAGCGCCTACGATTCCTTTTTGGCCGGTTCCCTGACCGATGCCGTCCCTTCGGAGGCCGAACTCTTCGAGGGAATCGGAAGGATCGGCCGATAAGCCCTTGAAAAAAAACCTCCGTTTCCTGAACCTCCTCCTCCTCTTCCTCACGCTCCTGATCGGGGTAGTGCTGTCGGCGGGGGGGCTCCTCTTCGTCACGCACAAGGATGCCCTGATCAAGGAAGTCCGAGTCCAGATCGAGCAAAACGCCTCCCGGGCCATCGGCCTGCCCATCCAGGTGGGGAAGATCGGGGGCAACCTCCTCAACGGCATAGAGGCCGAGAACATCTCGATCGGCTCCTCGAAAAAGCGCGGTGCGCCCCCGTTCGCCCACATTCCCCGGCTCACCGTCCGTTACTCCCTGCTCGACCTTCTGAAGCTCGGAAAAACGCCCGTCCGCATCGACGTCTACTCCCCTCGGGCTCGCCTGATGCGCGACGAAAAAGGAAAGCTCGGTTTATCCCCCGAATTCCCCCCCGCCCAGAAGCCGGGTAAAAAAATACCCCTGCCGCGCTTCGCCTTCACCCTCCACGGAGGCAGGGTAAGCTGGCAGGATCGACTCGGCAAACCCTTCGGGGCCGGCCTCGAGAACCTGGAGGGAAAGGGCACCCTGATCGACGAGCGCGCCGCTTTCGAGCTTTCCGGAAAAGAAAATAAAAAAAATAAAGAAGGAACGGCCGATCTCAGGCTGCGGGGCGAAGTCCTCCTCGACCAGGGACGAGGAAACCTGGACGGCACGCTTTCCGGGGCCTCTTTCAAGAAATGGACCGACTATCTGGCTTCTTCCCGAGACTGGCAAGCCCTGGAAGGAAGCTTCGACCTGGGGGTTGGGGTGAAGTGGAGCAAGAGCGCCTTTTCCTTGAAGGGCTGGACCCGACTTCGCGAAGGAAAGCTCGGGCTGACCGCCATCAAGGCCCCGGTCGAGAAAGTATCCGGTTTCGCCCGCTTTGACTCGAAAGAAGTTTCCATCGAAGGGGTTACCGGCCTGGTGGCGGGAAACCGAATCCTGGCCAAGGGGAAGGTGCTTTCCATCGACAAAGTTCCCCGACTCGCCCTTTCCCTCGAAATCCCCGCCGTCCAACTGGAATCGATGGAAAAACTGCTGCCCGAAGTGGGCCTTTTCAAATTGAAGGGGAGGGGAAGCGTCACCGCCAGAGCCTTCGGCCTCGCCCTCGACCCCCGAGTCGAAGGGAAAGTGGCTATTCCTCTCGGTGAGGCCTACGGCGAAGACCTGCGCTCGGTCGTAGGGAACTTTTCCTTTCACCGAAACAAGGTCTCCCTCACCGGGATAAACGGGGCATGGGATGGGGGAAGGGTTGAAGCGAGCGGCTTTTTCACCACCGAGACCCAGCCCGAAGTAAAGATCGAAGGCTCCTGGAGAGAGGTGAATCTCGCCGTCGCCATGGCGCCTTACTTCAAGGGAATGAAGGGAGCCTCGTCCGGCGTCCTCTCGGTCCATGGTCCCGCCAACGACCTTCTCGTCGAGGGAAGGGCGACGGCCGACGGCTCCATACTCGACCTCGAAACGAAAAAAGGTTCTTTCCTTTTCAAGGTCTGGCCCAAACGCTGGATGGTTTCCGAGGCTTCGGCCCTGGTGGAGGGTGCTTTGCTGCAAGGGGAGGCCTCGGGTCTCCTCACCGGAGCGGTTTCCGGAAAGTTCTCGGCGGAGCTCCCCTTCCAACGCCTGAAGAAGTTCGGGCTCGAGGCGGAAGGCCGGGGAAAAATAAAGGGAAACTTCCGGGGAGACAGCAATGAAGCCGACTCCTGGGAAGGAGCGGGCTTTTTCGATGCCGCCTCCTCTTCCTTCGAGAAACAGCCGATCGAGGAAGCTTCCTCCGCCTGGAGCTTCAAAAAGGATCGCTTATTCATCCGGGATGCGGTTATCGGGCTCGGTGGCGGTCGATTGTCGGGAAGCGGCGAACTCTTGCTTGCGAAACAGCCCTCCGCGACGGGCAAGCTGCGTCTGGAAGGGGTGGAACTCGCCCAGGTGCCCCTCGCCCAGGACCTCGAAGCCCTGGGAAGAGTTTCCGGCAAGACCTCGGCCGAAATGAGCGTCTCCTGGCTTTCCGGAGTCCTCCGGGCCAAAGGAAAGGTCGAGGGAAGAAACCTGGCCTTTTCCAAAGTCGGCAAAATCGAGCGCGTCGCCGGCCCCCTTTATTGGGGCCATCAGGTCCTGACCAC
>DOBT01000270.1 GCA_003503675.1 Cyanobacteria bacterium UBA8530 | reverse complement strand
CGCGGGTGATGACCAGCTTGCCGGGGGTAGCGGTTCCGGAGGGAACGGCGGGCGATTGGGCCTGGGCGACCGTGGCCTGTTCTTCCAGCTTGGTTCCGCACTCGTCGCAGTAGGCGATACCTTCGGTGTTATCGACTCCGCAGTTCGAGCATTTCATCATGGTTCTTTCTCGTCCTTTCTCTTAGGTGTATTCTGCAAGATGGACCAAAATGACGGTGATGTTGTCCTCCCCGCCCCGCTGGTTAGCCAGGTTGACCAGTTGTTGTGCCGCCAAATGCGGCTCCTGGTTGGCCAGGACGATCGATTTTAACTCATCGTCGTTCACATGTCCAGTAAGTCCATCGCTACAAAGCAGGATCCAGTCGCCGATCTTGAGGGCGCGCTGGTAGAGGTCCACCTCGACGTTGGGATAGGTTCCCAACGAGCGATAAATAAGGTTGCGCTGAGGATGGACCAGGGCCTCCTCGGGGGTGATCTGGCCGATCTCGACCAGCCTACCGACCAGGGAGTGATCGCGGCTGATCTTTTCGATGCCTTCCTTGTTGATGAGGTAGGCCCGGCTGTCGCCCACGTGGCCGACGTAGAGGTTCTTGCCGTAGATCAGGGCGGAAGTGACGGTGGTCCCCATGCCGTTGAGTTCGGTGTTGAAGCGGCCCGTCTCGTAGATCCGGACGTTGGCGTTCTTGATGGCCTGTTGGAGGGCGTTCCGGATCTCGGTCTGGACGTCGTCCACCTGGCCGTTGAGGGAAGCCACGGTGTTCTGGATGTGGGTGGAGATCTCGTCGACGGCGATCGCCGAGGCGAACTCCCCGGCGTTGACCCCGCCCATGCCGTCCGCGACCACGTAGAGGCCGAGGCCCGATTGCTGGCTCTGGGTGGTGAAGTTGAGTTCGTAGACCGAAAGGGAGTCCTCGTTTCCGGCCCGGCAGATCCCGACGTCGGAATAGTGACCCACCTTGCGGGCGGGGTTGTTGATCAACTGCAGCAGGTGCTGTTTGAGCTCCGAGATGCTGTTGAAGCGGTCGTTGGGGTCCGGCGCCAGCATGCGGGTGACCAGGCGGTTGATCTGGGGGTTGATGCGGGGTCGCAGGGCGCTGACCTCGTCGAGTTGGAAGTGCCAGTCCTTGCCGGTGTAGCTGTCCGGGTCGATGCCGGTGAGGAGGTAGTGCCAGATCATGCCGAGGGAGTAGATGTCGGAACGCTCGTCGACGGAGGTGCCGGTGTGGCCGAACTGCTCGGGCGGGGAATAGCCCGGGGTGGCCTCGGGGGTGTCCTCGCAGGGAAGGATGGTGGCCCGGTGGAAGCCGGTGAGGCGCACTCGGTTGGTGTCGGTGGCCACGACCACGTAGCGCGGATGGATGTCGAGATGCACGATCTGGCGCCGGTGGAGCTGGCCGATCGCCTGGCAAAGCTGGACCATCCAGTCCAGCGTGTCCTGCACGGGGATTTCCGGGTTCTTCTTGACGTAGTAGGCGAGGTCCCGGCCTTCCAATTGTTCGATGATCAGGTATGCCCGGTCCTCGGACTTGAAGATGTCGAGCGCCTTGACCACGGTGGGGTAACTGACCGAGCGCAGGATGAGGAACTCGTTCTGCCAGGGGTTGTCCCAGGTTTGTTGGGACCAGTCGGTCTCGGCGATCGCGCTCTGGGGGGTGGCTCGATCGGCCTGTTCCTTGATGATGACGTACAGATCGGTTGCCTGGTCGATGGCCCGGTAGACGTTGGCCCCGTTCTTGAATTCAAGGAAACGATCGATCCGGTAGCGATCGGCCAGAAGCGCTTGCTCGGCAAGCGGCTTCAAGGTCTCCATCTGGGAAGCCGGGTCGAGCCCGCTAGGGTTGGTCAACGTCGGATCTCCTTTCCAATCGGGCTGGAGGATGTTTCGGTGTGAGATGTCTTGCCGGAGGTTTGCCAGAACCACCAGCTACCCAGGGAAAGCAGGAGGACCAAGCCGAGCCCGACTGCCCAGATCCACTTCGGAAAAACATTTCCCCCCTCGGCTTTGAGGGTCTTGCGGGTGGGGATGGAGAGGTTGGTCGCCGTTGCCGCCCGGTGGATCTGGTTGTGGGTGGTGGTCAGGTGATGGGCGGCGATGTAGCCGCGGCAATGGGGGCAGAACTGACGACCCTTGCTGATCTGGCGCGCGCAGTGGGGACAGTTGCGGACGGCGTTCGATTCTTCCCCGCCGATCTGCATCAGTTCGATCAAGAGAGCGTCGGCGCTGCCGAAGCGCTGGTCGATCTCCGGGTCCAGGCACTTGATGATGAGGGACTCGATATCCTGGGATAGAGCGGGGTTCAGGGTCCTCACCGGGGGGAAGGAGAAGGGCGGCTCGTTTTGCGGGTCGCGGTTGGTCAGCATGTAGTGCAGGGTGGCGCCGAGGGCGAAGATGTCGGAGCGGGGCTCGACCTGGCCGCGGTACTGCTCGGGAGGAGCGTAGCCCTGGGTTCCGATCATGGTCCCGCGAGCGGTCGGATTGAAGAAGCGGGCGATCCCGAAGTCGACCAGGTACACCTTCCCGAAATCGGTGAGGATGAGGTTGGCGGGCTTCAGGTCCCGGTAGATGATGGGGGGCTTCTGGTGGTGCAGGTAGGACATGACGTCGCAGACCTGGATGGACCAGCCGACCACTGTCTTCTCGTCGAAGGCGGTGCCCTGCTCGTTGATGCGCACCTCGAGATCGGTCCCGTTGATGTATTCCATCACCAGGTAGTGGCGGTTGGTTTCGGTGAAGCGGTCGTAGACCTCGGGAATGGCGTTGTGCTTGAGGTTGGCCAGCAAATCGGCTTCGCGGTAGAAATTTTGCTTGGCGGTTTCTCTCTGCTCGGGATCGTGGAAGTGGTCCAGCATCTCCTTGACCACGCAGACCTTGCTCGAGAAACGCGTGTCGTTGGCGAGGTAGATGGCCCCCATGCCGCCCTGCCCCAGGAGCTGGGTGATACGGTAGCGATCCTGGAGCACAGTGGATGGCTTCAAGAGCCCGCTGTCTCCGGCGCTGCCCGCTGGCTGGGTAACCCCCCCATGTCCTCCCGGCGGAGCCGTTACCGAGGCAATGAGTGATTTTCCGCAGTCACAGCAAAAGCGGTTTTCATCCTCATTATGCGTTTGGCAATAAGGACACTGCAATGATCGCTTCCTCCCAAGTCCGGACGCACATCAAATCAGCGTTCGGCTACCATAGAAACAAGTTTAGCATAAAATCGGCGTTGTTTCCTCGATCGAGATTGGGGTAAGAAGACGGCGCCGCCGCGAAATTCGACCAAGCGGAGGAGTCGCCCACCGCGATGACCAGTCCATCGCCTTCCTGAGTCGCCGCAGCCACGGGGATTCCGGTCGATTGCACCCGGTAGCCGCTCGCTCCGGTCGAAGCCACGGTCAGCGCCGGGGACACCGAGAAAACCGAACAGGCCGCGAAGAGGTTGATCATGTCGACCGCCTTGACCAGCGGAAGGGTGGAGAAGTCGCGCACGTTGATCCATTCCGGGGTCCCGACGTTGCTGGTGGAGCGCACCAGGTCGGTCTGGAAGTTGATTCCGAAAAAGCCGAGTAAACGGTTCGCCTCGTCGGGATGCCCTCCCCCGTAGCCACCCCATTCTCCCAGTACGATCAACTTGCCGCCCGAAGCGACGAAAGCGGCGATCTCGGCGCACTTCGATTCGGGAAGGGAGGCCGGATCGATCAAGAGCCAGATCGAGGAATCGCTTTGATTCCCTTCCGTGAAACCGCCCAGGGCGAGCCGGCTGAGGAGATTGGAGTAGTTCTCCCGGATCGTTTTGCCTTCCAGGAGGTCGGAGGGGTTGAGAAGGGCGAACTTGGCGGTGGTGGAGGTCAGCTTGACGTCCCCTACCGCCGAGGTCTTGCCCGCGACGGCATCGACCGTGAGGCTGGTGCCCGCGAAGAGGGTCTTGTTGAGGTGAAGGGAGAATTTCCCCGGAGCGGCCCCTTCCAGCAGGAAGGTCCCGTCATTCTTGGAAAGGGTGGCGGCGGCGCCCCAGGAGATTCTGGCTCCCCAGAGCGGGCGTCCGTCCTGATCGATGACCCTTCCGGATAGTTTCGCGTCGGGAACCAGGTTGATGGTCGCGTCGAGGATCTTCTTTTGGGGATCGATCCCCCCGGTGGAGGGATCGATCCCCACGAAAAGGTTATCCAGGCGGACGGTCGCGAAGGAGGGGGCATAGGCGAGAAGGCGGTATTTTCCCGGAGTGAGCGGTTGGAAATCGATGCCGGTGGTGCTGGCGGAGTTGCCCGCCCCCAGGGTCGGGCCCATCAGACTCGCCCCGATATTCCTGCCGCCGGTGAAGTGTACCCTCAGGGTGCCGCCTTCGAGGGCTTTGCCGGATGGTAGCACCGAAGCCTTGCTCTGGTCGGGGATGCTGGACGGCGGGGGAGTGGATGGCGTGAGCGCCGGTACGGGATTGTGACTGGGGCAACCCGCCAAGAATACCGTCGCCAGGAGCGGAAGGAGAAGATATAGATTCTTTTTTCTCATTAATGGGGACCCCCGTCGTGGGAAGACCATTGGATGGCGCGGTCGACGTTGAGCAAGCCGAATCCGGTGGCCTGGGTGAAGCCGGAAGTGCTGATGGTGGAGGAAAGGAGACGGGTCTTCAACTGGGCGGGAGTGAGCTGAGGCTCGCGGGAAAGGAGCAGGGCCGCCGCCGCCGTGACCTGGGGAGTGGCCATCGAGGTTCCCGCTTGCGAGCCGTAGCGCAGGGTCTTGCGGGAGAAGATGGTGAGATAGCATTCGTAGGTCGGAAGGGTGGACCAGATTCCGTTGTCTCTCGCTCCACCGGGGGCCACCATGGCCAACTCGGGTCCGAAAGAGGAGTAGTCCGCCCGCAGGCCGTTCACGTCGACCGCCCCCACCGCGAGAACCCCCGGGTAGGCCGCGGGGTAGTTGACCGGGCCGCCATCGTTCCCTGCCGAGACGCACATCAGGACGTTGGCACGGTAGGCGTAGGCGATCGCGTCGGCCAGGATGGGGGAGGGTTCGGTTCCGCCCACCGAGAGGTTGATGATTTTCGCGCCCTTGTCCACGGCGTCCTTGAGCCCCTTGGCGATGGTGAAGTCGTCGCCGCCCCCGTCGTTCTTCATGACCTTGACGGGCAGGATCTTGACGCCGGGAGCCACCCCGGTCATTCCCTGGGCCGAGGAGGCTATTCCGGCGATGATCCCGCAGACATGGGTTCCATGGCCCTGGCCGTCTCGGCCCTTGTAGTCCACGTTGTTGGCCGGAAGGATATCGACGCCGACCTCGTCCACCAGGGGAAGGAGATTCTCCTTGAGGTCGGGATGGTCGGGATCGACCCCGGAGTCGACCACCGCTACCGTGACGCCCGCACCGGGAACCCCGGTGATGCGGGCCCAGGCTTCGGGGGCATGGATCTCGGGCAAGAACCATTCCTTGCTGAGGTCAGGATTGCTCGCCGAGAAGGCCTGCAGCCTTCGCACATAGTTGGGCTGGGCATAGGTGAAGCTGGAATCCTTGCGGAGCTCGTCCAGGCTCGCCCGGCATTCCCAGAGCTCGGAGGAGAGCAGGGATGAATTCTTCTTGACGCCGTAGCGAAGGCGCAGGGTTTCCTTCTGGTTCTCCGTGATTCCCTCCCGAAAACGAACGATCGCCTGGTTTTTCAGGGCCTCGGCCGTCGGCATGTCGCAGCCGTCCAGGAGGGAGGAAAAAAAGAGGATCGGCAAGAAAACGTTTCTGGCCCTCACTGGGGACCGCCTTCCTTTTTCATGATGTGCAGCCTGTGGTTGGGCTCGGCGTACTGGACTTCGGGGATGGCTCGAAAACGTTCCAGCATCGCCTCTACGGAGGTCCCTTCCGGCAAGCCCAGTCGGTAGATTCCCAGGCCCTCGATGAAACCGAGGACCTGGACTTTCTGGTTGCTCAGAATCTCTTCGATCTTCTTTTCGGGAACTTCTTCCTTGAACTTGACCAGGATCTCCCCTTCGAGGAAGCCGGTTCGAAAGGAAGGAGAAGGCGAGGGGGGCACCACGGCCTGCCCTCCGAAGGGAAAGAGGCTTCCCAGGCACATGGCCAACAAGACGAAAAAGTTCTTCATGGCGCGATCTTCTTGACTTCCAGTCGGTAGCTGGCGAAGTTGACGTCGGCGGAGTCCACCCCCGACGGGATGTTTTCGGGTTTCTTGACGGGAAAGACGTTCGAGGCCTCGGTGATCCCCTCCCGGGTGGGGATGGTGAGGTATTCGTTCGAGGAGACGGTGGGAAAATCGATCGGCGCTCCGTTGATCCCCGAAATCGCCAGGTTGATGTTCAGGCTCGAGAGGTTCACTTTTCCCGTCTTGGCATCATAGAGGCCGCTACCCTTCAGTTCGGAGAAGGGAATGGTCAGGGTGACGGTCTTGCCGCCCCGTATGTCCCAGTCGCGTCCCTGTTGAGGCCGGCTCACGTCGGTGTAGATGGTGGGAACCCTGACGGTCTCGGTCGGATTCGGCCACGAGCCGTGGCTCATGATCGGGGTTCCGGCTTCGGTGGCGAGCTGGTAGTAGTCGGTCCAGACGGTTTGGCGCAAAGGCTCGCTCGAGCCGGGATCGATGTCGTAGTCGCGGTAGAAGGGCAGGTCCCAGCCCGGGTTGGGACGGTTGTAGGGGTAGGAGCCGTTGATGGTGGGCCCCTCGCTTTGATTGGGTGAGGCGTTCAGGACCAAATAATACTTCACGTTGGGGTTGAGGGCGATCGAGCCCCGGACGGTGAAGGAAAAAAGCAGCACCGGGGGAGACTCGATTTTCGTCACGTTTTGGGCACAGCCGCCCAAGAATAGCAGGGCTGCCAGGAAAAACCGCTTCATATGGCCTCTTTCAAGAGAGTAGGGAGCTCTCAAAGCAGAGACATTATGCCGCTTTTTTTTGTTCCATGCCAGATCAATTCATCCGACCGATAGCAAAGTCGCAACCAAAGGCGATCACTCCCGCCCCGAGGGCGATCCCCCCCGCGACGGCCCCACCCACCCCGGTAGGGGCCAGGAAGAGTGCCGCGACGCCCGCCGTGGCGCCCACCGAGCTCATGACGGACTTGGTGACCGAGACGACCTTCTTGGCGGTGGAGGCTTTGGGGTCCTGGACGGTCTTGGCCGTGCTGTAGATGTCGAAAGCGGCGACCCCCACGCCGGCGACGGGGGCGACGCGGCCCAGTCCCTTGAGGGCGGGCTTGACGATCGGCAACCCCAGGACGCGCGTCAGGGAGTTGACCACGCTGCTGTTGGAAACGCTGGTGAGCCAGGTCGAAAGGGAGGGAAGGCGGCTGAGCATGCGAGCTGCCAGGGGAGTCTGGGCGATTTGGTTGATCTCCGAAGCGACTTTCAACCCTTCCTTGACGTTGTCGGCCGTGCCGACCCCATCCAGGACCTGCTTGACGATGTGTTTGTCGGCTTCGTTTTTCTCCAGCGCGAGCTGAGCGTGCATTTTTTGTTCGATTTCTTCCCGGGAAGGGGGCAAAACCGGCCTCTCGCGCGGAGCCGGTGGGGTTTGAGGCGCGACGGTCTTTGGTGGGATGACCTTCGGGGGGAGCGTGGGGGCCGCCACGGGCCGAGGAGGGGGAGTCCGAGTCGGGGGGGGAGGCGAAACCGAAGAAACGGGAACCTCGGTTTCTTCGAGCTTTCCGATTTCCCCGGTTTGGGCGGCCTTGGCCTTGGCGACCAGATCGGCGGTGGTGAGGCTTTCGGGCCGCGCCTTGATGGTCGATTCGTCCCCGCTCAGCAGGGGGGAAGTCTCCTTTTTCTCATCGAGGGGAGGCTTCGGGGCTGCGGTAAGGTTCTGAAGAGGGCTAGAGGTGGGCCCCAAGGTTTGTTTGATCGTGCTCATACTTCCCCTCCGACATCGAAAGTCCGCGAAAAACACCGAGATTCTTCTTTATCGCCGGGAGGGCTCCAAAGCTTGTCAATTAGTTTGTCCGAATGATTATTGGGGGATGGTGAAGGTGATGGTGGTGCCTTCCCCTTCGGTGCTCTCGATCCCGATCTCGCCCTGATGGGCGTCGATGGTTTGCTTGACGATGGTGAGGCCGAGACCGCTGCCACCCTGCAGCCGGGAGCGCCCGCGGGTCACCCGGAAGAAGCGATCGAAGATGTGGGGGAGGTCCTTGGCGGGGATGCCGATCCCGGTATCGGCGATCACGAAGCGCATGAAGGTTTTTTCCTGGGAAAGGTCGATGGAGATTTTTCCGCCCCTTTCCGTGAACTTGACGGCGTTGGCCAGGAGGTTCACGAGGACCTGGCGCAGGCGATCCTTGTCGGCTTTTCCCTCGGTCGGATTCTTCGGGATCTTCAGCTCGATGGCGATTTCCTTTTTTTTGGCCTGGGGAGCGACGGTGTTCACCGCCTCCTTGATGACCCGGCAGACGTCGTGTTTTTCGATGGAAAGTTGGGCCTTGCCGGATTCCATGCGGGCGAGGTCGAGGAGGTCGTTGACCAGTTGGTGAAGACGGTTGGCCTCGCGGTAGATGTCTTCGAGGAAGGTCCGTCTCAGTTCGGGGTCCTCCTGGGCGCCGTCGATCAGGCTTTCGATCAGGACTTTGAGGGAGGTGACGGGGGTTCTCAGTTCGTGGGAGGCGTTCGAGATGAAGTCGGACTTCAGGCGATCGACCTCCACTTCGGGGGTGATGTCGTGGAAGATGGCGACGTGACCGATCTGCACCCCGTCCCCGTTTGTCAGCGGCGAGGAGTAGCGCTTGAGGAACTGGGTGGGGTGGATCAGTTCGGCGATGTCGGTACGGGGACGCCGGGGCTGTTTCATGGTTTCTTCCTCGATCACCTGGATCTGCTCGGGGTTGGCCCAGCGGTCACGGAAGAGGTCGTTGCCGAGCAGGATCCGGGTCCCGGTGGTGGCAGGCTGGGCGAGTTGCCGCAGGGCGGGATTGGTCAGTACCGCCTTGAAATCGAGGTCATAGATGATGAGGCCTTCCGTCATGGAATTGATGATGGCCTCGAGCTCGCTTTTCTCCAGGGCCAGGCGTCCGACCTGGGACAATTCGGTTTGGTGAAGTCGCTCGAGAAGAAGGGCGTTCTGCTTGAGAATGGGGGAAAGCAGCCGCTGGAGCAAGACTCCCGCTCCGACCATGAGGAGTGCTCCCAGGCCGAAAGTGGCGAGGAGGGCTCCCGGCATCAGGAGGCCGAGCAGGAACATCCCCCCCAGCCACAGCAATCCTGCGGCGGGGAGGATGATGAGAAGACGCGACAAGGAAAAAATCGGTTCTTTCAATTTATATTAGTTGGCCGGGGTGCGGATACGGCGTTCGAAGCGGTAGCCGACGCCGCGGACGGTCTGGATCCTCATGGGGTTGTTGGGGTCCTTTTCGATCTTCTCGCGCAGCCAGTGGATGTGGACATCGACCGTGCGGCCTTCGCCGGTGAAGTCGTAGCCCCATACCTGCTCGATGAGGTACTCGCGGCTCAACACCTTGTTGGCGTTCATCGCCATGAGCTTGAGCAACTCGTACTCCTTGAGGGTGAGGTTGAGGACCTTCCCCGAGAGAGTGACTTCGTGGCGGGCGATGTCGATGACCAGGTCGGCGATTTCGATTCGATCGGGCTGGGTGGTCCGCTCCTCGGCGTAGCGGGATACGAGGCGGAGGAGAGCCTTGATGCGGGCCAGAAGCTCGCGCAGGGAGAAAGGCTTGGTCATGTACTCGTCGGCGCCGATTTCGAGGCCGACCACCTTGTCGATTTCCTCGCCCTTGGCGGTCAACATGATGATGGGGACCACCATCTCCTGCCGGATCTGCCGGCAGACCTCGTAGCCGTCAAGGCTGGGCAGCATGACGTCCAGGACGATCAAGTTCGGCTTCTCTCGGCGAGCCACTTCGACCGCCTGCAGGCCGTCCGAGGCCGTGACTACCTGATACCCTTCTTTTTCCAGGCTGTATTGAACGCTCTTCACGATGGAGGGTTCGTCGTCGACGACCAGAATCTTCGATGCCATCTACTCCTGGACTCCTTTTCTCGCGGGAAGGGGGGGACTACTTTGACCCGAGAATGCAGTCGTTGAGATCCTTGACCAGGGCATCGGCGTCGATGCCATGAGCGCTGGCTCCCTGCTCCAGGTTCTCGAAACGGGCGGCGGCGCAACCGATGCAGCCCATGCCATGCTTTCCGAAGACCGGAATGGTCTGGGGGTAGTTCTGGACGATCTCCATGATCGACATCTCTTTCGTTATCATCACACTTCCTCGATCTCAATTTTGAGGGCAACTCCCTGATTATACCACTGGTTGGGCGTTATTTAACAAGTTCGAAACACCGCCGGTCGCGGCCCCCTATGTCTCGCCCCTTCGGTGTATTGGCCGGCTCTCGCGGGTAAGGATCCTATATCAACGCCATTTCCGTCGTTCACACAACCCGTGGAGGTTCTTTTTGCCGAGGTTTAGCCGGATCATCGCCCTTGCGGGGGCATTTCTCCTTTCTTCAGGTGCCTACAAGGCTGCCGTCGCCGCCCCAGAGCGCCAATGGACCGTCCTTGAGACCCCCCACTTCTCCGTCCACTTCCTCCCCGCGGAGGCCGCCTCCGCCGAGCGCATCGGAGCCGCCGCCGAAGAGGTACTCCCCAAGATCCTCGCCGATCTCGGGGCCTCCCTCCATGGCCGGGTTCCCATCATCCTCGACCGGGAAGCTTCTTTCAACGGTAGCGCGGAGCCCATCAAGGACCGGATCACCCTCGACCCTCTCTTGGCGAAGTCCTCCGTCATCGGGACCAAGCGCTTCATCGCCCATGAGTTGACCCATGTCGTTTCCTTCGAGGCCCTCACCGACGGTTCCGGGGGTAGCCTGGGGAAAATCGCCAAGCTGTCGAGCCTTTCCGGCCTTCCCCTCTGGTTTCTGGAGGGACTAGCCTNNCCCCTCTGGTTTCTGGAGGGACTGGCCCAATACGAGGCGGAGTACTGGAGCAGCAGCAACGATCGCATGCTGCGTTTGCGGACCCTGGAAGGGAAGCTCTTGAGCGAGGGCGAAAGGAATAATTTCGCCTTGCTGGGACTTTATGGGGGGGCAGCGGGCTACAACGAAGGGTATTCCCTCACGAAATACCTCTTCGACACCTACGGACATGAGCGCCTGGCCCAGCTCTTTACCGCCTTGCGCGGCGATCCCACCCTGAACTTCCCCCTCGCCATCGAGAAGGTGATGAAAAAGAACCTTTCCTCGATCGAAGCGGATTGGCGGAAAGCCCTCGTGGTGCGATACGACAAGATGGTCAAAGGGGTCGCCGTTTTGCCCGCAGGGGCAACCCGCCTGATCCAGAGCCATGAGCAAGAGGTCAACGTTTCACCCCGCCTCTCTCCCGACGGCAAAAAAATCGCCTTTCTTTCCTCGAAGAACCAGGAGAGTTTTCTTTACTTGAGGGGGGAGGTCATGGGCATGCTCACGCTTTTCCTGGCCGATGCCGACGGGAAAAACCGCTGGGCCGTTCCTCTGAGCCAGGGTAAGATCGATGCTTTCGACTGGTCCCCCGATGGCAAGAAGCTCGTTTTCAATGCCTTCGTCCGGGGAAATGACGGGCAGCCCGGCTACCGTCTGATTTCTTACGATCTCGCGAAGAAGAAGGCGGAGACCCTGGTCGAAGCCGTCGAAATCGCCTCTCCGGCCTGGCGTCCCCTCAGCCAGGAGGTCGCCTATATCGGTGCCGAGGACGGCAAGGCTTCCCTCATCCTTTTCGATACCCTGAGCCTGAAAAAAAGGAGCCTTCCCGTACAGGGAAGCGAACTGCGGTTCGGTCATTTGGCCTGGTCCCCGGACGGGAAAAAACTGGTCGCCTCCGCCTTTCTTCCCGGGGACGGAGCGAAGCTCGTTGCAATCGACCCCGAAAGCGGCAAGGTTGAGCCCCTCACCTCCGGGGAAGCCACCCTCAGCGACCAGCAGCCCGTGTTCTCGCCCGACGGAAAAGAAGTGCTCTTTGCTTCGAACCGCGACGGAATGGGCAACCTCTACCGTGTGAGGCTCGAGGATCGCCAACTCGAGCGGCTCACCCAATGCTACTCCGGCCTCAATTCCCCCGCCTACGGAAAAGAGGGAAAAATTATTTTCGTGGCTCATCGGGCGCTCGGCTCGGAAATCTACGCTTTCGATGGAAAGAAAGGAACGGAAATCCTGCCTCCCGCTCGGGAGAAGGAGCAAATGTCGCTTTCTTCTCCTTTGGGACAGTCGAAGGGGGTGGTGCATCCCTACGAGCCGAAGTTGACCAACGACCTGATCATCCCGCAGATCTCCTCCGACGAACGGGGGCAACAGGTTGGGCTGACCTCCCTCTACAGCGACGTTCTCAACCAGCGCCAGCTCGGGCTGGATCTCCGCTACGGCCTGGCCAGCCAGCGCTTCAGCTATACCGCCAGCTATCTGGACCGCCGGGCTGACGATCCCTGGAGCATCTCTCTCTACGACCGTCCCGAACTCGCCCTCTCGGGGAAGATCGATCCCAATCACTTCTACGACGCCCTCTACTTGGGCCGCCGCCAGGGCTTCTCGGGCGCCCTTTCCCATGACCTCGGAGGGGGTCAGAACCTCACTCTGGGTGCCAACGTCGCCCACCTCTCCGTTCTTCTTCCCTCCCATGAAACGGGGGTCTCGCCCCATGTCGGAAGAGAGCACTCCGTGAACCTGAACTGGAGCGATATCCACATCAAACCCTCGATCGACCTCGACGTGAACCCGAACGACGGCTACCAGCTGGCTCTCGCGAGCACCTTCTCCGACAAGCGCATCGGGAGCGACTTCAATTTCAGCCAGTTCCTCTTGTCGGGGGACCGCTTCCTTCCGCTCGGCGGAAAGCAGACCCTCGCCTGGCACTTCAAGAGCGGGGTTCAATTCGGCGACAACACCCCCTTCTTCCTCGGCGGCGCTCAAGGCGGGAACCCTCTTTTCCCGCTCAGGGGAGCCCTCGCGGGCAGCGCCTCGGGGGATCGTCTCGCCTATACCGGAGTCGACTACACCCTGCCCCTCTTCTCCAACATCGATCGCCAGTTGGGCGCCTTCTACCTCAACAAGGCCTTTCTGTCCGCCTTCATCGAGGGGGGAGACGCCTGGAAGGGAGGAGAACTCTTCCGGCCTCGCGCCAGCGCGGGGATGGAGTTGAAGCTGAAGGCGGCCTTCATGGGACGGCAGGTCGTGGTCTTCCGCCTCGGTCTCGCCCACATGTTCGGTCAGGATAACGCTACGCGCTTCTACCTTCTCTTCTGATCCCCAGGGGCACCCGAGGGAAACGGAAAGGGAAGGACGCAGCTTTACAATTTTTAATAAGTTTCCTATACTTTCAGCGTCGGAATCCTCATTGGAGACGAGAAGATCGAAGCTGCTCCGCTGTCCCTTGATCGTCGAGTGAGCGGGGGATCAAAGATGATTTATCGGTTTTCGATCTACGGCCAGGCCGAGGCGCTCTTGTTGCTCGAACTCGCCAGGGAGCACAAGGGCAGCTTGACCATCAAGTGTACCGAAACCAGCTTCTTCACCGAGATTGCCGTCTACCCGGCCTATCCCCAGCTCCTGGAGTACTTCGATTTCATGCTGGAGCGTCTCAGGAGCCAGCAAAGAAGGCTCGAGAACCTTTACCAGAACCATCCGGGGGTCGCCCCCGAAAGCGACGGCGGTTCTCACGATCCATTCCTCCTCTGGTCAAAAGACTTGCCGCTCTGATCCAAGAAGCCCGATCCTCGATGAGGACCGGGCTTCTTTGGATGTTTTTTTCAGCTCTCCAGGACGGCCTGGGCGACGTTGACGGCGTGGTCGTTGATTCGCTGCCAGCCGTTGATGAGGTCGAGGTGAATGGTGCTGGTTTGGCGCGAGAACTGCTGTCCGGCCCAGAGCCGACTGAGGTGGGCCGCCCGCAGGTCTCGTTCCAGGCGCGCGATCTTCGGTTTGGTTTCCATCACCTTCTCGGCCAGTTGGCGATCCGAGGTCATGAAGGAGACGATGGCCATGTCGAGGTTGGTGGCGACCTTGTCGTGCATCTCGATCAGTTCATTGATGCCTTGTTCGGAGAATACCAGGGCCATCTCGATTTTCTTTTTTCCCAGCAGGGCCATCTTGGTGAGCATATCGCCGATGTGCTCGAGGTCGTTGACGATGTAGAGGATGGCGGAGGCTTTTCTGGATTCCTCTTCGGTGAGGGCGTTCTGGCTGAGGCTGGAGAGGTAGTTGATGATGGCCTTGGTGAGGGAATCGAGTTCCGTCTCGAGCTTTTCGATGTGGTCGGTGACCTCCTCGTTGCCTTTCAGGAAGAGTTCCATGACCTCGCTGATCATCACCTGGACCCGGTCGGCCATGCGGCGAACTTCCCGGTTGGCGGCCCCCAGGGCCAGAATGGGCGAGCCCAGGATCCTTTCGTCGAGGTAGCGGATCTGGAAGCCGACTTCTTCGTTGGGGTTGGCCGGCAACAAGCGTTTGATCAGGCGGGCGAAGGGGGTGGCCAGGGGGAGGAAGAGCAGGGAGAGGAGGAAATTGAAGGCGGTGTGGCCGTTGGCGATCTGCCTGGCCACGTCGGGGGCGGAAAGGGAGGTGAAGTGGATGAAGGGGCCCACGACCGGCACCATGAGGAGGACCCCGATGGTCTTGATCAGCCCGTGGGCGGTGGCGACCCTTCTCGCCTCCAGGGGGGCCCCGAAGGCCGAGAACATGGAGAGGGCGCAGGTGCCGATGTTGGCCCCCAGCACGATGGGAATCGCGGCCGAGAGGGGCATCAGGCCGTGGTGGGCCATGACGATGGCGATGCCTATCGTCGCGGCGCTCGAATTCATGAGGGCCGTGACCACCGCCCCGGTCATGATCCCGAGCCAGAGGTCCTGGCCGATGGCGGTGAGAACCTGGGCGACGAAAGGATTGTCCTTCAGGGGGGCCATGGTGTCCCCGAAGATCCGGATGGCCAGGAAGATGAGCCCGAAGCCGAGCACGGCGCGGCCGAAATGGCGGGCGCTACCCTTCGAGAAGCTCGAGATCAGGAAGCCGATCGCCACCAGCAGGAGGGCGTAGTCGGTCAAACGGAAGGCGATCAACTGGACGGTGAAGGTGGTTCCGATGTTGGCGCCCAGGATGACGGCGATGGTTTGTTCGAAAGCCAGCAGGCCGCTGCCGACGAAGGAAACCAGCAAAACGGTGGTGGCGCCGCTCGATTGCATGATCGCCGTCATGACCGTACCGACCAGGAGGCCGGAGAAACGGTTGGTGGTCAGGGTATTCAGTATCGAGCGCAGGCGCGCGCCCGCGGCCTTTTGCAGGCCTTCCCCGGCCATTTGCATGCCGAGGAGGAGGAGGGCTACCCCTCCCAGGAAACTCATCAAGATGTTCATCTTATTTCATTCGACCCGATTCAAAAGGAAAAATTTTCAGAGCGAGACGATACTTTGGTCTATCCAGAACTTCTTTACCCCCAGCGGCGGGAGTTCGAATTTCCAGTTGGGCATGACGACGGAGCTCTGGTAGACCTTCTCGAAACCCGCTTCGGATTGGGAGATGGTCTCGATGGGAAAGCGCCAGACGTCGGCCGGCTGGCTCCAGTGGAGGAGGTAGTCGATGCCCAGGTATTCGTCCCGCATTCCCAGGGCGTTGATCTCGGGGATTTCTCCCTTGGAGGCCAGGTGCGCCTCGGCGATCGCCAGATCGGGGGAATAATAGAAGCGATCGGGGGCATTTCCGGCGAGGAAGTTCGCGTTGAACTCGACGCCGAACCAGAGGCTCACCGGTCGATCCCAGCCGTTCTCGATGGAGTACTCCGCCCGCAGGTGGGCGGCATCGCGCTGGATGGTGATCCGCTTGTTGATCCGGATCGGCCAGAAATCGGTCCCGATCCAGACATGGCCGTCGCGCCTCAAGACGAGAACGACCTGATCCTCTTCTTCTTCGACTTCGCACTGGTAGTGCTGGTTGACGAAATCCCCCTGCTCGCCGTAGCTCACGTTGTAGAAGGACTCCAGAAAGGAATCCGGGTGGAGGAAGTGGTCGATGAGGGAGAGGCGGCGATACCAATCGTAGTGGAGCATCTTCTCGAGGCCGGATTCCTTGGAAAAGGCGATCTCGCGCATGGCGCGGGGGGTGCTCTCCACTTCCGGCTTGTCGTGGAGGGTTTTGCCGATTCTCTGGTGATAGGCCTCGGGGCGGCGGGTGATGGTGTCCAGGAGGTTGAAGGATTTCGGTTTGAAGTCCAGTTCGAAAAGCGCCCCGCCCTGGAGGGTGAAGTAGCAGTTGTGTTCCTGGGTGCTGACGAGCACTTCGGGGCGACCGTCGCAATCGAAGTCCCGCTGGACCACCGTGAGGAAAGGTCCCTTGTGGTTGAGGGAGTCGCAGAGGACCTCGGCGTTGAGGAGATTTTGGTAGTTGGCCGAGCGTAAGTTGGTGAGGTAGAGACCGCCGAAGACTCCGTGCCAGTAGGGGTCGTTGCACTGTCCGCGCCAAAGCGCTTCCTGGGCGTTCGAGGCCGCCTGGTTTTTCTCCTCGCCTCCGGCCCCCACCTTCACCGTTCGCTGGGCGGGGAGGACGGCTTCCACCATGGAGGAAACGAGCAGCATCTTCTTGTGGAGGTTGTTGCTTTCCGGGTACTTGACCAGGAAGTGGCGCCAGAACCCACCCCTCAGGAAGTCGAGATAGGCCGGATCGACCTTCTTGGCGGCTTCTTCGAAGAGCAGGGTCTGTTCGGGGGGAAGGGACCATTCCTGCATCTCGACATAGGATGCGGTCGGCAGGTAAATCCTTCCCCAGGCCGGGTGGTTCTCGCGGAAGCCGCGGACGGTGACGGTGTCGATCCAGTCGGCGTTCTCCTCGAGCAGGGTGAAGAAGCGGTCGAGCCAGCCGTCCAGATAAACGGCCTGATAGGTATCCGGCCAGCAGCCGAACTTCTCGCCGTCGTCGAAGCAGAGCGCCAGGCGCCCCCCGTCCGTGGTGGCATGGGCTCTGAGGTAGTCGATGGTCTTCTCGGGAGGAGAGAAGGGAATGAGGTAACGAAGTTCACGGTTGATGGGAAAGATTTCGAGGGTATGTCCCTGCTCTTCGGTCTGGTAGTAGCCGAAAAGCTCTTCCTTGCGCAGGCCGACCGACTTGAAGTGGACGTCGTCGACCACGGTGTACTGGACCCCGCCCTCGACCATCGGCTTGACGAGATGGGGCTCCCATACCCTTTCCGCCAGCCACATTCCATCCGGGTCCTCCCCCAGCAGGTCCCGGATGGTTTTGCTGAGGCGCTTGATCTGGCCGACCTTGTCCCGGTCCGGAATGATGGAGAGGATGGGTTCGTAATGGGCCCCCGTCAGGATCTCCAGCTGGCCGCCGGCGATGAGGTCCTTGAGTTTTTCGAGGTAGTCGGGGTGGTGCTCGGCGATCCATTCCNNCGAGCCATTCCAGGAGGAAGCCCGTGAAATGCACGCTCACGGCGACTCCGGGATGGGCGGAGAGACAGTCCATGAAAGGGGCATAGGCATGCTGGTAGGCATCTTCGATGACCCAGTCCCAGTTGCCTACGGGTTGATGGTTATGGAGCCCGAGCGCGAGGCTGATTTTAGGTTGCTCCGCTAAAAGCATAGGTTCCTTCGTCTAAAACTCACTCTTGTTCAGTTTACCATGTCGCGATTCATTCCGGTTGCCGAGGGATCGAAAAAATCGGACGTGGTGCGGATCGTCCCGGATGATCTATAATTCGGGATGCCGATTGCATTCAAACCAGCNNGGCTGTTTCCTCTTCGCCCTCCTGCTCGTACTCTACGCCCTTTTGCAGGGCATCATTCTCGGATCCTTTCAGGACATCGAGGCCCAGGCGTCTCAAAAGGACGTGGAGAGGGTCCAGTGGGCACTGATGGACCGGCTTTCCAATCTAAACAACATGGTCAGCGATTGGGCACCCTGGGATCAATCTTACGCTTTCGTCCAGGACGGCAATCCCGCCTTCCTCCAAACGAACATGACCCCCACCACCCTTTTCGACCTCAAGCTCAACCTCTTCGCCTTCGCGGACTCCTCCGGAAAGCTGGTTTTCGGCCGGTCCTCGGGCTTCCCTCTTCCGGGAAACTTTTCCCGCAATCCCTGGAAAGGCCTGCTCGTCCAGCGTTCGAGAAGCCAAAAGCTCGGCATCCTGCTCCTTCCGAAAAGCGCCCTGCTCATCGCGGCCCAGCCCATCGTGACCAGCAAGCACCAGGGGCCGGCCAGGGGAACCCTGATCATGGGGCGACTGCTCGATGCCTCCTCGATCTCGGCCCTTTCCCGGTCGGTCCGCCTCGCTCTTTCCGTTCGCCGCTTCGACGATCCCGGCTTGCCTGCGGACTTCAAGAAGGCTTCCGACGCTCTCATCGGGGGAAGCCCCGCTTTCATCCTGTCCACCGAAGAAACCGTTTCCGGATACGCGCTCTGGCGGGATGTCGAACGGAAGCCCGCTCTTCTCCTGAGGGTGGATGCTCCCCGCACCATCTACCGGCAAGGCCTGAGCCGCCTCCACCACTTCGTCCTGGTTCTTTTCGCCGCGGGCCTGGTCTTCGGGGCGGCCATGCTGCTGATTTTGGAGAAGATGCTGTTGGCCCGCCTGGCTCGCCTGAACGCCTCCGTCCAGGAGATCGGCGCGAGCGGACAGCTTTCCTTGCGCGTTCCCGTCAGCGGAAACGACGAGTTGTCCGACCTCGCCACCGCGGTCAACGAGATGCTCTCTTTTCTGGAAGCCTACGACATCGAGGAGAAGAAGCAGGCGGAGGAGCGCATCGAGCACCTCGCCTGGCATGACGCCCTCACCGATCTCCCGAATCGCCTGCTTTTCCAGGACCGCCTCGGGATCGCCCTCGCGAGGGCCCTGCGCTACGGGGAGCAGGTCGCGGTCATGATGCTCGACCTGGACCGCTTCAAGGAAATCAACAACACCCTCGGTCACGAGACGGGGGACCAGTTGCTTCGGGCGATCGCCAAGCGCCTGATGGCCTGCGTTCGAAGAAACAACACCGTCGCCCGCATGAGCGGCGACGAGTTCTTCTTCATCCTGCCGGACATCAGAGAAAGCCAGGACGCCGGCCGGATGGCCGCTCGCATCCTCAAGATCTTCCAGCGACCCTTTTTGATCAACGGCCACGAGATCTTCATCACCCCCTCGATCGGCATTTCCCTCTATCCCTCGGACGGGGAAGCCGCCGAAAGCTTGATGCAAAACGCCGATTTGGCCATGTACCAGGCCAAGTCCCTCGGCAAGAACCGCTTCCAGTTCTTCGCGGCCGCCATGAGCAAAAACGCGACCGAGCGCAAGAAAATCGAGAACGACCTCCGCAAGGCCCTCCCGCGCCAAGAGTTCCAACTCGCCTTTCAGCCCCAGGTGGATCTGGAAACCCGGAACATCGTGGGGATGGAGGCCTTGATTCGTTGGATTCATCCCGAGTTGGGCCTGATCTCCCCCCTGGACTTCATTCCCCTGGCCGAGGAAATCGGCCTCATCGTCGAGATCGGGGAGTGGGTCCTTTCCACCGCCTGCGCCCGGCAAAAAGAATGGCTGAATATGGGCTTCCCCGTCCGCATCGCCGTGAACCTTTCGCCCCGCCAGTTCCACCAGGAGAAAAACGAACTCGTCGATACGGTCTGCCGCATCCTCGAGGAACACTGCCTCGACCCGGCCTTCCTGGAACTCGAGATCACCGAGAGCATCGCCATGCAAAACCTGGATAGCACCGTCCTCACCCTGAACCAACTGCATGACCTGGGCGTGCGGCTTTCCATCGACGACTTCGGAACCGGCTACTCCTCCCTCAGCTACCTCAAGAGCTTCCCCATCGACACCCTCAAGGTGGACCGGGCCTTCGTCAAGGACCTGGGGGATCCCGGAGGCTCGGCCATCGTGGAGGCTATCGTCGCCATGACCCGTTCCCTGGGCCTGAAATCCATCGCCGAGGGGGTCGAAACGAGCGGGCAACTGGATTTCCTCGCTTCCTGCGGCTGCGAGGAAATCCAGGGCTTCTTCTTCTCCCGGCCCGTCTTCTTCGAGGAAGCGACGAAATTGCTGCGCGAGCAACCCTTCAAATTAATCGGAAAGAGTTGAGCCGAAAGGCGAAGGTAGCGGTCGGGACTAAATTTTCTCCCTATGGCCAGACAAGCCGGGCCNNTTATCGCGGTTGAAGCAGTCGGGCCAGGTCCGGGGGGAGGGGCAGGTGGAAGGAAAGGGGAACTCCGGTGAGGGGGTGGAGGAAGGACAGCGTGCTGGCATGCAGGCAGTGGCGCGGTAGTCCGTCCCTGCAACCGTAGAGAGAGTCCCCGAGCAGGGGGTGTCCCAGCGAGGCGAGATGGACCCTTATCTGATGCGTTCGGCCGGTTTCGAGCCTCAGCCTGAGAAGGGTCAGTCCCGAAAAACGCTGCAAAACCTCGTAGTGGGTGACGGCGGGCTTGCCGTCCGGGTCGATGACGCGGGCGGTCGGGTGGTCCGGCAAGCGGGAGATGCCGGCCTCGATGGTCCCCGCATCCGCCGGGACGTTTCCCACGGCGATCGCCAAGTATTCCCGCCCCAGCTTGTTTTCCCGCAGCTGCCGCGAGAGCCTCTCCCCGGCGAGGGGGTTCTTGGCGAACAGCACCAATCCCGAGGTCTCCCTGTCGATCCGGTGGATGGGGGAAATCTGTCCCTCGAGGCCCTTGGAGAGGAAGTAGTGGGAAAGGCCGTTGGCGAGCGTTCCCCGGTGACACCCCTTGGTCGGATGCACCACCAGGCCCGGAGGCTTGTCGAGCAGAATGAGGCTATCGTCCTCGTAGACGATTTCGAGGGGAAGCTCCTCCGCCTCCATCGCCTGTTGTCCGGGCAGCACCAGCGTCAGTACCTCGCCTTCCGAGACCAGGTGGAAGGTGCGGCAGGGTTTCCCGTCGATGAGGATCCCGTCGTTGGCTTTCAATCGGCGCAGCAGGGTGCGCGAGAGGTTCAATTGGTTGCGCAGGAGGTTGAAGAGGCGCGTCCCCTCTTTTTCCGAAGGCACCCGGTAGGAGAGGATTTCCAAGAATCACTCGATCTCGGCGATCGCCGAGAGGGCTGCGAGAAGCTCGGGCAGGGGAGCCGGCAATTTGAGCTTCTTGAGCGGCTCGATCTCCTCTTCCGAGTAGACCTCGGAGATGACGACCTCCGAGGCGGGGACTCTCGAGGCCTCCGGGTCTTCCCCCAGATTGACCACCAGGGCGGTCGTCTCGTTCACGTCGAGGATGATCCCGCCCTCCTCGGTGAGTAGATCGAAGCGAGCGATGATTTCGTTGATTTTATCGATTTCTTCGGAAGCAAACAATTTTTTGGCCCTCTCGCAAAATATTCTCTTTACTCTTCGATGATAAGCCATGTATGCTCGGGATGCATGAAAGAAAAAAAGAAAAAGGAAAAATGAAGAAAACTCTTCTTCAAACCAACTTCCCTTTCCTGAGGCTTTGGAGCGGACAGCTAGCCTCTCAAATCGGGGACCGCATCTTCCAACTGGCGATCGCCTGGTGGATTCTCAAGACCACGGGTTCGCCCTTCGACCTCGGGGTCTTCATGGTCCTGTCCACCCTGCCGGCGGTCATTCTCGGCCCCCTGGGCGGAACCTTCGTGGATGCCTTCGATCGCCGGAAAATCATGGTGTTGGCCGATCTCCTCCGAGGCGTCCTGCTCGCCTTGCTGGCCTTCCTCTTCTTCAAGGGAAGCCTGAGTATTCATCATGTCTTCCTGGTTGCTCCCCTGCTCGCCGCGGCGACCGCCTTCTTCGAACCGGGACTGCCCGCCTCCCTGCCTCATTTGGTGACGGAGGAAGACCTCAACGAAGCCATGTCCCTGCAATCTCTTTTGTCTTCCTTCGCCGGCTTCATCGGTCCGGTTTTCGGCGGCGCCCTGGTCGCCTTCCTGGGGGTGGGCGGCGGCATGCTGGTCAATGCCGCGAGCTTCTTCTTGTCCGGAGCCTTGATTTTTTCGCTCTCCCTCCCCAAGGGGACCGGGAGAACCGATGCCGGGGAAGTCTTTTCCCAACTGGTCGAGGGCCTGGATTTCGCCCGCGAGCAAAAGGCTCTTTTCAAATTATTGCTGGCCTTCGCCGGCATCAACCTCTTCTTGGTCCCCAACCTGATCCTTTTGCCGATGTTCGTGAGCGGGGTCCTCAAGGGGGCACCCTCGAGCCTGGGCTTCCTCGAAGGGGCGATCGCCGTCGGAATGGCCGTCGCCTCCCTCCTCATCTCTCGCCTTGGCGAAGCGAAGGACAAAAAGAGGTTGATCATCGTTTCGCTCTTCCTGGTGGTGATCGGAGTGGTCGGGATGGCCTCGCTGAAGGACTTTTATTCCGGTCTTTTCTTTCAGTTCCTGATCGGGGTCGGGGTGGCGGCCATCAACGTCAACATGGGGCTGGTGTTCCAACGCAGCGTCCCCGACGAGATGAAGGGGCGTATTTTTTCCTTGGTCGGCATGGTGGCTTTCTGCTCCTTCCCCCTGGCCTATTTCTGGGTGGGTTTCTTCGCCCAGGCGAAGGGGGTTCCGGCGGCTTACCTGGTTTGCGGAGTCGGTTTGATCGTCGTGACTTTCTTCACTTCGACCATCCGGGGGCTGTCGGAAATCGGAGAAGTCGGCGAAGAGCTTCGGATCCTCGAGCAGGCCTGATATGATGGGTACCTGGATAGTTTTCTGATAGGAGGTTCGACGTTGAACAATCAGGCAATCGTTTCGAGAGTGAATTTTCAGGCCATCATGGAAAAGGCCGAGGCCTACCGCGAGGATATGGCCAGGTTCTTGTCCGATCTGGTCAAGCTGCCTTCGACTTCCTGCCACGAGAAGGAAGTGGTCCTGCGCATCAAGGCCGAGATGGAAAAAGTCGGCTTCGATGAAGTGGTGATCGATCCCCTCGGCAACATCTTGGGTCGCGTGGGCAGCGGCAAGCACGTCATCGCCATGGACGCCCACATCGACACCGTCGACGTCGGGGATCGCTCGGCCTGGACCAAGGATCCCTTCTCCGGCGAGATCGACGAGAATTACGTCTACGGCCGCGGCACCACCGATCAAGAGGGCGGCATGGCCTCCATGGTCTACGCGGGCAAGATCATCAAGGACCTGGGGCTCGAGGGCGATTACACCCTCTGGGTGACCGGTACGGTCATGGAAGAGGACTGCGACGGTCTCTGCTGGCAGTACATCGTCCGGGAAAGCAAGCTGCGCCCCGAGTTCGTCGTGATCACCGAGCCGACCAACCTGAACATCTACCGCGGGCACCGCGGCCGCATGGAGATCAAGGTCTACGTCAAGGGCCTCTCCGCCCACGGTTCGGCTCCCGAACGGGGCGACAACGCCATCTTCAAGATGGCCAAGATCCTCAACGAGCTGGAAGAATTGCACGGCCGCCTGAAAAACGACGACTTCCTCGGCAAGGGCTCCTTGACGGTTTCGCAGATCTTCTCGAATTCCCCTTCCCAGTGCGCCGTGGCCGACGAGTGCTGGATCTCGATCGACCGCCGCCTGACCTGGGGTGAGACCAAGGACTCCGCCATCAACGAAATCCTGAATTTGCCCTCCGCCAAGAAGTTCGGCGCCGAAGTCACCATGTATCGCTACGAAGACCCCGCCTACACCGGCCTGGTCTATCCCACCGACAAGTACTATCCGACCTGGAAGATTTCCGAGGACCACCCGGTCGTTACCGGGGCGGTCTCGGTCTTCAAGAACCTCTTCCACAAGGACGCCCTTGTCGATAAATGGACCTTCTCGACCAACGGCGTTTCCATCATGGGGATGGAGAACATCCCCTGCATCGGCTTCGGTCCCGGCAACGAGGTCAACGCCCATGCCCCCAACGAGTCGGTCGAAAAAAATCACCTGGTGGCCGCCGCGGCCTTCTATGCCGCCCTGCCCCTGAACTACGTGGAAAACGCCAAGTAAACAATAAAAAAGGGGGATTCGAATTTTTCGAATCCCCCTTTTTTTAGGACATCAGCAAGCGGATTTTGCTTTCCTGGGCCTTCTTGGCGTGGGAGACGTATTCCAGGTAATCCGGAAGGATTTCGATGACCTCGATCTCGGGGTCGTTGGGACCATGGAAGTATTCCGCCAGCATGTCGGGCGCCTTTTCCCAGAACCATTGCCTTTTCGCCTCGTTCTCGTGCAGCTTGGCGGTCCCGAAGAGGTTGACGCTCTCGGAGTACTCGGGGGAGAAGGCCCGCAGGCAGACCTTGTTGTTGTGTTTGATTTGCTGGACCTTGCAGGTTCCCTTGGCGCTCACCAGGTAGACTTTCAGGCCGTCCCGCAGGATGATCCCCATTTCGCGGAGTTCGGGGTAGCCGTTCTCGTTGACGGTCGCGAAGCAGGTCCAGTTCTCCTTGGAGTTGGCCTGGTCCAGCAGGCGTTCGATTTTTTGCCGCACATCGGCTCCGGTGGACGTGTTCATTTTGACTTCCATCGATCCTCCCCTCATGCTTAAGATATTTTCATAAATCATCTTAGCAAAAGAAAGCCCCCTTTGCCAGAGGCTCAGGGGGTGAGGGAAAATCGAGGAAATTTTACTTTTTGATTATTTGCGGAGCATGTTGCTCAGGTCGTCCTTTTTGGCGCGGGCATAGGACTTGTAGAGCGAATTGGCATAGGCGTCGTCGTGGTCGAAGGTCTGCGAGATGACGTATTCGACTTCGGTGATGTTGTCCTGATCGAGCTTGAGGGACTTCACCTTGGCCATTCCCTGGCAGCCGGTGTCCTTGACGATCAAGGGGATTTCCATTCCCAGCGGATAGATGCGGTGGCCGAATTTGTTGCACCGGGCGGTCATGCCCGGCTTGAAGCGATCGCCCCCACTGAGATCGTAGTACTCGTTGGTGCTGATGACCAGAAAGGTATTCAGCTCAAGCTTTACTCCCATAACGGCCTTCTCCTCGCTCCTTTGCAAAGGGTAAACACTGGCATGTGGCTGTTCGTCCACCTTAACCACTACCAATTTAGGCCATGTGGCGCGAATAGGCAAGGCCTTTCTACTGCAAGGGGGAGTTCGGGACGAGAACGACGCCGTTGACCCGGGCTCCGTTCCTCACGGAAAGGGTAAGTCCGGAAGGCGAATAGGCGCCCAAAAAACCGATGCCCCAGGGCTTGGCGGTGAAGGCCGCCGGGTTCTTCTGGCCCGGTGCGATGGTGGAAGGGCCGTAGAAGGTGGTCTGTTGACCTCTGAGGCGGTATGTCCCCCTCAGGTTGACTTCCCCTATGCGGTAGGTCGCGCTTTCCGAGAGGGTGCCGTCCAGCAAGAGGGCGATCGCGAAGTCCCGGAAGAACTGGTAAAAATTGCTTCCGTGTTTTTCGAGAACGTCGCTCACTGCGGAATAGCTGCTCGACCACTTTTGACTCTGCATGACCTCCTTCAACACCTCGTTCCCGTAGCGATCCTGCAGGTAATGGGTGAAGAGGAAGGACATCCCGTAGGACGTGAAGGGGAAGAGGGAAGTACGCTGGGGGGCGTTGATGTAGTTGTAGACGTGCTGCAACAGGACGGGGTCCGCCTGGGGGTTGGCGCCCCCGTTCGCATCGTCGGGGCCGTAGCCGCAAAGGGCGGTGGTGAGGGTCGAGAACCCTTCCGTCAGCCAGGTCTCCTGCTGGTTGTTGAAGACCCCCTGGTAGACGGTCGCTCCGAGCACCTTGGCTCTTTGCCAGAAGAAAACCAGATGGGCGTACTCGTGGGCGACGGTCGAGTAGACCTGGGGCTCTTTCCCCGGACTGGCCAGGGGACCGGGGGCGATGAAGACGATGTTCTTCCGGTTGGATTCGATGTCGTCGGTCAGGTCGATGGCGGCGAAGAAGCCGAGGGTTCCGCTGTCGTCGCCGTCCACCTCGCGGCTGATGCAGAAGTAGAGGGTCCCGTCATCGTTCAGAGCCAGGCCCGCCGCATTGCCGGGAGGCGCCTCGCCGAGTTTGTTTGTCACCTTGGGCAGGATGTTGCCCTTGATTTCGGCGCTCAGGTTGGTCAAGACGGAGTCGTTGACCACGGCGAGGTCATCGTCGTCGACCAGGATGGCGAAATTGATAATTTTGCCGTCACTGCTGTAGCTGTCCGCCTTCTTGACCGTCGTGGGTTTGGATTTCACGGTGTTGGCGCTCGAGACGTACATCTTGATGGAAACTTTGTCCCCGATCTGCGGTAGGGAGCGGACGCGAACGCGCCTGCTCGACGAAGTCCCGAGGCGAATCGGGCGACTGGAGCGCCGAGCTGCGGATTTTTCTGCGGGAGTCTGGAAATCACCCCGCGCGCTCTCCAGGCTCGCCGCATAAACGTTGCTTCCCTGCCAGGCGCCGTCCAGCCAGGCCATGCCGTCGCCGGGATTGATGAAGGCCAGGTAAGCCTGGTTATTGTTGTTGAAGGAAAGCGTGGTGATCCGATCGTCCAGGGCGATCCCCTTCAGGGAGAAGGGGGTTCCGGGAGAGAGGGACAGGTTTTGGCCGGGGAGAATTCCGGATTTGTCCTGAATCCAGGCCGGGGTTTCGGGGGTTGCGGTTGGGCCCGCCGTTGGACTGTCGGTGGGAGAAATCGTCGGGCCGGGGGTGGGCGAGGGGGTCGAACTCGAGCGTATCAACTGGAAGGCGAGGNNGAGCGGGTCAACTGGAAGGCGAGGATCGTTTTGCCCTTCTCGAGGTTCATCTGGACGGTGGCTCGGGCGACGAGCTGCCCAGCGATGTCCCGGGAGGCTACGTCCACCGATGCGGTGCCTGGCAACAAATTTTCGAAAAGGACTTCGATCGGGGAAACGTTCAATTGAGCTCCTGAAAGGCCCTTGTTGAATAGGGTCGTTCCGCTGGTGACATTGAGATTCATGCTGGCGGGGGCGGGCAGTCCGACTTCGGGAAGGATCCGCACCGTGAGCGAGCTTGATTCGGCGGGGGTGGGGGAGGCATCCGCCTTGCTCGAGGTCCACTGGAACTGGAGCAGGTTGCTCCCGGCCGCGATCTCGGTTTGGGCAGAGAACTGGGCTATGACTTTCTGGTCCTTGTCCAGGGCCTTGGCGGAGACCGAGGCCTTGCCCGGAGGCAGGTCCGAGAACCTGGTTTCCAGGGCATCCAGGGAAAGGTTCTTCAGGAGGCTGTACTTCTTCGCGGTCGGAATTTTCGAGCCCGAGACCTCGAAATCGACCCGGCTCAAATCATCCGCCCCCTTTTCGCGCAGGAGGCGGATCAAGATGTTTCCTTTCGTGGCTTCGATTGCGCTCGAGGCCAGGGAGCTGGGCGAGCTGATGTCGGGACAGCCGGTCAGGGCGGCGATCAGGAGGGCGATCGCCACCAGGAATCCGCCTCGGGCTTTGTGCAATTTGAACCTCCCGTGTTTTACTTTTTTTATTTAGGCGCGATAGCGATGGAGGGAACCAGCAGAATGCCGTTGGCCTGGCTTCCGTTGCGGATGGACAGGGTGAGCCCCGAGGGGAAAGCCGCGTGGAAGAAGCCCAGGCCCCAGGCCTTGCCGACGAAGGCCTTCTGCGGGTTCACGGGAGCCAGGCCGCCTGCCGATTGGGGGCCCCTGAAAGTGATGGGAATATTGACGATCGCTCCGCTGGGATCGGGTGCGCTGAGCGAGTAGTTTCCGCGGAGGTTGACGTCCCCGATGAAGTATTTCTCGCTCTCGGCGTTGGTTCCGTCCAGGATGAGGGCGATCGCAAAGTCCTTGAAGAACTGGTAGAGGGTGGTGCCCTTCTTGTTGAGGATTTCCTCCACGGTGGCGGTGCTCGAGGAATACCGGGGGCTGTTCATGATTTCCTTCAGGATCCCGGTCCCGTAGCGGTCGGTCAGGTAGTGGACGAAGAGGAAGGACATCCCGTAGGACTGGAAGGGGAAGAGGGAGACGGAATGGGGCTGATAGAGATAGCCGTAGATATGGCCCACCAGCACGGGGTCGCCCTTTGCCGTGTCCGGCCCGTAGCCGCAAATCACGGAGGAGTTGGTGGAGAACCCTTCGGTGAGCCAGGTTTCTGACTGGTTATTGAAGACTCCGTTGTAGTTTTCCGTCCCGATGGCCAGGGCCCGCTGCCAGAAGAAAACGGCATGGGCGTACTCGTGCGCGATCGTGGAGTAGACCTGAGCCTCGCTGCCCACTTTGGCGAGCGGAGAGGCGGCGATGGCGACCATGCACTTCTGGTTTCCTCTGGGCGCGGGTTCCGTCAGGTCCTGGGCGGAGAAGAATCCCAGCGTTCCGGGTCTGCCCTTGTCGACCTCGCTGCTGATGACGAAGTACACCGTTCCGTCGCCGTTAAGCGATAGACCGGAGGCATCTCCCGGCGGCGGATATCCGAAAGCGTCGGTGACCTTGGGAAGGATGTTGCCCTTGATCTCGGTACTCAGGTTGGTCAGGATGGCGTCGCCGATCGTGGCCAGATCGTCTTTGTCGACCAGGATGGCGAAGTTGATGGTCTTGCCGCCGACGATGCAGCTGTCCACCTTCTTTACTGTCGTCGGCTTCCCGCTTTGTCCCCCGAAGTTGATCGAGACGGAGCTGTCAGGTGCGGGGACGGCGAGGGTGTGGTAGCGGCGGGCCGTTTGCCGCATGTGGATGGGGCGTCTGAACATCTCGGCTGCGAGCTTTTCTTGGGGAGTGAGGAGGTCGTGTACGCTTTCGGTCGGTAGGCTCGCCACGTGAAAGTCGCTGCCCCCCTGCCAGGAAGCCTCGACCCAGGGATAGGTGTCCGTGTTGTTCACGAAGGCGAGGTAGGCCTCGGGAGCGCTGCCGAAAGAAAGGGTGGTGAGCTTGTCGTTCAGGGCGATCCCCTTCAGGGCGAAGGGACTGCTCGTCGCGAGCGTCGCGGTGGTGCCGGGCAGGATGCCGGATGGGTCCATGATCCAGGGGTTGCTGGGATCGGGGGTGGGGACGTCGATCGGAACGGTGAGCGCTCCGAACTGGAGTTGGACGAGGTTGCTCCCGGTTTTGATTTCAGCGCTCGCCGTCGCCGTGGAAAGGATGTTCGTTCCCGTTCCGATGGCGCGGATGGTGATGGAGGCGGTGCCGGGGACCAGGCTCGTGAATTGCGCCTCGAGGAGGTTTCGGCCCAGGTCGGTGGTCAGACTGGCTTTTCTTGCCAGGACCCCCTTGTAGGGAAGGACCTCGAAATCGAGCCGACTGGGGAGGACCGTCGGCTTGTCCTGGAGAAGGCGCACCGAGAGGATTCCCTTGGTGGGGGCGCCGGTTACGGCGGCGTCGTTTCCGGCGCAGGAGGTGGCAAACAGCGCCAGAAAGGAAAGATAGGAAAAGAGCCTGGCGACCTTGTTGCTTTGCATGCAACCTCCTTGCAATGAATGTTCAGGTTCAATAGCGTATACCCACAAAGGGGGCTTGTCTAACGACGGAGCCCTTTTGCGGGTATCGAATAAGGAAATCTAGCGCGGTCGATAAATATTGACGATGGAAAGACGGGGATGGTTGGTCAGGTCGATCATCTGGCCGTCCAGCTCGATGGTCGGCCGCAGGAGGCTCTGGCGGTTGACCTTGGCGACCTTGGCGACCTCGCCCGAGTTGAGTACCACCAGGCAGTTGACGGGGTAGGGCACGATGAATTTCTGGAAGGCCCAGACGATTCTTCCCTCGAAGTGGGTGTTGAAGCCCTCCATGATGATCTGGTAGGCCATGTTGGGAGGCATCGCCGTCTTGTAGGGGCGATCCGAGACCAGGGCATCGTAGACGTCGACGATGGCGATGATCTTGGCCATCTCCGGGATGTCCTTTCCCTGTAGCCCGTTGGGGTAGCCCATGCCGTTCACCTTCTCGTGGTGGTGGAGAACGGCGCTCCTGATTTCGGGAGAGGCCCACCGGTAGGCCGAAAGGATCTTCACGCCCTTTTCGGGGTGGGTCTTCATCACGTCGAACTCACGATCGGTGAGCTTGGCCGGCTTGCGAAGGATGAAATCGGGAATGAGGTTCTTCCCGATGTCGTGGAGCAGGGCCGCGACCCCGAGGATGCGCAGTTGTTCGGGCGAGTAGCCCAGGGTGTAGCCGATGACCATGGCCAGGCTCATGACGTTGGAGCAGTGGGAATAGGTGTACTCGTCGTACACCCGCAGGTCGCAAAGGCTGTTGAGCAGCTCCTTGTTGAGGATGATCTCCTGGAGGGTCGTTTGAACGCAGGAATCGACCACCTGGAAATCGACCTTGGAGTTTTCCTTGAAGGTGGCCTCGATGCCGTGGACCACGTCGTTGTTGCGGGTGAGAACTTCCTTGGCCATGACTTCCAGTTCGCTTTTCTTGAACCGGGCGACCTTGGACTCGATGGTGTCGGGAGTCTTCTCGTTGAACATGTTGCCGAGAGGACCGGTGCCCATCTTCCCCAGAGGGGCGGTGAGGCCCTGTTTCATCTTGCCGTGCAGGCTGTCGGTCGTTTTCTCGTAGCGATCCATTAGCCTGGCGGTTGGCCTGGGTGGCGGGGCCGGGGCGTCTATGTCGTCTAGGTCGTCGAAGCGTTTGTCGTCGAAGGAGAGTATCGTCACGCTGGAAACCCCCGAACGAAAAATGAGTGAGATGTTCTGCTGGGATAGCACGGTGCCCGAGGGAACCAGTTGCTGACGCGTCACAGGATGGCAGACGGCTTCGGCCAAGATCATCCCGGTACTGATGCTCTCGACAAGAACCCTGGTGGATGCACCCATCATGGTAAGGCCCGCTTCATCAATAATTCCCCTTCGTCCGCCATTATAGCAGCTTAGTCAAAAGCCCTCTAGCTGTCTTTTCGGAAACCTTTTACCAACCTTGCGTTATAATATTGGCAAAAGGAGGGGTAACGTGGAAATCACCTGCATCACCGTCGGCTCGTTCGCCGAAAACGCCTATTTCGTGGTCGAAGGGAAGGACGCGATCGCCATCGATCCGGGTGACCAATCCGGGCTCCTGATCGATTGGCTCGAGAAGAGGGACGTTTCCCTCGCCGCCATCATTTGCACCCATGCCCACCTGGACCACGTCGGGGCGGTGCAGGCCATGTCGAAGAAAACGGGGGCCCCCTTCCTCATCCACAAGGACGACGCTTCGATGCTGGCCTCGGTCCCTTCCCAGGCCCTGTTGTTCGGCCTGACCGGTCGGATGGCTCCCAAGCCCGATCGCCTGCTCGAAGACCAGGAGGAACTCCGGTTCGGAGAGCTGTATTTCCGGGTCCTCCACACCCCCGGCCATACCCCCGGCGGTATTTGTCTTTTGAGTGGGGGAGTGTTATTCTCGGGAGATACCCTGTTCGCTGGGTCGGTCGGGCGAACCGACCTGCCGGGAGGTTCCCACTCCCAGCTGATCCGTTCGATCCACGATCGCTTGATGACCCTCGAAGATTCCGTGCTCGTCTACCCCGGACATGGTCCCAGTACCACCATCGGGGCCGAAAAGAGCGGCAACCCATTTCTTTAGGAGGATCAATGAAGATCGAAGTCTCAACAAACCAATTTTCAGAACAAAAAACGCCCCTGCTCTTCATCCCCCTCTTCGAGGAGGAGCCCGGCCCGTCTTTCGAAGAACTGAACAAGATCCTCGAGGGCTTGGCCTCCAAATGGCTCGGAAAAGATGCCGGCAAAGCCAATCAAATCATCAATATCACCCCCTGGACGGGAGTCAAGGCCGATCGCCTGGCTCTGATCGGCCTGGGCAAAAAAAGCGAGTTCAACGCCGAGAAGCTGCGCCAGGCTGCCGGAAAAGCCGCCTGTCATGCCGCCGGCCTGAAGGAAAAAGAATTTTCCTTCCTCTTGCCCAACATCCTGGAGCAAGGGGAAGAAAGCATCGCCGCCACCGAGGGCTTCATCCTTGGTTCTTACCGCTACGATCGCTTCTTGACCGAGAAGAAACCCAATGTCGAAGCGGTGAGCCTCCTGGGAGGTGACAAGAAGAGCGTCGAAACGGGCCGCATCCTCGCCGAAGCGACCGCTTTCGCCCGCGATCTCGTCAACCAGCCCCCCAACTCCCTCACCCCCGAGACCTTCGCGGAGATCGCCGAGGAAACCGCCAAGGAACTGAAGCTTTCCTGCACCGTGCTCGGCGAGGTGGAAATGAAGGAACTCGGAATGGGCGGGATCCTGGGTGTCGCCGCCGGCTCCTCCAAGGCCCCCAAGCTCATCGTCCTGGAGTACGGCAAGAAGGCCAAAGCCGAAAAAAACGAAAAGCCCATCGTTCTGGTCGGAAAGGGCATCACCTTCGATTCCGGCGGGCTTTGCCTCAAGCCGCGCGAAGGCATGGAGGAGATGAAGGACGACATGTCCGGCGCGGCCGCCGTGCTGGGTGCCATGAGGGCGATCGCCAAATTGGGCCTCAAGCGCCATGTCGTCGGCCTCATCCCCACCTGCGAGAACATGCCGGGCGGCAACGCCTTCCGTCCCTCCGACATCCTCAATATTTCGGGAAAGACCGTCGAGATCGGTAACACAGACGCCGAGGGAAGACTGATCCTGGCCGACGCCCTGGCCTATGCCAAGCGCTTCGATCCCGCCGTCACCATCGACCTCGCCACCCTCACCGGCGCCTGCGTCGTCGCTCTGGGCTCCCATGCCACCGGCATGATGGGCAACGACGACGAACTCAAGAGCAGGATCAAGAAGGCCGGCGAAGAAACCAACGAACGGGTTTGGGAACTCCCCCTCTGGGATGAGTACACCGACCAGCTCAAGAGCGACGTGGCCGATTGCAAGAACATCGGCGGCCGCTGGGGCGGCGCCATTACCGCCGCCGCCTTCCTCGCCAAGTTCGCCGAGGGCCCCTGGGTCCACCTCGACATCGCCGGCACCGCCCGCGAAGACAAGGGCCGCCCCTACACCCCCAAAGGGGGCTCGGGAGTGGGCGTACGCCTCCTGACCAAATTGGTTTCCGATTGGAAATAATAAACAAAAAGGAAGGGCCGCTTCACTTCGAAGCGGCCCTTCCTTTTTTTATTATCAGTACAGGTTCTGGATCTGCTGGAAGAAGTTGACGACGGCGTTGTAGTTGGTGTTGTTACTGGTCGAGGAATGGACCGAGTTGAGGGTCATACTGGCCATCGCCTGCATCTGGGGACTGGGATGGTTCTGGGCCAAGATCTCGATCATCGGCAGGCCGATCTTCACCTGCCATTTCGACCCCCGAAAAAAAGGACTTTTAACCGTCCTTAATTATAGGATCGATCGAAAAAAACTTGTGCTGAATCAAGGCAAATCCTTTTGGACCCGGAGCGACCAACATTGCCCCTGGATACCCGCCTACGCGGGAATGACGGTTGGTGTTCGACTTATCGGAGAATCACTTTAATTCAAGCCCTCGATGAATCTTTCGGCTTCGACGGCGGCTATCGCCCCGTCGCTCACGGCGGTGACCACCTGGCGGAGCTGCTTCTGGCGGATGTCCCCGGCGGCGAAGACGCCCGGGATGGAGGTGCGCATCCGCTCGTCGGTGAGGATGTAGCCCTGCGCGTCCAGGTCGAGGTTGTCCTTCAGGAAGCCGGAGTTGGGCTGCACCCCTACGAAAATGAAGACCCCTTTGACATCCAGGGTTTCCGATGCCTTGGAGTTCACGTCCTCGACGACCAGGCCTTCCACCTTGGTTTCGCCCTTGATCTCGACGGGCACCCGGCCGAGCTTGAACTTTATTTTCTCGTTGTTGAAGGCCCTTTCCTGCAGGACCTTGGCGGCGCGAAGCTCCTGGCGGCGGTGGACCACGGTGACGCTTTTCGCGAACTTGGTCAGGAAGATCGCTTCCTCGATGGCGGAATCCCCGCCGCCGATCACCGCGACGTCCAGGTCCCGGAAGAAGGCCCCGTCGCAGGTGGCGCAATAGGAGACGCCCCTTCCGCGCAGGGTGTCCTCGCCGGGAATGTTCAACTTGCCCTTGCCGACTCCCGGTTCGGCCCCGCTGGCGATGATCAGGGTCTTGGCGAGGAAATTGCCTTCGGTGGTGGAGAGGCGCAGGGGGGACTGGTTCGCGTCCAGGTCGAGAACCTCGTGGATGACCGCGATCTCGGTGCCGAAGCGCTTGGCCTGGGCTTCCATGGAGGCGATCAGTTCCGGTCCGCCCACCCCGTCGGGGAAGCCGGGATAGTTCTCGATCCAAAAAGTGGTGGCCACTTGACCCCCCGTGACTCCCTTGTCGACCAACAAGGTCGAAAGGTTGGCTCTCGAGGCGTAAAGGGCTGCGGAAAGGCCTGCGGGGCCTCCGCCGATCACGATCACGTCATATTGCTTGTTTTCGATGTTCAACTTTACCCTCCCTCGCGGAAACCGATGTTTTTCACTCATCTCACCGCAGGTCGGGCGAAATGTCAAGGTTTCGGGTACAATGCCACCATGAACCTCATGAAGATCCTGAAAGCGAAGAACCGCCGGCTGGCGCTCTCTGCGACGAACCCCCATCCAAACCAACGCATCCTCGACCTCGGTTGCGGCGAGGGAGAACTGACCCTGAGCCTGGCGCGGGGGGCGAGAGAAGTCGTCGGGATCGATGACCGTCCTTTTTTGGGCGAACTCGAGGGAAGAATCGCCCCCGCGAAGAGCGTCTGCTTTTTACAGGCCTCCCTACAGGGCCTGCCTTTCGAGGACGAGACCTTCGATCGCATCGTTTCCGCGAACGCCTGGCACCGCTTCCGCGAGCGGGAGGAACTCCTTTATGAAGTCCTGAGGGTGCTAAAACCCGCCGGGGAGATGATTCTCACCGACACCTGCCTCGAAGGCCTGCCTTTCTGGCGGTTTTGGGCCAGGATGCGAGGCTACCAGATCGTGGGCTTCCGGGAAGAAAAGAGATTCTTCGGGCGCTACTTCCCCTCGATGCGGATGACTCGCTTCCCGTGGGGTGGAATGATGGTGGTGGGGAAAAAGAAATAAGGGATCGGAAGAAAATAATGAGGGATCGGAAGAAAATTTCGATCCCTTTTTACTGCAGCTTGCGGATGCGGTTGTTCGAGGAATCGGCGACGTAGAGGCAACCGTCGGAGCCGACGGCCAGGCCGCTGGGAAAGTTCAGGCGGGCGTCGATGGCGGGTCCGCTGTCTCCCGTCACCCCGGGGAATCCGTTCCCCGCGATGGTGCGGATCTTCTTGCTTTGGGGATCCACGCGGCGGATGCGATGGTGCCCGGTGTCGGCGATGTAGAGGAAGCCGTAGCGATCGACCACCACGTCCTGAGGGTAGCTGAGGGAAGCTTCGGTGGCGAGGCCATTGTCCCCCGCGTTCTCGGAAGGGCCCGTCGCAGACCCGTTTCCGGCCACGGTGGTGATGGTCCCGCCCAGATCGACCTTTCGGATGCGATGGTTGAGGCGATCGGCGATATAGAGGTTGCCGAGGGTGTCGAAGGAAATTCCCGCCGGATAGTTGAGCAGGGCATCCGAACGGGGGCGGTTATCGGTGAAACCGTCTATTCCCTTGCCGACGACCGTGCTCATGATCCCGGCTTGATCGACCATGCGGATGCGGTGGTTGCCGGAATCGGCCACGTAGAGGTTGCCGAAAGGATCGATCGCCAGTCCCGCCGGGAGCTTCAGGCTGGCCGCGGTGGCGGCCCTTCCGTCGCCGACATAGGCGGGTTCGCCGTTGCCCGCAACGGTCAGGATCCGGCTCTCCTTGGTCACCTCGCGGACGCGCTGGTTGTAGGAATCGGCCACGAAGAGGTTTCCGATCGGATCGACCGCCAGGGCGCAGGGCCCGTAGAAGCTCATCTTCAAGGCATCCCCGTCCCCGTTGTAGCGCCCCGCGTGGGTTTCCTGATCCTGGAAGCCGTCGCCGGCATAGTACTCCATCCGGCCCTGGGGAGAAACCCTGCGGATGCGATGGGAGCCCCTTTCCGCGATGAAGAGGTTGTCGTTGCCGTCGAAGGCCACGTCGGTGGGGTCGTTGAGGCCGGTGACGGCGGAATAGATGAGATAGGAGTCGCGCGGCCCGCTGGCGGGGGTCCCCGGCTTGAGGGTGGGGGTGGTGATGATGGCGGCGGGATCGCTGCCGGAAAGGTAAGGGTTGTCCCCCGAGCTGGTGGGGCCCATGATGCGCTTCAGGGCCGGATCGATCACGCTGTACTCGCAGCCCGAGGACAACAAAAGCAAGACCGGGAAAAGCACCCGAAATGCGAAGCGCATGGTCTTCCTTTCTTAAAAGATCGAGCCGAAGCCGAGCTCCAGTTTGCGGGTGGGATCGTTGACGTTCCTCAGGAGCCCGCAGCGGACTTCCCAGAACCATCTCTCCGAGGCCCATACCCCCATGACGAGGTTGCCCGCGTAGTAGTTCCTCAATTCGGAAAGGCCGCGGAAGTTCACGAGCGAGGCGCGCCCGCCGATTCCGGCGTAACCCCGCCAACCCTCTCGAAGGGGGTGGCCCACGAGCAGGTTCGGCTCCAAGTAAACCCCATTGAAGGGCACGGAGGAAGTGACGCCCGTCATCCCCCCGCTCCGCAAAGTAAAGTCGAAGAGCCCGGAAGACCAGAATTTCGCCCCGATTCCGAGCAATCCCCAGTAGCCTTCGAGAAAAGTTCCGCCCGCCAGGAAGGCGGTGATCGGGATTTTTTTCGGGTTTTCGTTTCCCTCGAAGGGGTTGAGGATCAGGATTCCGTTCAGTTGGGGGCGCAGGACGGCTTTGACCAGCAGCGGTTCGCTGGAGGCAACCTCGTACTTCCTCGAAAAAGTTTCGCATCCCTCGCTCTCGAGTCGGAGGAGATGAAAGCCGAAGGGAACCTCTTCGAGGACCAGCGGGGCCGTCCCTCGAAAGTTGTCGTCCAGGAAAACCTTCGAATCGAAGAGGTTCGTCGTGACCTTGATCGAGCCGAGTTCGTCGGCCCGGGCCTGCTGATAGGCCGCCAAAACCAGAAAAAAGCAGAAGCCAAGCCGTTTCAGCATCCTCAGCATCCTCAGCATTTCCATCCTATCGGTTCCTCCGGTAGCTCGCTTAATTGGAGCAAGGGAACGCCTTAAAATTAGCACAAAGCGGCCGAGGTTACTATTAAAAGGCGCCCTTTACGAAAAGGACGGACTGTGGCTAGATTGGAAGGATGAAAAAAGACTTCTTTCTTTCGATGCTCCTGATCGCTTCGGCGGGCTGTTGTCCCCGGGTAGAGTCGATCTCCCTGGAAGGGAAGGTCGTTCCTCCCCTGTTTCCAGAGGTCTCGACCGATGGCTGGAACATCGCCGCGGCGGACCTCCCGGAGCGAAAGAGCACCCCTACCCTCGGCACGCTCAGGGGGGGCGCCTTCCAGGTATCGTTGGAGAAAAAAGGGCTGCCGTCGGGCAAATACCTTCTCTGCGTGATCCATCCCCAAAAGGGCGGGAGGATTTTCGAGAAGGTCCTGGTATTGGGCGAAAGCCCGAAAAGCCTGAAGGACCTTTCCCTGGGGGCTTCATCCACCCTGGTGGCCATGGCCTTCCAGTTCGCCGCGGGGCTCGGCGATCGCGACTTCCTCGGGATCGAGCCCGTTCGCCTGGAGACCCTGGTTTCCAGGAAGCTGCTTTCCCGCTACGAAAACGCCTTCGACGTCTACCTCACCGGTGAGGCCAAAGGCGGAGGGCCGGCCGCGGACCATTCCCTCGCCCTGGACAGCTACGCTTCTCTCAAGGAAGCCTTTTCCAGGGTGCCCGATTAAAGCTCGTCACTTATTTTTCATTTTCGAAAACCTTGGGGAGGCGCATGCCCAGGCCGCAGATGATCTCGTAGGGGATCGTCTTGGCCGTCTCGCTCCATTCCTCGACGCCGATCCCTTCCCCCAGAAGCGTCACCGCTTCCCCCACCTCGACCGGAACGTCGGTCACGTCGATGGCGCACTGGTCCATCGAGATGTTGCCGATGATGGGGCAGCGTTTTCCTCGCACCAGGACGTCTTGACGGTTGGAGAGGCAGCGCGGCAGGCCATCGGCGTAGCCGACCGGCAGGAGGGCCACCGTGGTGAGACGCGAGGAAACGAAGGTCCCGCTGTAGCCGATGGGAACCCCCGGCGGAACGGTCTTCAGCTGCGTGATGCGGGCCTTGAGGGAGAGGGCCGGGCGCAAGGGAAAGGGGAGGCTTCGCTTGGAGTTCGGAGAGACGCCGTAGAGGATCAGACCGGGCCGCACCAGGTCGTAGTGGCTTTCGGGATGGAAAAGGGTCGCGGCCGAGTTGGCGGTGTGCAAAAGGATGGAAGCGGGCAAGTGCAGGGAGCGCTGCAGTTCCCTGAAGATCGAGAGTTGCCGCTCGGTCGCGTTCTCTTTGTTTTTTTCGTTTTCTTCCTCGGACTTGGCGAAGTGGGAGGAAAGACCCGCCAATCGGATGTTCGGCAGGGAATCCACCAGGGAAATCAATCCCGCGACTTCGCTCGGCAGGGCTCCCACCCTGGTCATGCCGGTATCGACCTTGAGGTTGACGTTGGCCACCTGGTTGAGGGAGGTGGCGATCGCCTCGATGCGGCGAATCTCCCTGCCGTCGGCCACCGTGAGGTGGAAGCCGTTGGCTATCGCCGCCGGGTAGGCATCCGGAACCAGCAGGCCGAGCAGGAGGATGGGGCAGTTGATGCCGGCGGAGCGCAACTGAAGGCCTTCGGCCACCGTCGCCACTCCCAGCCACTCGGCCCCGGCTTCGAGCGCCGTGCGCGCGGTCATGAGGGCTCCGTGGCCGTAGCCGTCGGCCTTCACCACCGCCATGATGCGCGTGTCCCTGGGGAGAAAGGCGCGAAGCTGCCAGACGTTGTGGCGGATGGCTCCGAGATCGATCGAGAGCCAGGCCCCTCTCAAGTCCGCCTGGAGCTCGTAGCTGGTTTGGCTTTGCATCTCAACTCTTTCCTAGGACTTCGCGCAGGGATTCGGGGGAAACCCCTCCCTGTCGAAGGACTTTCCATTCTTTTCCGCTCAGGTCGACGAGGGTGGAATCGAGGCCCGTCGAGGTCGGTCCCCCGTCGAGCAGGAGAATGAGCGCGGTGTCTTTCAACTGCTCGAAGACGTCGTCCCCCGAACGCGGGCTGGGTTGCCCCGAGCGGTTGGCGCTGGTGGTGGCGAGGGGCCTGCCCAGAAGGCGGGATATTTCTCGCGGCGAATCGCAGTCGGGTATCCTGACCCCGATCGTCTTCTTTCCTCGGTTTACCCAGCTCGGAACGGTTTCTTTCGCTGAGAGGATCAAGGTGAGCCCCCCCGGCCAAAATCTCGCCGCGAGCTTCCGGGCGGTGGAAGAGAAGCGGCAAAAGGGCAGAAAGTCCTCAATGCGGTCGCCGAGCAGGATCAAGGGTTGATCCGGAGCCCTGTCTTTGATGACGTAAATGGTTTCGCAGGCTTCTTCGTTCAGGGGATCGGCACCCAGCCCGTAGGCGGTATCGGTGGGAAAGGCGATCACCCCCCCCTTCCTCAGGGCCGAGGCGGCCTCCTCGGAAAAGGGAAAGGCGGGCTCGTAAAGGATTCTCTTCATTTTTTCTTTTGGGCGAAGACCACGCGTTCGATCTCGCTCAGATCGAGGCAAGTTCCGATTTCCTCCCAGGAAGCGTCGGCCAGCAGGGCGGCGACGGCGGGAGCTTGTCCGGCACCCACTTCGAGCAGGATCCAGCCCCCTTTTCTCAGGTATTTCTTGGCTTGGACGGCGAATCGGCGGTAGAGATCCAGGCCGTCCTTTCCTCCGTCGAGGGCCAGGAGAGGCTCGAAATCCCTCACCTCCGGCTCGAGGGTCGGAATTTCCTCGCTCGGGATGTAGGGGGGGTTGCTCACCAGGAAATCGAAAAGACCTTCATAGCCCCCTCTTTCCTCGAGGGGTTCGAAATCGGGGCCCAAAAGGAAGTCGATCGAGACTCCGTGATGGAGGGCGTTTTTTTTCGCCACTTCGAGGGCTTCGGGGGAGAGGTCGGTGGCGGTGATCTTGGCGGAAGGGAGGTAGGAAGCGATCGAGACGGCTATCGCCCCGCTGCCGGTCCCGATGTCCAGCAAGAGGGGGGCGGGGTTCTCCTGGCATCGATCGAGCACTTCTTCCACCAGGATCTCGGTGTCCGGGCGGGGAATCAGCACCGAACGCGTGACGATGAAGTCGAGCCCCATGAATTCCTGTTTGCCGCGGATGTGCTGGATGGGCTCCCGATTGAGGCGTTTTTCGATTTTCTCGCAAAAAAAGGCGACTTCCTCGGGGGCGAGCAATCGGCTGGGGTTGGTGATCAAGGCGAGGCGGTCCATCCCCGTGGCCATTCCGAGCAGGATGGAGGCTTCGAGGGCGCCCGATCCAATCCCGGCGCCGAGGAGGGCTCGGCTGCCTTTCCGTAGGGCCTCGTCAATGGTCTGAATTCGCTTCAACTCTTCCATAACACCAGTTTAACACACAAAAAAGGGGGGATGTCTCGAGACATCCCCCTTCAGAACTCTGCTAGAGAACGGGCTGGATCACGTATTCGCCCTGCTTGGGCTTGTGGGGAACCACGGGCTGGATGCTGATAGAGGTCAGCTTGGTCTTTTCGGAGGAAACCGGCTGGGAAGGAACAGCGGCGAAAACCTGACTGCTCAGTCCGAAGACCAGGGCGACGGCGACGAGTACGTTTTTCATATATTCAACCTCTCCTAAATGAGGATTTAAAGTTCGACCCTTTCATTTTAATACATATTTAAAAAAAGGCCAATGGCGATTTCATCCTTTTTCTCCTCGAGATCCCTCGCAAGGGGGGGGATGCATCGGTATGCTCCGGTATGCGCCGGATCCCAAAAAAAAACCCGCCGAAGCGGGCTCGATTCATTGATCAGGCTTGGGAGGTGAGGGCGGCCATTTTTTCGGATTGCTCGGCCGCGAGGAGGCCGTCCAGCAATTCGTCCATGTCGCCGTTGAGGATGGCTTCGAGCTTGTAGAGGGTGAGCTTGATGCGGTGGTCGGTGACGCGGTTCTCGGCGAAGTTGTAGGTCCGGATGCGCTCGGAGCGATCGCCCGTGCCGACCTGGGATTTGCGGTTGGCGGCGTATTCCGAGGTGGCTTCGCTGCGCAGGGTGGCCATCAGCTTGGATCTGAGGTAATGCATTGCCTTTTCCTTGTTTTGGAGCTGGGAGCGCTCCTCCTGGCAGGCGACCACGACCCCGGTGGGAAGATGGGTGATACGGACGGCGGTTTCGACCTTGTTGACGTTCTGGCCGCCCTTGCCGCCGGAGCGGAAGGTGTCGATCTTGAGGTCGGAGGACCTGATTTCGATCTCGTCGACCTCTTCGGCCTCGGGCAAAACGGCGACGGTGGCGGTCGAGGTGTGGATACGGCCGGAGGCCTCGGTGACGGGGACCCTCTGGACGCGGTGGACGCCGCTCTCGTACTTCATGCGGCTATAGACCTGCTCGCCCTTGATCAGGAGAACGGCCTCCTTGACCCCGCCGAGGTCCATTTCGTTGATTGAAACCAGCTCGACCTTCCAGCCGCGCCTTTCGGCATAGCGGGAATACATGCGCATGAGGTCGGCCGCGAAGAGATTGCTTTCGTCCCCGCCGGCGCCGCCGCGCACTTCGAGCAGAATGTTCTTGTCGTCGTTGGGATCGCGAGGCAGCAAAAGGATGGTGAGGCGTTCCTCGAGTTCCTTGACCTGCTTTTGCAAGCCCTCGATCTCAGTTTCCACCATTTCGCGCAGTTCGCGGTCATTCTCGGACTTGAGCATGGCCTGGGTTTGCTCCAGATCTTCGGTCGCTTGCCGCCAAAGATGGAACTTCTCGACCGTTTCCGCCATGGAAGAGCGGGCCTTGGTGTATTTGCGCATAAGCGATTGGTCGCCCAGCACTTTGGGATCGGCGAGCATTTCGCCGAGGTCATTGAAGGTTCTTTCTATCTCAAAAAGCTTGTTTATCATCGTTCCCCCTGAGGCCTCATTATACCTGAAAACGCGCCATTGTCGAGGCTGCGCCCCCTTTCCTTCACCCCGCTTTAAAGGAAACTTAGGGGTTCCATCAGAAAGACCGGCTCCCTTTTTTTCGATAAGGAAGAAGGGAATAGGAAGAGGAGCGAGACATGAAAAGGGCATTCTTTCCAGCCGTTTTGTTGTTCCTGTCGGGCTGCGGCCCGAATATCTCCCCGGCGGCGGCCCAAAATTCCCTCGACTTTTTCTCCTCGCTCGGGAAGAACCGGGATCCCGTGGCCGTCATCCGAGCTTATGACGCCCCCGTCGCCAAGCGCGACCCCGAACTCCTCCGCCAGAAACACCAGAAGATGAAGGAAAGCGCCTTCTCCTTCTTCCGGGGCAGCGCTCACCTCTACTACCTCGACGCCTCCAAGCGGGAGGAATGGAAGAGCTCGACGGTGATCCCCATCCAGGGCGATCTCCACCTGGAGAACCTCGGTACCTTTCAAGCCGGAAACGGCGTCGTCTCTTACGACCTCAACGACTTCGACGAAGCGGCCCTCGCCCCCTATACCTGGGAGGTGGCCCGTTGCGCGGTTTCCATTCGCCTGGCAGCCAATGAGGCCGGCTTCAAGCCCTCCGATTTGACCGAAAGCTTCTTGAAGTCCTACCTCCAACAGCTCGAGCGTCTGGCAGCATCTTCCGGTGAGCTTTCCCGTTCGATCGATGATCAGGCCTTGAGCGGTTCCGCCCTCAAGGCCATCGATTCGGCGAGAAGCGTCACCCGTTCCGCCTTCTTGGCCAATCTGGCCAGCGGGGGCCATTTTCTTTTCGGAAAGAAGTTGCAGCAACTCGACGCCAAGATGCGTCCCCTCGTCCTGGAAGCCGTTTCCGACTATGCCGCCAAGCGCCGGGAGGGAGNNTCCTTCTTCAAGGTGAAGGACCTCGCTTCCTGCGTCGCCGGCACCGCTTCCGTCGGCCGTTACCGTTTCGATGTGCTCATCGAGGGAAAAAGCCCCGCTGACGAGGACGACCTGATCCTGGAAATCAAGGAAGAAACCGCCTCCGCCGCCGCCCCCTTCGCCTCCGGCCCGAACGGCAATCCGGCCGAGCGCGTTTCCCGCGCCTACGACTATTTCCTCCCCAGTCCCGATGCCTTCCTGGGCACCGCCCGTCTGGCCGGCTGCGACTTCCTGGTGCGCGAATGGCAGCCGGCCAAGGGTGCGGTCGAGCTGGCCGAGTTGAAGAGCGAGAAGAGTTTCCGGAATTTCCTGGACACGGTCGCCCTGGCGACGGCGAGAGCCCATGCCCGTTCGGGAAAAGCCCGCCAGATCCTGGCCGATGCCGGAAAAGCCGCGGACTTCGCCCGCCTCATCGGGGATTTCGCCGAACAGTACGAAGAGCGGGTCAAGCAGGATTACAAGGCCTTCAAGAGCTCCCTTTGATGCGAAGGCTCCCTTGACAAAATCCCCAGGGCGTATAAGATAGAAAACTGCTGTTGCGGGCGTAACTCAGTTGGTAGA